>CAUJIK010000015.1 GCA_963205255.1 Pseudomonadota bacterium
CGCGACACCATGGGCACCACCGACATCGCCACCATCGCGCGCCGCTACACCAGCCCCAGCTTCGGATTCGCCTCGCGCAATTTCTATGTGTCGTTCCTGGCGGCTCTGGAAATCGACCGCGACCCGCAGAAATACTTCGGCAACATCGCGCGCCGCGCGCCCATGCGTTTCAACGAGGTGGCAGTGCCCGCCTATGTGCCGCTGACGGCGCTGGCGCGCGCCGTGCAGGTGGATCAGCGCCAGTTGCTGCAACTCAATCCCGCGCTGCGGCCGCCGGTGGTCGAAGGCCGGCGTTTCGTGCCCATGGGCTACCGTCTGCGTCTGCCGGCCGAAGCAGGCAGCTGGACGGACGGGCTGCTGGCGAACAATCTCGCGGCCACCGAGCAGTATCGGGGCCAGCCGCGCGCGCAGAGCGTGAAGGTGCGCGCCGGCGATACCCTGTCGGGGATCGCCCAGCGCCACGGCATGGCCGTGGCGGAGCTCGCCCGGCTCAACCGGCTGGACCCTGCCGCCGCGCTGCGCCAGGGGCGCAATCTGCGGCTGCCCGACCAGATGCCCGCCCTGGTGGAGGTTGCCGTGCCTGCCGTGCCTGCCGTGGCGGCCAGCGAACCCACCCCGGACCCGGCTCCGGACGCCCCGCACGAGCCGCCGGCGGCGTGAACAGCGCCGCATGATGGCCGTCGCCACATGTCTATAATATCCAGTATGAGCCGCAAGCCCTTGTTCCTGCTCCTGTCCGCGCTGCCGTTGCTGTTTGCGCCGGGCCTGGCCATGTCGCAGCTGCAGCAGGCCAGCTTCACCCCTTCCAGGGGCGAGCAGGCTTTCCCGGTAGCCACTCGCGTGGTGGTCTACAAATCCGCCCGCAAGCTCGAATTGCTGCGTGGCACCGAAGTGCTGCGCAGCTACAAGGTCTCTCTGGGCCTGCAGCCCGAGGGCCACAAGGAGCGCGTCGGCGATTTCCGCACACCGGAAGGCCGCTACCAGCTCACGCGGCGCAATGCGCGCAGCGAATATTTCCTCTCCATCCAGGTGTCCTATCCGCGGCCGGAGGACATCAAGCGCGCCAAGGCCAATGGAGATGATCCGGGCGGCGCCATCATGATCCACGGTCTGCCCAATCGCCTGCGGCATACTCCGGAGTACTACGCCACGCGTGACTGGACCGATGGCTGCATCGCCGTGTCGAACTCCGACATGGTCGAGATCTGGCTGTTGACCCAGAACGACACCCCGATCGAAATCCTCCCCTGAAGGTCGAGTGTTGGAAGCCGTAATCGACGCGCCTGACACGGTTGACGCCAGCGTCGGACCGCGTGGCAGCCTGGAAACGCTGTCCCAGTCCGAAATCGACATCCTGCTGAATTCGGGGCAAGGCGGTGTGCACCCGCTGTTCCGCCGCTGCGCGCTGGCCGTGCTCAATGCCGGCAGCGACAGCGACGATGCCCGCGAGCTGTTCGACCGCTATGCCAATTTCGATGCACAGGTGGTGCGGCGCCCCTGGGGCATTCGCCTCGAAATCCGCAATGCGCCGGCCACCGCCTTCGTCGATGGCCAGATGATCCGCGGCGTGAAGGAGCACCTGTTCGCCGTGCTGCGCGATGTGGTCTACATCGCCCACGAGGTGGAGCAGGGCGGGCGCTTCGACCTCACGGCAAGCTCCGGCATCACCAATGCCGTGTTCCACATCCTGCGCAATGCGCGGGTGCTGGAGCACAAGAGCCGCTCCAACCTGATCGTCTGCTGGGGTGGCCACTCCATCGGCGAGGCCGAATACCAGTACACCAAGAAAGTCGGCTATGAGCTGGGCCTGCGCAGCCTCGATGTCTGCACCGGCTGCGGGCCGGGCGCCATGAAAGGCCCCATGAAGGGCGCCACCATCGGCCATGCCAAGCAGCGCATCGGCCATGGCCGCTACATCGGTCTCACCGAGCCCGGCATCATCGCCGCCGAGCCGCCCAACGCCATCGTCAATCAGCTCGTGATCATGCCGGACATCGAGAAGCGCCTGGAGGCCTTCGTGCGGCTGGCCCACGGCGTGGTGGTGTTTCCCGGCGGTGTGGGCACGGCCGAGGAAATCCTCTATCTGATGGGCATCCTGCTCGACCCGCGCAACGAGGCCGAGCGCCTGCCGCTGATCCTCACCGGTCCCGAGCAATCGGCTTCCTATTTCACGATGATCCGCGATTTTCTCGCCGGCACACTGGGGCCCGAGGTGCTCGACCGCCTGCAGGTGATCGTCGGCGACCCGCCGGCCGTGGCGCGCGAGATGGTGCGCAGGGTCGGCGAGGTGCGCGCGGCGCGGCGCGCCGCCAACGATTCCTACAGCTTCAACTGGCTGCTGCGGATTCCCGAGGAATTCCAGCGCCCCTTCGCGGTCACGCACGAGAGCATGGCGGCATTGGAGCTGCATCGCGATCAGCCGCGGCATCGCCTGCTGGCGAACCTGCGCCGTGCCTTCTCCGGCATCGTGGCCGGCAATGTGAAGGAGCAGGGCGTCAACGAGATCGAGCGGCACGGGCCGTTCGAACTGCGCGGCGATCCGGTGGTGATGCGGCTGCTCGACGAGCTGCTGCGCGCCTTCGTCGCCGCCGGTCGCATGAAGCTGCCGGGTTCGACATATCGTCCCTGCTATCGCATCGTCACCTGAGCATCCGCGGCTGGGCGGCAGATCCTTGCCGCGATCGCGGCTTCATTGCCGTCCACGTGATGCAGTTCCTGTCGATTTAACCGCTGCGCCACGTAGGCTCCTTCGTGACAGGAATCCACGGCCGCCAACGCGGCCCAAAGCGAGCAAGCGATGTCCAACGGCGAACTGCACGGCGATGATCTGGCGACCACCGGAGAGCGGCGTCTGCCGGGCGACAGCGAGCTTTATGCCGAGTGGGCGGCGCGCATGCAGCGCGGTCGCGGGCGTCATGCGGCCATCAGCCGCAATCTCGCCAGCTGGACCAACTACAAGAACTGGTCGGAGCAGATGAGCCAGTCCTTCGAGTCCGACGCCGTACCGCCGCTCAAGCAGAAGTAACAGGCTCCGTGGAACGCTTCCTGATGCTCTGGGACGAGCTGGACGAATATGTCGGCTATGGCCGGCACATGGCGGCCGCGCTGGGCCATGCCGTCTCGACGCGCGGTCTGGCACTGAAGCGCCTGCTGACGCCCTGACCTCTTGAATCAGGCCCTGCCGGGCCTCATCTTCCGGTGACGGTATTCCCGTAACCCCCGCCGGAGTCATTCATGTCTGAAACCGTTGCCGCCGAGAAGCTGGGCTTCAAGGCGGAAGTGCGTGAGCTGCTCAAGCTCATGATCCATTCGCTCTACAGCCACCGCGAGATCTTCCTGCGGGAGCTGATTTCCAATGCCTCGGACGCCAACGACAAGCTGCGGTTCCTCGCGCTTTCCGACCCTGCCCTGCTGGGCGAGGAGCCGGACCTCGCCATCTGGGTGGAGGCCGACGACAAGGCCGGCACCATCACCATCCGTGACAACGGCGTGGGGCTGGCGCGCGAGGAGGCCATCGCGCATCTGGGCACCATCGCGAAATCCGGCACCGCCGAGTTCTTCGGCAAGCTCACCGGCGATGCGCAGAAGGATTCGCAGCTGATCGGCCAGTTCGGCGTCGGCTTCTATTCGGCCTTCATCGTCGCCGACACCGTGACGGTGGAAAGCCGCAAGGCCGGGCTGGGCGCGGGCGAGGGCGTGCGCTGGCAGTCCTCGGCCGATGGCGAGTTCACGGTCGAGACCATCACGCGCCAGGCGCGCGGCACCTCGGTGATCCTCAAGCTCAAGGACGATGCGAAGGAGTTCGCCGATGTGTGGCGGCTGCGCTCGCTGGTGCGCCGCTATTCGGATCACCTCGCTTTCCCGGTGTACATGCCCAAACAGGGCGCGGCGACCCTCGACTGGGAGGCCGTGAACCAGGCCAAGGCGTTGTGGACGCGCCCGCGCAACGAGATCACGGACGAGGAATACACCGAGTTCTACCGCCACATCACCCACGATGGCGAGCCGCCGCTGGCCTGGAGCCACAACCGTGTGGAGGGCCAGCGCGAGTACACCAGCCTGCTTTATCTGCCTGCGCGCGCGCCCTTCGACCTCTCGCACCGCGATGCGGCGCGCGGGCTGAAGCTGTATGTGAAGCGTGTGTTCATCATGGACGACGCCGAGCAGTTCCTGCCGCTGTACCTGCGCTTCGTGAAGGGCATCGTCGACTCCAGCGACCTGCCGCTGAACGTCTCGCGCGAGCTGCTGCAGAACGATCCGGAAGTCGAGGCCATGCGCAGCGCGCTGACGCGCCGGGCGCTGGACATGGTCGCAAGGCTCGCCAGGGACGAGCCGGAGAAATACGCCACCTTCTGGAAGGAGTTCGGCGCGGTGCTCAAGGAGGGCGTGGCCGAGGACTACGGCAATCGCGACAAGCTGCTGCCGCTGCTGCGCTTCGCCAGTACCCACGAGGCAGGCGATGAGGACAAGACCTCGCTGGCCGACTACGTGGCCCGCATGAAGCCCGGGCAGGACAAGATCTACTACCAGCTTGCCGACAGCCGCTCCGCGGCGCGCAGCAGCCCGCACCTGGAGCAGCTGGCGGCGCGTGGCGTCGAGGTGCTGCTGCTGGGCGATCGTGTCGATCCCTGGATCATGGGCCAGATGGGTGAGTTCGAAGGCAGGGGCTTCCAGGACGTCGCGCGCGGCGACCTGGATCTGTCGAAGCTCGGCGGCGAGGCGGCCAAGGCCGAAGCTGACGACCCGGCGCACGAGGCGCTGTTCGGGCGCGTGGGCAAGGCGCTGGAAGGGCAGGTGTCCGCCGTGCGCGCCAGCCACAGGCTCACCGAGTCTCCGGCCTGCCTCGCCCGTTCCGAGGACGATCTGGGCGAACAGATGCGTCGCATGCTGGCGGCCGCCGGCCGGAGCGATCTGCCCGAGGTGAAGCCGGTGCTGGAGCTCAATGCCACGCATCCGCTGGTGCAACGCCTCTCGGGCCTGGAAGACGCCGAGTTCGGGGAACTGGCGCGGCTGCTGTACGATCAGGCCAGGCTCACCGAGCAGGGCCAGATCGACAACCCCGGCGACTACGCCCGCCGTCTCAATCGCCTGCTGCTGAAACTGCTGCAATGACCGAACGACACAAACCCTCGGCGGATGAACTGCGCCAGCGGCTCTCGCCGCTGGCCTGGCAGGTGACTCAGGAGCGCGGCACCGAGCGGCCCTTCAGCGGCCGCTATGCCGCGCACACCGCGCCCGGCACCTATTCCTGCGTGTGCTGCGGCGCGGAGCTGTTTGCTTCCGGCACCAAGTTCGATGCCGGGTGCGGCTGGCCGAGCTTCTGGCTGCCGCTGGCCGGCGAGCGGGTGACGACGCGGCGCGATACCTCCCACGGCATGATCCGCACCGAGGTGCTGTGCGCGAACTGCGATGCGCACCTGGGCCATGTGTTCGACGACGGTCCGGAACCCACGGGCCTGCGCTACTGCATCAATTCGGTGTCACTGGATTTCACGCCCGCCGAAGCATCGAAGCCCGAGGCATCAAAGCTCGAGGCGTCGAAATGACGCCGCCCCGGCCACAGCCGGTGACGATCGCCGGCAGTGCCGGCGCGCTTGAAGCCCTGATCGAGGACCCTGCGGCCAGCGCTTCGCCGGCGGCCTGCATGGTGGTCTGTCATCCGCATCCGCAGCATGGCGGCACCATGCACAACAAGGTGGTCACCACGCTGTGTCGTGCCGCCAATGATCTGGGGTTGCCGGCATTGCGTTTCAATTACCGCGGCGTCGGCGCCAGCGAAGGCAGTTTCGATGATGGCCGCGGCGAGATGCAGGATGCGCTGGCAGCTGTCGCCACTGCGCGACAGCGATGGCCCGATGCCGCGTTGTGGCTGGCGGGTTTTTCTTTCGGCGGCCACATGGCGCTGCGCGCCAGCATGGCGCCGGGTGTCGGCGCCGTGGCGCGCCTCGTCACCATCGCGCCGGCCATCACCCGCCATTTCGGAGCACCGCAGGACATTCATCCACCCGCCTGTCCGTGGCTGGTGGTGCAGGGCGATGCGGACGAGGTGGTCGATGCAGCGGAAGTGATCGCATGGTGTCGCCGCATCCAGCCGCCGCCGCAGCTTGCGGTGCTGCCGGGCGTGGGGCATTTCTTCCATGGCCAGCTGGCCGCGTTGAAGGATACGGTCACCACCTTCCTCACGCAGAGCGCATAGATCTGCGCGCAATGCGGACGGATTTTTCGCGGATCGAACAGTCTTTGCGCGATACAAATAAAAAGGCCCGGAAAACCTTGGTTTTCCGGGCCTTTTGCGAACTTGAGGTCGCGGTGGCTTCTTAGTTCACCATCGCCTTGAGGCTCTTCAGCGGCAGCGCGCGAACCTTCTTGCTGGCCGGCTTGGCCTTGAAGGTCATCTTCTCGCCGGTGAAGGGGTTCACGCCTTCGCGCGCCTTGGTGGCGGGCTTCTTCACGACCTTGAGCTTCAGCAGGCCGGGCAGTGTGACGATGCCGTGGGCGCGCAGGCTCTTGCGGATGACGGTGGAGAGCGAGTCGAACACCGAGCTGACCTGCTTGCGCGACAGGTCCGTGTCCTTGGAAATGGTAGCCAGAATCTCTGACTTCGTAGGTGCGCCGCCCTTCTTCGCCATATGGATAACTCCCGCGATGTTGATGGTTCTTTTCCGCGGGGATCATCCCCGCTGAAGTGATCGGCGCGAAACATAGCACATGCGCAATGCCGCGCAAGCCTTTTTTTAAAGGGTTTTCGCGCTATCGAACGATCAGCAGCAGCGCCTGGATGGCGATCAGTATCCACACTGGAGTCAGATCCAGCCCACCGATGGGAGGAATACGGCGCCGCACCGGCGACAGGATGGGCTCGCAGACAGAGGCCAGCAGATGCTGCACCGGCGAGTAGCTTCCCTGCGCAACGAAAGACAGCAGGGCATACAGCAGGATGCAGAAGAAGTAGGTCTGCAACACCAGGCGCGCCAGGTCGATCGCCAGCAAGCGCACCGTGTGGTTCAGACCCAACGGCACGCTGAACACCAGCATCTGGATGATCAGCAGCTTCACCAGCCCCACGCCCACGATGGCCGCCACCGTGCCGGTATCGACCTTGCCGGCCGCGGGCAGCAGCCGTCGCAGTGGCTTCACCACCGGGTCGGTGATCTGCACCACGGCCCGGCCAGCGGGGTTGCGGAAGTCCGCGCGCGTCAGCTGCATGATCAGGCGCAGCAGCAGCGCTCCCTGATAAAGGCTCAGCAGGGTGCTGACGAGAAAAACCAGTGCATCATTCATTTGCTGCCGAACTCCACGCCCAGTTCATGGCTGCGCCGCGCCGCCGCATCCAGGGCGGTCTGCACGATCTGCGGCAGGTTCCTGGCATCGAATTCCCTGAGCGCGGCTTCCGTGGTGCCGCCCCGGGACGCGACCTCGGCGCACATGCGCACCAGATCCGGCTGCGGGTGCGCCTCCACCAGACGCCCCGCGCCGACCAGGGTCTGTGCAGCCAGACGGTAGGCCACCGTCTTGTCCAGCCCTTGCGCCTCGGCGGCCTTGGCCATGAGTTCAGCGAGATAGAAGAAATACGCCGGCCCGCTTCCCGAAAGCGCCGTCACCACATCGAGGTCGGGCTCGTTCTGTGCCCACACGCAGATGCCGGTGGAGGCCAGCACCGCCTCGGCCAGCGCGCGCGCTTCAGGGTTCACCGAAGCGTCGGCGTACAGGCCGCTGGCGCCGGCGCCGATCAACGCGGGCCGGTTCGGCATGGCCCGGATCACAGGCACGCTGGCGTCACCGAGCCAGCGTCTCACGTCGGCCATGCGGATGCCGGCCGCCACCGAGATGACCACGGGCCGGTGCGGCAGCGCACTCGCCAGTGCGCGCGTGACGTGCGGCATCTCCTGCGGTTTCACCGCCAGTATCACGATCTGCGCGCCGCGGGCGGCCGCGCAGTTGTCGCTGGTCACCTGCACACCGAAATCGTGCCGCAATGCCTTGTGCGCCTCGTCGCGCGGAGTCGCGACGGTGATGCGTCCCGGCGGGACGCCCGAGCGAAGCAGGCCGCCGATGAGGCCGCGGGCCATGTTGCCGCCGCCGATCAATGCGATGGGTATCGATGCCAGTGATTGCATGGGCTGCATTCTAGCCACGTTAGAGAGTGGTTTGATCGACTACGCTGACTGCCGCGCGCCGAAAAGCGCCGTGCCGATACGCAGCAGCGTGGCGCCTTCGGCAACGGCCGCCGCGAGGTCGCCGCTCATGCCCATGGAAAGGGTGTCGAGGCCGAGCCCGGTGGCATTGGCCTGTTCCAGCAGCTGCCGCATGCGGGCGAAGAGCGCATGCTGCGTGGCGGAGTCAGCCTCGTAGGGCAGCATGCACATGAGCCCGCGCAGCGCCAGCCGTGGCAACTGCGCCACAGCCGCCAGCAGCTGCGGTACGTCCGCGGGCGCGACGCCGCCCTTGCTGGCTTCCCCGGCGATGTTGACCTGCAGGCATACATTGAGCGGCGGGGCGTAATGAGGCCGCTGCTCCGCCAGGCGCTCGGCCACGCGCAGCCGGTCGACGCCATGCACCCAGTCGAAATGCTCCGCGATGGGGCGGGTCTTGTTGGCCTGGACGCGGCCGATGAAATGCCAGACCGGCGCGCGCTGGCGCAGCGCCTCGATCTTCGGCAGCGCTTCGGCGAGGTAGTTCTCGCCGAACTGTGTGAACCCGGCGTCCATGGCCTCGAGCAGGCGCGCCGCCGTTTGCCCCTTGCTCACGGCCAGTACCGTGATCGAACGCACATCCCGCCCGCCGGCCTCGGCCGCCGCGGCGACACGGGCCAGCACCCGCGCGCGGTTGGCGGCGATGCCGGATTCGGGGGGTGAATTCTGCGGAGTGCTTAACATAGGGAGTGCCGATGGCCTGAACTATACTGGCTCGGACCCTTTCGGAGCTCCCATGGCCCTGGATATCGCCCAGCTCTTGGCTTTCGCCGTTAAGAACCACGCTTCGGACCTGCATCTGTCCGCGGGCGTTCCCCCGATGATCCGCGTCGACGGCGACATGAAGCGCGTCAACATGCCGGCACTGACCCACAAGGAAGTGCACAGCATGGTGTACGACATCATGAACGACAAGCAGCGCAAGGCCTACGAGGAATTCTTCGAAACCGACTTCTCCTTCGAGAGCCCGAAGCTGGCGCGCTACCGCGTCAACGCCTTCAACCAGAACCGCGGCGCCGGCGCCGTGTTCCGCAGCATTCCCTCGGTGATCATGAGCCTGGACGATCTGGGCACGCCGAAGATCTTCCGCGACCTGTGCATGCTGCCGCGCGGGCTGGTGCTGGTCACCGGCCCCACCGGCTCAGGCAAGTCCACCACGCTCGCGGGCATGATCGACCACTGCAACGACAACCGCCCCGACCACATCATCACCATCGAAGACCCGATCGAGTTCGTGCACGAGTCCAAGCGCTGTCTGATCAACCAGCGTGAGGTGCGCCGCGACACGCTGGGTTTCTCCGAGGCGCTGCGTTCGGCGCTGCGCGAGGACCCGGACATCATCCTGGTTGGTGAAATGCGCGACCTCGAGACCATTCGCCTCGCGCTCACCGCCGCCGAGACCGGCCACCTGGTGTTCGGCACCCTGCACACCAGCTCCGCCGCCAAGACCATCGACCGCGTCGTGGACGTGTTCCCCGCCGCCGAGAAGGACATGGTACGTTCCATGCTCTCCGAGTCGCTGCGCGCGGTGATCTCGCAGACCCTGCTGAAGAAGATCGGCGGCGGCCGCGCGGCGGCGCACGAGATCATGATCGGCACTCCTGCCATCCGGAACCTGATCCGCGAAGGCAAGATCGCGCAGATGTATTCATCCATCCAGACCGGACAGAAGGATGGCATGCAGACCCTCGACCAGTGCCTCACGGAGCTGGTGCAGAAGGGCGTGGTGAGCAAGGAAGAAGCGCGTTTCAAGGCCGCCAACAAGGACGCCCTGTAAATGGATCGCGAACAAGCCATCAAGCTGATGCAGGATCTGCTGCGTCGCGTCGTGGAGCGCTCGGCTTCGGACCTTTTCATCACCGCCGGCTTTCCACCGGCCGTGAAGGTCGACGGCGAGATCCGCCCGCAGACCGAACGCGCGCTCAGCGGCGAGCAGTCCGCGGTGCTGGTGCGCTCCATCATGAACGACCGGCAGTCGAAGGAATTCGACGCCACCAAGGAATGCAATTTCGCGATCGCGCCGCCAGGGATAGGCCGCTTCCGCGTCAGCGCCTTCCAGCAGCAGGGGCAGGTGGGCTGCGTGATCCGCCTCATCAACCCGACGATTCCCACCTTCGAGGATCTGGACCTGCCGCCCATCCTCAAGGAAGTGGTGCTGTCCAAGCGCGGTCTTACCATCATCGTCGGCGGCACCGGCTCGGGCAAATCCACCACGCTTGCCGCGATGGTGGGCTACCGCAACGAGAAGACCCGCGGCCACATCATCACCATCGAGGATCCGGTCGAATATATCCACCCGCACAAGGGTTGCGTGATCACGCACCGAGAAGTGGGCGTGGATACCGACAACTGGCACAACGCGCTGAAGAACACGCTGCGTCAGGCGCCGGACGTGATCCTCATCGGCGAGATCCGCGACCGAGAGACCATGGAATACGGTATCCAGTTCGCCGAGACCGGCCACCTGGTGCTTGCGACGCTGCACGCCAACAGCTCCAACCAGGCACTGGATCGCATCATCAACTTCTTCCCCGAGGAGAAGCGCGAGCAGCTGCTGATGGATCTGTCGCTGAACATCCGCGGCCTGATCTCGCAGCGCCTGGTGCCGCGCGAGGGCGGAAAGGGCCGCATCGCGGCCACCGAGATCATGCTCAATTCGCCGCTGATCCAGGACCTCATCTTCAAGGGCGAGGTGCACAAGATCAAGGAAGTCATGGCGCGCTCCACGCGCATCGGCATGAAGACCTTCGATCAATGCCTGTTCGAGCTCTACGAAGGTGGGTTCATCTCCTACGATGACGCCATCCGCAACGCGGACTCGAAGAACGAACTGCGCCTGCGCGTGAAGCTGGAAAGCAAGCGCGATTCCCGGCCGGCCGACGATGCCGGCGGCCTGTCGCTGATGGATGAAGAAGAGGGCAGAAGCCTGTGAACAGCCCGATGGAAGAGACCGACGATTTCAAGGCCGACGCCGCAACGTCCGGTTTCAAGATCCGGCCATTGTTCAAGCTCATGGTCGAGCGCAAGGCCTCGGACCTGTTCTTCACCTCCAACGCCCCGATCAAGATCAAGATCGAAGGCCAGATCCACTCGATCAACAAGCAGGTGCTCACGCCCGAATACGTGCGCGCCGCCGCCTTCGGGCTCATGACGCCGGAGCAGATCGAATATTTCCAGCGCGAGCTGGAGATCGACTTCGCGCTGTCCGAGCCGGGACTGGGCCGTTTCCGCGTCGCGATCTTCTACCAGCGCGGCTATCCGGCCATGGTGATGCGCTACATCACCGCCGACATGCCGCGCCTGGACCAGCTCGGCGTGCCCGAGGTGCTCACCGACCTCGCGCGCCACAAGCGCGGCCTGATCCTCATGGTCGGCGCCACCGGCAGTGGCAAGTCCACCTCGCTCGCAGCGATGATCAACTACCGCAACGAGCATTTCTCGGATCACATCGTCACCATCGAGGATCCGATCGAATTCCTGCATACCAACAAGCGCTCCATCGTCAACCAGCGCGAAGTGGGGCTCGACACCAAGACCTACGCCCGCGCCCTGCGCGGCGTGATGCGCGCGGCGCCCGATGTCATCCTCATCGGCGAGATCCGCGACCGCGAAAGCATGGAGGCGGCCATCAACCTCTCCGGCACCGGCCATCTGGTGCTGGCGACGCTGCATGCGAACAACTGCGCCGAGACCATGGACCGCATCATCAACATGTTCCCGCATGAGCAGCACCCGCAGGTGCTGCTGGACATGTCGCAGTACCTGCGCGCCATCCTCGGCCAGCGCCTGGTGCCCGGCGTGGACGGCCGGCGCGTGGCGGCGGTGGAGATCATGATCAACACGCCGCACATCTCCGAGCTGATCCGCAAGGGCGACGTGGGCTCCATCAAGGAATCGATCCGCAACAGCGGCGAGAAGGGCATCCAGAGTTTCGATGCCGCGCTGGTGTCGCTCTACAAGGCCGGCCGCATCAGTCTGGAAGATGCGCTCGCCAATGCCGATTCGCGCACGAATCTCGAGGCGACGATCAACTTCGGCTAGCGCCTGGCGTCGTCGTGCGCATCGTCGTGATGCGGCGCGTCCCACAGCACATGCGCATCGAGCAGCACGCGCGCATGCGCGCGCAGCGCGGCCACCCGGGAAGATTCGGCCAGCTGCTGGGTTTCCAGCGCCGCGCGCCGCGAGTTGAACAGCGTGGTGCTGTCGAATTCCCCAAGCGTGTAGCCGCGCGCCACGGCGTCGGCGGTTTCCTGTGCTTGCCGCAACGCGGCGGAAAGTTCCTGCCAGGCCTGCTGGCTCAGCCGCGCTTCGTGCACGGCCACGCGCGCCGCGGATTCGACGGCCAGCCGCGTTCCGGTGGCGGTGCTGGCCGCGGCGCGCGCCTGGCTGCGGCTCAGCGCCGCGCTGGCTGATCGGGCGCTTCCGCCCAGTGGCAGCGACATCCGCAGGCCGACGACCTTGCGGTTGCCATCCAGGTTGTCGCTGTACATCAGTCCGATGGTCGGGTCGGCAAGGCGCTCGCGCCCGGCCCGCTCGGCGGCAAGGCTCGCGGCGGCGGCGCGGGTGTCAGCCAGGGTGGTCTCGTGGTTGGCATCGATGATGCGCTCGATCCACACCTCATCGTCTTCCGGCAGCCCGGCGGGCTCCGCAAGCTGTGCGGGCGCGGCGCTGGCCAGATGCGGGAACTCGCGTGTCAGCGCCTCTCTGGCCTGCATGGTCTGCCGCGCCGCTTCGCCGCGCATGGCCTGCAGACGCCGGGTCTCCGTCATGGCCAGCTGCAATTCCAGGCGCGCCGCATCGCCCGCCTCCACGCGCCGCTGCACCACCTGCTGCTGCGCGGTGAGCAGCGCCAGCTGGTCGTCCAGCAGGCGCAGCGCCTTCTCGGCGTCGAGCCAGCCGAACCACAGATCCAGCAGTGTGCGGCTGGCCTCGTGCCAGTTGTCCAGATAGGCCAGCTCTCCGATCTCGCGCGCCTGTGCGCCGATGCGCCGGTCGAGCGAGGTTTTCCACGGCCAGCGCACGCCGCGCTGCAGTCCGTATTCCTGTTCGGTGTACGGGATGCCGGCTGGGTCGGTGCGCCGCTGGCTCAGCGCGGAGACTTCCCACTCATGCGTGCCGGCGCGCAGCTGGCGCTCCAGCGCCTGGCCCTCGGGGATGGATTCATGGGCGGCCTGCAATCGCGGCGCCTGCTCCAGTGCCTGCCGCACTTCGGCTTCCGGCGGCAGCGAAAGCGGCGGCGACGCGGCGGCCAGGACTGTCGGCAGCGCGAGCATGGCCCATGTGCACAGGGCTCTCACGCCAGCCTCCCGAAGCCGTTGACCGGTGTGCTCCACCAGGCCACTTCGTCACTGGTTATCTGTTCGCGCAGCACGGCGAGCAGTGGTTCGCGATGTTCATCGAGCAGCGGCACCTGCAGCACGCAGCGCCGCGCACGCCCCCGTACCTGCTCGATGCTCGAGTGCAGGCGCGTGCCCGCGCCGAAGCCCTCGGCGTCAAAGGTCGTAAGGCCGCTGACCCATTGCGGTTGCCCCTGCAGGATGTCGATCAGTTCCTCTTCGAGGTTTGCCGGGCCGCAGATGGTGAGCAGGCAATCGAAGGTTCTGGCGGCGGTCTCCATCTACTTCTCCAGGCCGAAGCGGCGGAACAGCGCCGGCAGCAGCACCAGCGTCAGCGCGGTTGAACTGACCAGTCCGCCGATCACCACGATGGCCAGCGGCTTCTGGATCTCGGAGCCGGGGCCGGTGGCGATCAGCAGCGGCACCAGTCCGAAGGCGGCGATGCTGGCCGTCATCAGCACCGGGCGCAGGCGCCGCACCGCGCCGCCGCGCACCACCTCGTCCAGCGCCAGGCCGCGGGCGTGGAGCTGGTTGAAGTAGCTGATCATCACCAGGCCATTGAGCACGGCGATGCCCATCAGGGCGATGAAGCCGACGGAGGCCGGCACCGAGAGATACTCGCCGGTCACCGCCAGCGCGAACACGCCGCCGACCAGCGCGAAGGGAATGTTCGCGAACACCAGCCCTGCCTGGCGCAGCGAACCCAGGGTGGCGAACAGCAGCAGGTAGATGAGCAGCAGGGCGACGGGCACCACCAGCATCAGCCGTTGCGCGGTGCGCTGCTGGTTCTCGAACTGGCCGCCCCAGGTGAGGCGGTAACCGCTGGGCAGCTCGATCTTCTCGCCGATGCGCGCCCTGGCTTCCTCGACGAAGCCCACCAGATCGCGGTCGCGCACATTGGCGCGCACCACCGTCATGCGCGTGCCGTTCTCGCGGTCCACCCGCACGGGGCCCGTGGTGCGTTCGAGGCGGGCCAGCCCGCTCAGCGGCAGGCTGCCGCCATCGTCCGCGGGCAGCGCCAGCTGCGCGAACAGCTCCGGCTGAAGTCCGTTCTCGTTGCCTCCCTGCGGCCCGCGCAGCAGCAGCGGCGAGCGGCGCCCCTGCTCGATGACGACGCCGGCAAGACGGCCCTCCAGCAATGCGCGCAGATCGTCCTGTACATCCTCGACGCTGAGGTCGGCCCGGCCGATCGCGGTGCGGTCCAGCGCAAGCTGCAGGTATTGCACGCCGGTGTTCTGCGTGGCGGTGACGTCCTCGCTGCCCTCCAGCGCTTCCAGCTCCACGGCGATGCCCGCTGCCAGTTCGTCCAGCACCGCAAGATCAGGTCCGAAGACTTTCACCGCCAGGTCGCCGCGCACGCCGGAGATCAGTTCGGACACGCGCATCTCGATGGGCTGCGTGAAGCTGGTGGCCACGCCGGGAAAGCGGTCGGTGACTTCACGTATGCGGTCGACCACCCAGGCCTTGTCGGCCTTGCGCCACTGGTTGCGCGGCTTGAGCTTGATGAACCCGTCGGTCTCGTTGGCGCCCATCGGGTCGAGGCCCAGCTCATCCGAGCCGAGCCGGGAGACGATGCGCTCGATCTCCGGCACTTCGGCGAGCAGCACTTCCTGCATCTGCAGGTCCATCTCGGCCGAACGCGCCAGGCTGATGGACGGCAGCTTCTCGTGCTGTATCACCACGTCGCCTTCGTCCATGGTGGGCATGAAGGACTTGCCTATCATCAGGAACAGGCCGAGCGCGACGGCAAGCGTGACGCCCGCGGCGGCAAACACGATTTTCTCGCGTGCCAGCGACCACTGGAGCAGCCGGCGGTAGCGCTGTTCGAGGATCTGCACCATCCGCGGCGGCTGGTGCGGCGTTCCCGCCAGCAGCCACGAGGCGGCCACCGGCACCACCGTCAGCGACAGCAGCAGCGAAGCCAGCAGCGCGAACACGATGGTCAGGGCCACCGGGCTGAAGAGCTTGCCCTCCAGCCCCTGCATGCTCAGCAGCGGCAGGAACACGATCGCGATGATGGCGATGCCGGCCGTGACCGGCGTCGCGACCTCGGCGGTGGCGCGATAGATCACGTGCAGGCGCGACTGGGGCGGGCCGCTGTGCGTCTGTGCCTGGCGCGCCTCGATGTTCTCGACCACCACCACCGCGGCATCCACCAGCAGGCCGATGGCGATGGCGAGGCCTCCCAGGGACATCAGGTCCGCCGACAAGCCATACAGATGCATGGCGAGGAAGGTGGCGACGGCGGCCAGCGGCAATATCAGCACCACGGCCGCCGCCGCGCGCAGGTTGCCGAGGAACAGGAACAGCAGGATCACCACCAGCACGGCCGCTTCAAGCAGCGCGCGGCTGACATTGCCGATGGCGCGCTCGACCAGTTCGCCGCGATCGTAGAAGGTGCTGATGGTCATGCCCGGCGGCAGCGTGGGCTCGATCTCGGCCAGCCGCTCGCGCACCCTCTCGACCACCTGCTGCGCGTTGGCGCCACGCAGGCCCAGCACCAGTCCTTCGACGGCCTCGCCCGTGCCCTGCTGGGTCACCATGCCATATCGCGTCAGGGCTCCGATGCGCACCTCGGCGACTTCGCCCACGCGCACCACGCTGCCGCCGCGCCCCGCGATCACAATGGCGCGCACATCATCCAGCGTGCGCAGGTCCCCGTCGGCGCGCACCAGCCAGGTCTCTTCGTTGTCCGGCAGGCGCCCGGCGCCGTCGCTGCGGTTGTTGCTTTCCAGCGCGGCGTGCAGCTGCCCGAGAGTGATGCCGCGGGCCGCGAGCGCGATGATGTCGGGCACCACCTCGAAGCTGCGCACGAAGCCGCCCAGCGCATTGACGTCGGCGACTCCGGGCAAGCCGCGCAATTGCGGGCGGATGGTCCAGTCCAGCGCCGTGCGCTTCTCTTCGAGGGAGTGGGGCCCCTCCAGCGTGAACATGAACATGTCCGACAGCGGCGTGGAGATCGGCGCAAGGCCGCCGGTGGCCGTGGCCGGCAGACTGTCCTGCACGCCGGCCAGGCGTTCGCTGACCTGCTGGCGCGCCCAGTAGATATCGGTGCCGTCGACGAAATCCAGTGTGATGTCGGCGATGGCGTACTTGGAGCGCGACCTCAGGATGGTCTGGCCGGGAATGCCCAGCAGCTCCTGCTCGATGGGCGCCGCGATGCGCGTCTCCACTTCCTCGGGAGTCATGCCGGGCGCCTTCATGATCACCTTCACCTGGGTGGTGGAGATGTCGGGAAAGGCGTCGATGGACAGCGAACGCGCGGCCCATATGCCGACTCCGAGCAGCAGCAGGGTCAGTACTACTACCAGCAGGCGCTGCGACAGTGAGAGGGCGACGAGACGCGAGAGCATGATCTTACTCGGCTGCGGCCCCGAGCCCGTGCCACTGGCCCTTGAGGGCGGCAAGTCCCGTGGTGGCGATTTCGTTGCCGGGCTGCAGTGCGCCGCTGATCTGCGCGCTGCCGCCGGCGCGGCGTTCGACCTGCACCTCGACGGCGCGGACGCCGCCGGGTTCGCGCAGGAACACATAGTCGCGCCCGTCCTGGCGGATCAGCGCGCTTTCGGGTACGCGCAGCAGGCCGGTCGCGTGCGCGCGCGGGCTCAATGCCGCCTCCACGTTCTGGTTGGGCGCGAGGCATTGCGCCGAGCCAGGCAGCTCCGCCCGCACGGTCACGGTCTGGCTGTGATCGTCGAGCCGCAGCGAGGTGGCGATCACCTGGCCTGGGTCCGGGCAGCCTTCCACCGTCACGCGATCGCCGCTGGATATGCGCCGCGCCTGTTCGCGCGTGGCCTGCAGCTCGAGCCACAGCCGGTCGAGCGTTGCGATCTGGTAGAGCACATCGCCGGCGTTCATGGCCTGTCCGGGCCGGGCGTCCTGGTGCAGCACGGTGCCGGCGCGGCGCGCGCGCAGGGTCAGCGACGCGGAAATATCGGTCGCGCCGCGGATGCGGTCGACGGCGCCGTCGGTGAGTCCGGCCAGGCGCAGCAGCTGCCGCTGCTCGCGCAGCCGCGCCTCGGCGTCATCCCGCTCGGCGCGGGCTTCTTCCAGGCGGTTGCGGGCGATGATGCCGTCGGCGTAGAGGCTCTCGTCGCGGGTCACGCGCGCGCGCAGCACGTCGGCGCGGGCGCGGGCGCTGACCAGCTCACGCTGCATGGCCAGCACCTCGGCGCTGTGCAGGCGCGCCAGCGGCTGCCCGGCGCGCACCGTCTCGCCCGGATTGACCAGCAGGGCCTCGACGCGTCCGGCCGCTGGTGCAAGCACCACATCCAGCGCGGTGTTGGGGATGAGGGTGCGGCCGACGAGCCGCAATGCGGCGCCTCCCGGTGTGTCCGGCGTGGCGTCGCTTGCGCTCTGCACGGGCGCGAAGGCGACGCGCGCGGCCTGCAATTGCGCCTCGGACAGGCGCAATCCGTTCTCCGCGGCCCCGGCGGCGCCTGCGCCGGCCAGCAGCGCGAGCAGGGTGGCCATCAGGGAAATGCTGATGATGGGGCTGGAAGAGAGCATAGACGGTGCAAGTTATTCGATAGGGCTTAAGCTTCCATTAAGGAGCGGGCCTGGCCCGCTGTATGTGATGGGGAAGTCGGGCGTGCGTGTATTGCTGGTCGAGGATGATGCGCAGCTGGGGCAGGCCCTGAAGACCGGCCTCGCGCAGCGCGGCCATGGGGTGGACTGGGTGCGGGACGGCGTTGCGGCCGAGCTTGCGGCGCGCGCCGGGCACTACGAGGCGCTGCTGCTGGACATCGGCCTGCCGCGCCAGGATGGTCTGGTCGTGCTGCGGCGGCTGCGCGCGGCGGGCTTCGAGGCTCCTATCCTCATGGTGACCGCGCGTGACGAGATCGGCGATCGCGTGCAGGGTCTGGACAGCGGCGCCGACGATTTCATCGTCAAGCCGGTCGATCTGGATGAGCTGGCCGCGCGGCTGCGCGCCGCGCATCGCCGCTCGATGGGCCGATCGCAGTCGCTGCTGATTCACGGTGAGCTGCGCGTCGATCCGGCCGCGCGGCAGACGACCCTGGGCGGGCGCGGCATCACGCTCACGGCGCGTGAGTTCACGTTGCTGCAATACCTGCTGGAGCACGCCGGCCAGGTGCGCTCCCGGCATCAGTTGCAGGAATCGCTCTATGGCTGGGGAGACGAGATCGAGAGCAATGCCATCGAAGTGCACATCCACAACCTGCGGCGCAAGCTGGGGCGCGAGCTGATCCGCACCGTGCACGGACAGGGCTACGTCATCGACGCGCCGCCCGCGGAGCCGGCATGAGCCGGTCGCGGCCCTGGTCGCTGCGCCGGCGCCTGCTGGCCTGGCTTGCCGGCACGGCGGCGCTGCTGTTCATTGCCGATGCCTCGCAGAACTATCTGGCCACCCGCGCCGCGAGCAGCCAGCTGCTGGACGATTCCATGCGCGAGACGGCCGGGCTGATGCTGCAGCTGGCGCATCACGAGCTCGCCGAGCATGGGCAGATGCTGGGCATCGAGCTGCTGCGCGCCGAGACGAACCCCGGCCCGTATGGGTTCCAGTTCCAGATCTGGACCCGCGACATGCAGGCGGGGTACCGGTCGAACGCCCTGTCGGACAAGCCGCTGATGTCTTTCGAGGCAGATGGCTTCGGCTGGGCGGATGTCAACGGAGAGCGCTGGCGCACCTATGCCGCGTGGAGCGATGATCGCTCCCTGCAAATCCAGATCGCCCAGCCGCAGTCGCCGCGCAAGGCGCTCAACAAGGCGGCGCTGGTGCACGCCGCGATGGGCGCGCTGCTGTTGCTGGCGCTGACCACCGCGCTCATCGTGTGGATACTGGCGCGCACCATCTGGCCGCTGCAGACCACGGCACGCTCGGTCAGCCAGCGCGGCGAGCACGACCTGCGGCCGATTGCGGCGCCGGATGCACCGGAAGAAGTGCTGCCGCTGGTGGCGGCGCTGAACCGGCTGCTGGAGCGGATCAGCCAGACTCTGCAGCGCGAGCGCCGTTTCACGGCCGATGCGGCGCATGAGCTGCGCACGCCGCTGGCGGCGATCCGGGCCAATGCCCAGGTGCTCGTGGGCGCGCAGGATCAGGCCGAGCGCGAGATCACCAGCCGCAATCTCATCGTCAGTGTGGATCGCAGCGCGCGGCTGGTCGAGCAGCTGCTGTCGCTGGCGCGCGCCGATTCGACCTTGCGGCCCGAGGCGGTGCAGCAGATCGACCTTGCTGAACTTGCCGCCTCCGCGCTGGATGCGCAGCGCGTGCTGGCGCAGGAGCGCGGGATCACGCTGCTCCGTGAAGGTGGTCATGCCTCGATGCAGGGTGATCGGGCGCTGCTGGCGGTATTGCTGCGCAACCTGCTGGAAAATGCGCTGCGCCACACGCCGCGCGGCGGGGTGGTGACGGTGCGGACCCGCAGTGCGCAGGAGCAGGCCACCATCGAGGTCATCGATACCGGTGATGGCGTGCAACCCGAGGAGCGCGAGCGGATCTTCAGGCGTTTCCACCGCGCGCCGCAGGCCGCGTCGGGCGGCAGCGGGCTGGGGCTTTCCATCTGCGCGCGCATTGCCGAACTGCACAATGCGCGCATCGATGTGCTGGAGGGTGAGTCCGGTCGTGGCGCCTGTTTCCGCGTCGTGTTTCCCGCGCCGCCTGCGAGATCGCACGGGACGGGCGCGCTGGCGCCCGTCATTGCCGCTGTCATCCTTGCGCTGTCATGGGTGGGCCCGGCGCAGCCCGCGCATGCCGCCGGGTCTGCGTTGCTGGCCGGACGCGTGCTCAGGGTCATAGATGGCGATACGGTCGATGTGCGGCTCGACAGCGGCCGCATCCGTGTGCGGTTGCAGGGCATCGATGCGCCGGAGCGCGATCAGCCCGGCGGTGCCGAAGCCACGGGCTTTCTCGCCCGGCGCCTGCAGGATCGCGACGTGCTGCTGAAGCCGGTTTCCCAGGATCAGTACGACCGGCTGGTGGCGATCATCTATGTCGCCGATGTGAACATGAACAGCGAACTGGTGCGCGAGGGCCATGCCTGGGCGTACCGGCGTTACATGCGGCGCGAGGAACGGGAGCTGTGCCGGCTGGAACATGAAGCCCGGCGTTCGGGCCGGGGGTTGTGGCAGCCGCGCTCGGCGCCGGCGCGCGCGCCCTGGGAGCATCGCGCCACCGGTGGTCGTGGTCCCTTCACCGATTTCGCGCGCAGCGAGCTGCGCGATTGTCTGCGCGCCATCGGGCGCCGGGCGGCTTCCTGATGAAGCGTCTGCTGCTGCTGGGCGCGATGGCCTGCCTGCAGGCCTGCGGCACGCTGGGCAGCCGTGGCGAGGAAGGTGAGCAGGAGCAGGTCGAGGGCGAGGCCGCTCCTCTTTCCTTTCAGGTGCGGATCGTCAGCGAGGATCGCCGCATCGCGAGCCATCTGCGGCAGCACATGGACATCCGGCGTTTCAGGAGCTTTCCCGATCTGCAGGCCAGCGAACTGCGCCGCCTGATGGGCGAGGCCGAGACCAACGCGCGCGACCTGCTTGCCGCACTGGGCTACTTCCAGCCGCGGCTCGATGTGCGCATGGAGCAGCCGCAGGAAGGCGCCGATACGCCGCTGCGCGTTGTCGTCGAGGTCGAGCCTGGCGAGGTCGCGAAAGTGGCCGGTCATGAGATCGGTTTCGCCCAGCCCATGGCGAGCGATCCGCGGACCGAAGAACTGCGCCGTGTCATCCGCGAGGGCTGGCTGTTGCGCGAGGGCAGGCCTTTCACCCAGGAGGCATGGGATGCCGCCAAGGCCGGCGGACTGCGCACGCTGCAGCGCGACCGCTACCCCGTGGCCCGCATCGCCGACAGCCAGGCCCGCGTCAATGCGGACACGCTGCTTGCCGATCTGCGCATCACCTATGACGCCGGCCCCGCCTACCGCTTCGGCGCGCTGGATCTGCGCGGCGTTGAGCGTTACGACGCCGCGGGCATCCGCAACATCGCGCGCATTCCCACCGGTCGCGATTACAGCGAGAGCTCGTTGCTGGATGCGCAGCAGCGGCTGGTCAGCAGCGGCTATTTCGATTCGGCGTTCCTGATGCTCGATCCGGACGAGGCCGATCCGGATCACGCCACCGTGATCGCGCAGCTGCGCGAGGCGCAATACCAGAAGGTGGTGTTCGGTCTGGGGTTCAGCACCGACACCGGCCCGCGCGCGTCGGTGGATCACACGCACAACAAGATGTGGCCTTTCGGCTGGCGCGCGCTCAACCAGATCGCGCTGGGCACCAGCACGCAGTCGCTGGCCACCCGCTGGACCGCCATGCCCGGATCCGCCGGCTGGGCCTGGTATACGGGCGCCGCACTGGAGCGTTCCGACTACGGTGATTTTCGCGCCCGCAGCGTGTCGCTCACGGGCGGGCGCATGAAGTCGGGCGAGCACATCGACCGTCGTTACTATGTGCAGTACGACCTGGGCACCACCGAGGGCAGTGGCGCGCCGGGCGGCAGCTCTTCGATCCTCGGCAACTATGCGTGGACCGGCCGCTACTTCAACGACCGTACCAATCCCGCTTCGGGATACGGCCTCGCCGCGGAGGCCGGGCTGGGCTTCACTTTGTCGCCGCGCCAGGAGCCCTTCCTGCGTTTCAGCGCGCGCGCGCTGCGCTTCTGGCCTTTCGGTGGCAGCAATGAGGCGGGCCGGCGCAACCGCCTGGCGCTGCGTGCGGACCTGGGCGCGATCCATGCGGCCGCCGGTGTGAACATTCCGGTGCGACTGCTGTTTCTCACCGGCGGCGACACCACGGTGCGTGGCTATGGCTACCAGAGCATCGGCACGCGTCTCGACGACGGCAGCATCTACGGAGCCCGTTACATGGGATCGGGCAGTGTGGAGTGGCAGCGCCCGGTGAAGCTGTTCGGTGATGCCGCGAGCTTCGAGCACACCACTTTCGTCGATGTGGGCACGGCAACCGACACCCTGAGCCAGTACAAGCTGTATACCGGCGTCGGCACCGGCATGCGCTGGAGCAGCCCGGTCGGGCCGTTGCAGCTGGATGTGGCCTATGGCCTGCAGGACCGGCAGGTGCGCCTGCATCTGCGCATGGGCTTCCAGTTCTGAACGCCATGGATCAAGCCACCACAACATCCGTCTCCCAGCCGCCGCCGCGCCTGTTCGGTCGGCGTCTGCTGCGCGGGCTGCTGGTCGCGCTGGCGGTGTTGCTGGTGCTGCTGGCGGGGCTGGCCTGGTGGGCGTCCACCGAAGGTTCGCTGGCGCGTGCGCTGGGGTTGGCGCAGCGCTTCCTGCCGCCGGAGCAGCGGCTCGAATACCGCGATGTCAGCGGGTCCATCAGCCGTGGCGGCCATGTTGGGCATCTGCAATGGAGCCGCCCGGGCACGACGCTCGCCATCGATGATCTGCGACTGAGCTGGTCGCTGTGGCGGCTGGCTGGTGGCGAACTTCAGGTGCGGATGCTGCATGCCGGCAATGTGCATCTGTGTCTCTTGCCGCAACCGCAAGAGCCGGATGCGAAGCCTTTCGTCATGCCGCGGCAGTTGTCATTGCCGCTGCGCGTGACGCTGCCGTTGGCCGTCGACCGTCTGCAGGTGGATACCGTGGATGCGGCAGGTCTTGCGGGTAGCCAGCTCATCGAGCGCATTGCCGCGGGCTTCGCCTACGACGGCGCGCAGCATGCATTGATGCTGCGCAGTCTGCGGCATGGCCAGAGCAGCCTGCGGGCGCAATGGCTGCTGCATGCCACGGAACTCACCGTGGCGGGAGAGATTCACGCCTCGCTGCGCAATCTCGTGGCGCAGGCGCCGCTGGCCATGGATGCGCACCTCACTGTGAACGGCGGCCTCGCCGGTGGCGATGCGGCAAGGCTCGATGCGAGGCTCGAGGCGCAGGAGCAGCAGGGTGATTCCCCGGCGCGGCTGCATGCCGAGGCAACGGTGCATCCCTGGCGCGCGCAGCCCTTGCAGCGGCTGGAGCTCGAGGCCACTGCTCTCGATGCGCATGCCTTCCACAGCGCGGCGCCCATCACTGCGTTCGGTGGCCGCGCCAATATGCGGCCGGTTGCCGGTGGCATCGATGCGTGGGACGTGATGCTGGAATTCGCCAACGAGGAGGCCGGCACCTGGGAACGTCAGCGCATGCCGCTGCGCACCGTCACGGCGCAGGCGCGCCTGTCGGATATGCAGCTCGCTGTGCGGCAGGCAGAGGCCGTGATGGCGGGTTCTCCCGAGGGTCGGGTGTCGCTTGCAGGGAATGTGTCACTGCGCCAGCCCACACAATCCACCTTGAGCGTGATGCTGCGGGAGCTCGACCTGTGGCCATGGATGCAGGGCCTGCCGCGCACCGCGCTCGGCGGCGAGGCTTCCATCGCGCCGCTGGCCGCGGAGGAGGGCTGGCAACTGCGCACCGATGTCGCCAATGCCGCGGCCGGTCCGCTGGATCGCGATCGTCTGCCGCTGGAGCGTCTGCTGGCCGAAGCCCGGTTCACGGCCGCGCGCTGGCAGGCGCAGTTGCTGCAACTGCAGATGGGAGCGGGGCGGGCGCAGTTGCAGGGCGAATTCCAGCCTGGGTCGCAGTCGCTCGATGTGCGCGGCGAGTTGCGACAGCTGCCTTTGCGACAGATTCACGGACGGCTTGCCGCCAGCGCGGATTCCGCGCTGTCCGGCACATTGACGGCGCGCGGTGATCTGCGCGAGGGGCTGGCTTTCGATGCCGACATGAGCAGCAGCGCGGGCGCGGCGGCGGCGCGAGGCTCATGGGAGATCCGCGCCCTGAGGGCAAAGGGCTCGTGGTCGCCGTCGCGGCTGGCCGTGGAGCGGCTGCATCTGGATGCCTTCGGCGCGCAAGTCGATGGCGAGAACATCGAAGCGGCGCTGCCGGAATTCGATGCGATCCAGGGGCGCCTCGCGGCCACGGCGCCGGGCATGACGATGGACGCGGATGCCAGCATGCAGGCGCGCTCGGGCGGCGGGAATCTGTCGCTGCGGCTGGCGTCGGCCCAGCAGGTGGTTTCCTGGCTGCGCGGCCTGCCGCTGATGGGCGGGCGGCTGGATGATCTTCAGGCGCGCGGCAGCGCCAGCCTGAGTGCCGCATGGCAGGGCGGCTGGCGGCAGTGGATGGACGCCGTCACTCGTCCAGCCGACCAGCCCCAGCTGCATGTCGACGTCAACGCGCAGTTGCAGTCGCTGCGGCTCGAGCTGCCTTCGGCGCAGGCAGGCCAGCCGGCGCAGAGCTTCGGCGCCGATCGTCTCGATGTCACGCTGCGGGGCAATCCGGCGGCGGCGGATCTGGTGGTCGATGGCGATCTGCGCGCCGCCGACACGCGTGCATTGCTCGACATGCATCTGCTGTCGAAGCAGGTCGCGGGCACGGCGGGCCCGCCGCTGTGGAATGTGGGTGTCGTGCGACTGGCGGCATCCGCGGCGCTTCCCGGCCAGTCGGGGCCGTGGCAGCTGAGTGTCAGCGAAGGGCTTCAGCTCAATGCGCGCCCTGGAGAAACCTTCGAGCTCGACGCCAGCGCCGGTCAGGCCAGGCTGATTCCGCCGGGCAGTGTTTCTCCCGCTGGGGACGCGCTGGAGCTGGCCTGGCAGCCGCTCCACTGGCAGCGTGCGGTGGATGGCGCATCGCGGCTGCGCACCAGCGGCACGTTGAGCGGCCTGCGCCCGGGATGGCTGGATGCGCTGCTGGCGCCGATGAACAAGGCGCCGCTGGCCGAAGCCGGGCTCTACACCGACCTTGTGATGAGCGGCGAATGGAATGTACAGATGACCGATCGCCTGGATGTGCACGCGCATCTGAAGCGCGACAGCGGCGATCTGTGGCTGGGCCAGCCCGACATCGATCCGGCTGCCGGTGATGCGGTGCGGGCCGGCGAACGCGTGCGCCGCGAAGGCGTTGCCGCGGGCATCCGCGCGCTGGATGTGAAGGTGCGGTCCGAAGGCGATGACGTGGCGCTGTCCCTGGACTGGAATACCGAGCGTGCCGGCGTGATCACCGCCGATGTGCGCACCGAGCTGACGCGGCAAGCCGGTGGCTGGAGACTGGCGGACACCGCGCCGTTGTCTGGCGGTCTGCGCGCGCATCTGCAGGACCTGGGCCTGTGGGGATTCTTCGCTCCTCCGGGCTGGCGCGTGCAGGGCGCGCTCGGCGCCGATATCCAGCTCGCCGGCACTGTGCAGTCGCCGCAGCTGCAGGGCGGTGTCGAAGGCAGCGGTCTCAATATCCGTTCGGTGCTCGACGGCGTTGATCTGCACGACGGCGTGCTGCGCGGCACCTTGCAGGGTCAACGGTTCGAGATCGCCGAACTCACCTTGCAGGGCGGCACCGGCAGCGAGGCTTATGTGCGCGGCCTTTCCGGCAACCGCACGCAGCCGCCTTCCGAACGCGGCCACATGACGGCTCGCGGCAGCATCGACTGGAGTGGTGTGGAAGAGGCGCAATCCGGCGAGTCCGGCATCGCCCTGGATCTCAGCGCCAGCCTGCAGAAGATGCAGGTGCTGGTGCGCAATGATCGTCAGCTGAGCCTGAGTGGCGATCTCTCTGCCGGATTGCAGCAGGGGAAGCTGACGGTGCGCGGCGATCTCGTGGTGGATCGCGCGGCCATCATGCTGCCGGAAGCCGGCGCGCCCACCCTGGGTGATGACGTGGTCGTGGTGCGCGACAGTGATCTGGAGGGCGGCGCTGCCTCCGGGGCGCGCGGCGAGCTCCAGACCGCAAGGCCCATGGATCTGGAAATCCGGCTCGACCTGGGGCACGATCTTGCGCTGCAGGGCCATGGCATCACCACGCGCCTGGAAGGCGAGCTGACGGTGAGCAGCGCCGCGAGCGGCAATGATCCGTTCCGTGTCGTCGGCGAGGTGCGCACCGATGCGGGCCGCTTCCGTGCCTGGGGGCAGGCGCTGAACGTGGAAACCGGCGTGGTGCTGTTCAACGGGCCTTATTCCAATCCGTCGCTGAACCTTCTGGCCATACGCCCGGAGATCGCCGTGCGCGCCGGTGTGCGCGTCACCGGCACATTGAGCGCGCCGCGCGTGCTGCTGTATTCGGAGCCGGACATGCCCGAGTCCGAGAAGCTCTCATGGGTGGTGCTGGGCCGTGCCGCGGCCACCACGGGCGCGGAGGGCGCTTCGATGCAGCAGGCCGCGCTGGGCCTCCTGGCCGGTGGCGTGGGCAGCAGCCTGGCTGGAGGCCTGGGGCTGGACGAGCTGGGTCTGGGCGATTCCAGCGTGTCGATCGGCAAGCGCGTTTCCGACCAGCTTTACGTCACCTACGAAGCCGGGCTTTCGGGCGCCGCCAGCACGCTCTATGTCTTCTACGACATCACGCGGCGCTTCACGGTGCGCGGCCAGACTGGAAAGGCCAGCGCCGTGGACATCATCTACACGATCACCTACGACTGACGAGATGCCCGGCCGCGCCTTGCGCGCGGTCGGGCATCTTCAGTCGACTCCGTCGCCGCGGCTAGTTGCCGGAGTTACGGATCAGTGGCTCGCCGTTGACCGTGGCGCGCACGAAGCTGCCGCCGGGCGAACCATCCTTCAGCGGATGCATCGTCATCACGATCTTGTCGCCGGGCTTCAGCGTGGTCCTGCTCCAGCCCTGACGGCGCAGCCCATTGGGGCTGCCGCCCTCGATGCTGTACTCCACGATCTTGCCGTCCGCGCCGGGGACGTTGATCTGGATCCAGATGTGAGGGTTCGTCCACTGGAACTCCTTCACCTCGCCCTCGATCGTCTGTTCCTTCGAGTTGTCGAACATCGCGAAGGAATGATGGGCTTGGACCGTGGCGGCCAAAGCCAGCGTTGCTCCAAGCAGGCCTAGTTTGCGCAACATTTTCCGGTTCTCCTGGTTCATCCGATATCTGCGCCAGAATTGACGCCCCCCAACACGCACATGCCGGCTGTCCCTGAGCCGGCCTCAGCAAAAATAATTATCATCAACAATCATTATTGTTGACTATCATTTTATATTAAATTATATCTGATCCACAAGAACTGGAAACGTCAATTGGGGGTGGCATGTCGGCACTGATGTGTCTGCACAGGCAGGTAATTGCCGTGCTTGTTGGCTGTCTGGCGAATGTCCTGGTGCTGGCCGCAACGCCGGACGCCCACGGAAATCGTGATGTGCGCGTGGCCGCCTCCGTGCCCGACATTTCCGGTGTCTGGTTCATGCGCGGCTACGACCGTCGCATCCGCCCCATGGACGGGTCGGAAACGCCCTGGCAGCCGTGGTCGAAAGCGGAGTTCGACCGTCGCGCCGACGCCGAAAAGGCGGGCGCGCCGCTGCTGGATCCCACCGCCGCCTGTCTGCCCAGCGGCATGCCGCGGCTGATCGCCGCTCCTTATCCACTCGAGATCGTGCAGACGCCGGATGCGACGGTGTTCCTGTACGAGACGCATCATCTGTTCCGCGTCATTCACATGAACGGCAAGCACCCGAAGAAGGTGAAGCCCTCGTACATGGGCCATTCAATCGGTCATTGGGAAGGCGACACGCTCGTTGTCGACACCATCGGCCTGACGCAGATCACACAGATCGACGAGGCGGGCACCATGCACTCGGACGCACTGCGCGTCACCGAGCGTATCCGCAAGGTGGATGCCGAGACGCTCGAGACGGTTTTCACCATCGATGATCCCAAGGCCTTCACCAAGCCCTGGACGGCGGTGCGCACCTTCAAGTGGCGGCCGGACGTGCGTCTGTTCGAGTACGTGTGTGAGGAAAACAACCGCAACGCGCCCGATGCCAAGGGCGAGCTGAGGCGCCTGTGATGCTGCTGCGCTGTCTGGTCGCTGCCGTCCTGATCGGCGGAAGTTCCTTTGCACAGGTCGGCGCGGCGGAGCCGCCCGCGCAACTGGCCGGTACCTGGAAGCCGGTCCGCAACTTCGGTGCGAGTTTGCGCACCGTGGACGGCAAGGCGCCGCCGCTGAACGCGGAGGGCCGTTCGCTGCACGAGCAGCGGCGCAAGGTCGCCCGCACGGAGGATCCGGTGCGCCAGTGCCTGCGTCCCGGCACGCCTCGCATACTGTTCCAGAACCGACCTCTGATGGTTCTGCAGACGCCGCGCAAGATCACGTTCGTCCACGAATTCCAGCACGTGCTGCGGCACGTGTATCTCAATGAGCCGCTGCCGCCGGCGGAAGAGCTCGAGCCGCTGTGGGGCGGCACTGCCGCCGGGCGCTGGGACGGCGCAACCCTGGTCGTGGAGACCATCGGCTTCCACGACGGGCTGTGGCTGGACGCCACGGGGCTGCCGCAATCGGCCAATGCGCGCATCACCGAGCGCGCCCGTCTCGTGGGCGACACGCTCGAGATCCTGGTCACCATCGACGATCCGGAGAACTACACGGCGCCGTGGCAGACGCGCGCTACCTATCGACGGGCGGACGGCACAGTGCTTCAGGAGCATATCTGCGCTGAAACGCTGCTCGACCCGGTGTTGAGACGGACATTTCTGAAAAACAAGTAAGGGGGGCATGATGAAAAAGCTCAAGAAGCACAAAGGTGTGGTTCCGAGAACCTGCGTTGCCGGTGTGGCACTGCTGACAACGGCGGGCCTGGCTTTCGCGGCCGAAGACGACGGTAGTCTTGCGGAGGTGCAGGTCACCGCCACACGACAGCAGGAGACAGCAAACCGCGTTCCGATGTCGATTGCGGCGGTTACGCAGACGGCGCTCGATGAAATCGGCATCAAGACCGCGGCCGATCTGACCCAGGTTGTCCCGGCCTTGACGCTGGTCAACCAGACTGCGGGCGTCGGCACCTTTGCGATCCGCGGCATCGTGGCCACCACCGGCGCCGCGACCACCGGCGTGTATCTGGACGACACTTCCCTTACCAAGCGCAACAACCCTGGCGTCAGCCAGAACAATGGCGCACCGCTGCCGCTGCTGTTCGACCTGCAGCGCGTGGAAGTGCTGAAGGGTCCGCAGGGTACGCTGTACGGCGGCTCCTCCCAGGGCGGAACCATCCGCTTCATCACGCCGGAACCCAGCCTCACTGACTGGTCCGGGGTAATGCGCGCCGAGACCTCCTATACCCAGAATGGCGCGCCCTCCACGGAGCTTGGCGCGGCTGTTGGCGGACCACTGGTCGAGAACAGCCTGGGCATGCGTGTCAGCGCCGTCGCCCGCAACACGGGCGGCTGGATTGATACCCGCGATGTCTACAACGGTGGACGCATCGATCGCAAGGACGCCAACGATGTGCGCCAGTGGGCCATTCGTGGCGCGTTGGCCAAGCGTCTGGGCGACGATGCGCTGGCTACGCTGGCGTACTACCAATCCGACTATCGCACCAGCGGTGGCCCCGGATCACAGACGGATATCTATGCGCCGGATGGCAGCCGCGCGAGCGCGGGGCAGACGTATACCACTCCGGAAACCTGCTACAACACCAGCACGCGCCTGCCGACAGCGAGAACCGCGCCTGCCGCCGTGCCCTGCACGTCGCCCGTCATCACGCACAGACGGGCTGCGGAGACCTACGGGCCTTTCGACTATCTCGGCAAGGACGAGTCACTGGCGCCCTTTGATGGTGTCTATGGCATGGGCCGGACGACGACCAGCATTCCGAGCCTGACGTTCGATGTGGCGTTCGGAAACATCAGCTTCAAATCCATCTCGTCGCTCGTCATGGACAAGACCACCGGCGACGGCGGTGAAGGTCATGATGTGAGCCGGGTGCAGACCACGCTGGAGAACCCCGGGCGCACGCAGTTCCCGCTGTTTCGCCCGGTGCCCGTCTATGCGGGTCGTTTCATAAGCCAGAACAAGCGCAACGGCTTCGAACAGGAGTTTCGTCTGTCCTCGCCCGCGGACGGTGGGCGCCTGAGCTGGGTGGCCGGTGCATTCTATTCGCGCCTGCGCACCAACATCGACTACATCATCACCGGTGACTACGACGCCGCCGACCTCGCGCTCTACGGGCTCACCAGCACGCAGCGCTACAGCATCCCGAATCCGGGTGGCTACGTCTCCGTACTGGATGCGGGACTGGTGGACACCGAGTACGCGCTCTTCGGTGAAGGCACGTTTGCCCTGACGAACACACTGAAGGTGACCGCCGGTGTGCGTGTCTCCCAGGTGGAACTGGATTTCACGCAGGCGAACTACGGGCAGCTTTCCGCCCGTGCTGATGTCAACGCGCCTTTCGCCTATGTCGAGGGCAAGGGCAAGGACAAGCCCGTGACGCCGAAGCTCAGCCTGCAGTGGGAGCCTGTGGTCGGCAAGCTGATGTATGCGACCGCGGCCGAGGGTTTCCGCGCCGGTGGCGTCAACGTGCCGCTGAATCCGCAGGTCTGCACCGCGGGCCTGGCGCAGTTCGGTCTGACGGTGGACGACATCCCGCGGCAATATGGCCCTGATACGGTCATGAGCTACGAGCTGGGAGGCAAGCTGCGCCTGCTCGACAACCGGATGCAGCTGAACATCGCCGTCTACCAGATCGACTGGGAAGACATCCAGGTCACGACTTCCGCGCAGGGCTGCGGACAGAACTGGAATCAGAACGGCGGCAAGGCCCGCAGCAGGGGCTTCGACGTGCAGCTGGACTACCGTCCGGTGAATCCGCTCACCGTCAGTCTCTCGGTCAGCACGATCGATGCGAAATACAGCGAGGCGGTGCTCGGCCCCCAGCCCACCGTGGCGGGCGTCAATCGAGCCGTCACCTTCAACAAGGGTGATCCGCTGGGCGTGCCGGACCTGCAGGCCAATGCCGGGCTGCGCTATGACTTCAATGCGTTCAGCCAGCGCGCCTATGCGCGTCTGGACTATCTGTACACCGGCAGCTACCTGCAGGGGTCGAGCTTCGGCACCGGCAACTACAATCCGTACACCCGGAATGTCGACGCCACGGACCAGGTCAATGCGCGTCTGGGCATCGACATCGACCGCTGGAATCTGAACGTCTACGCGACCAACCTCCTCAACAGCCGCGACAAGGTCGGCAATTCCGGCATTGGCCGGGGCGGCTGCAATGCGGCGACGGGCGGAGTGGACTGCACGGTGTACTCACTGTTCAATCCCTTCGTGGGGCAGTCCTACCAGAAGCCGCGTTCCGTGGGCTTGCAGGCCAACTATCGTTTCTGAAGGCATGGGGATCATGCTCTTCCCCCGATGCAGGGGAAGAGCATGATCTTGTGCGCTGCCCGTACAGGCTGTCGGCCGTGGAGAATACAGAAGTGAAATGCCAGCTGATCTATGGTTTTGTTGCCGCCTCTTCTCTTGTCGTCATGAGTCTTGCCGGCACGGTCTCGGCGGCACCTCCGGCGCCGGCCGGCGACGTGCGCCTGCGGGATTCGCGGGTGCCAGCATCCGAACCGAATATCTCGGGCGTCTGGCAGGTGGCCGGCGGCGGGCTGCGCATCACGCCCGTTGGCGGTGGTGATCCGCCGTGGAAGCCGTGGGCCGAGAAGGTGTTCCGCGATCGGGCGGAAGATGAGGTTCGCGGCGTGACGCGCTGGGATCCTACTGGCGCCTGCTACGGCAGCGGCGTGCCCCGCATCTTCACGGCCGGCTATCTGACCGAAATCATCCAGATCGAGGGAAAGATCCTGTGGATGTACGAATCCCAGCATGTCTGGCGCGTCATTCACATGAACGAGAAGATGCCCAGCAAGCTCGAGCACAACATCCGCGGCTACTCAGTGGGTCGCTGGGAGGGGGATACGCTGGTGGTCGAGACGGCGGGCCTGTCGCGCATGGGGCAGGTCGATGAGCGCGGCACGATGATGACGGATCACACGCGCCTGATCGAGCGCATCCGTCGCGACGGTGATCAGCTGGAGAATACCTTCACGATCATCGATCCGACGGCCTACAACGCGCCGTGGACATCCCGCCGCGTATTCCGGTACGTGGGAAATCAGCGCCCCGCGGAATACGTCTGCGAGGAAAACAATCGCAATGTGCCGGGCCCGGACGGCAAATTCATCACGATTCTCAATTGAGCGGGTGCTTCATGCGTACTATGGGTTCGCTGGTCCTGGGTGTTGCCGCATTCACGTGCCTGCTGGGAGCTGCCGGAGCCGCGGAGGAGGGTGATCTGCGCGGCGTGTGGAAACCGCAGCGCTACATCTCCACGTTGCGCACCGTGGAGGGTCAACTCCCTCCGCTGCTGCCCGAAGCGGCGGCAATCTACCGCAGCAGGGTCGATGCCCGCGGCAGCGGCGATCCGCTCAAGGGCGGTGATCCGGTGGAATTGTGCCAACCCGCCGGAACGCCCCGTTCCATGTACCAGATGCGGCCGTTCATGCTCGTGCAGACGCCCCTCAAGGTGACGCTGGTCCACGAATTCCAGCACCTGGTGCGCCACGTGTATCTCGATGAGCCGGTGGCATTCGAGGATCCCACATGGCAGGGGATGTCGGTCGGTCGTTGGGACAATGGCACATTGGTCATCGAGACGGGCGGCTTCAACGGCAGGACATGGCTGGATGAGGCGGGCCTGCCGCACTCCGAGCAACTCAAGGTCACTGAGCGGCTCACGCGCTCCGGCAAGTCGACCATGGTCGCCGAGATCACGATCGAGGATCCCGAGAACTACTCCGCGCCGTGGACCACGCGATTGACGTTCAATCTGGTTCCCAATGGGGATCTCGGCTGGCACGTCTGCACGCAGAAAATGTTCCCGATGCCGGCTGATGCGCGGCCTGGCCCGCCGGCCGGGTGAGGCTGCTTCAGCCGTCTAACTGGAACGCGGCCAGCTTGCGCAATGCGGAATCGATATGCCGCCGTTCGACGGCGGTAAGCGATTGCTCCAGCGCGTTCTCGAAGCGTTCCACGTCGGCCTTTGCCTGCTTCAGCAGCGCCTGACCTGTTTCGGTCAGGTGCAGCTCCTGGAGGCGCCGGTCCTGCGTGCCAGGCAAGCGGACCAGCAGGTTCCGCCGCACCATGCGCTCGACCACCGACACGAGATTCGGCGGTGAGACATCGAGAGCCGAGCTGAGCTGGCGCAGGTAGGCGCCCGGATTGCTGCCGGCGAGCATCAGCACGGAAAATTCCATGGAGCTCAGCTCATACGGAGCCAGGCGGGCGAGCAGCACCTTGTGCACCCGGATCTTGACTCTCGTGAGGCGGAAGCCCAGAAATTGTGAGAGGTTCGATGATTCGATTTCGGGGTCAGTAGACATGGCGGGCCGCCTGCACACGCCGCAGCCAGTGTTCGGCGCTCAATAGTACATGGTCGAAGAAATAGCGGGCGCTCTCGCGTTTGTGCGCGAAGGCATCGTCGGCCACGCGCGCCGAGCGGCACCAGGCAAACGCCAGCGCCACAGTGCCGACCAGACGCAGGTAGTCTTCGGCGGCGCGGGCCGGCAGTTCTGCATCGTTCGCGGCATCGGATGCCAGTGATTGGGTTGCGACTTCCAGCCGATCGCACCAGTCCCGCAGGGCTGCGCTGTGTTCCGAGGTGATGGCCGCCTCGCCACGGAATGCGTCCAGCAGCGGCGCCAGCCCGGCTCCCTTCGCCAGCACTTTACGCTGCAGCAAGTCCAGCGCCTGGATCTGGTTCGTGCCCTCGTAGATCATCGCGATGCGGCTGTCGCGCACGGCCTGTTCGATGTGATATTCGTGCACGTAACCGTAGCCGCCGAAGACCTGCAGGGCATCGCTGCAGAGTTCGAAGCCGCGCTCGGTGAAGAACGATTTGATCACGGGTGTAAGCAGCGGGGCCAGCTCCTGGGCGCTCTGGCGTTCGCCGGCGTCGGGCGCATGCGCGGCCATGTCCAGCACATGAGCGCACCAGTAGCCCAGCGCGCGCATGCCTTCAGTCCACACGCGCAGATCGAGGATGATGCGGCGCACCGGTGCATGACAGAGGATGGGGTCTGCGGCTGCCGTGCTTTCGGGGCGCACCAGGGCGCGCATCTGCCGGCGTTCGCTGGCGTAGGCCAGCGCCAGCTGGTGAGCCGCCTCGGCATGGCCCAGCCCCTGCAACCCGACATGCAGGCGGGCCGAGTTCATCATCACGAACATGGCGGCCAGTCCGCGGTGTGGCTGGCCGATGAGCCAGCCTTGCGCGTTCTCGAAGCGCATCGCGCAGGTGGCACTGCCCTTGATGCCCATTTTCTTCTCGATGCCGTCGCAGTACACGGCATTGGGCAGGAAACTGCCGTCGGCCTGCGGAATCAGCTTGGGTACGAGGAACAGCGAAATTCCCCTGGTGCCCGGCGGCGCATCGGGCAGGCGGGCCAGTACCAGGTGAACGATATTCTCGGTCAGATCCTGTTCGCCACCGGAGATGAAGATCTTGTTGCCGCTGATGCGGTAGCCGCCATCGTCCGCGGCCTGGGCCTGGGTGCGTATGAGGCTCAGGTCGCTGCCTGCCTGCGGTTCGGTCAGGCACATGGTGGCGAGCCACTCGCCGCTGACCAGATGCGGCAGGTACGTGGTCTTGAGCTCGTCGCTGGCGTGCGCCTGCAGGCAGATGCAGGCACCGTGCAGAATGCCCAGGTACATGGCCCAGGCGTGGTTGCTGCTGACGATCATCTCGTTGAGCGTCGCATCCAGCAGGCCCGGCAGACCCTGCCCCCCAATGGCGCTGTCGCAGGCGAGAGCCGGCCAGCCTGCGTCCACATAGGCGCGATAGGCGGCGGCGAACCCGTCGGGCGTGCGGACCTGGCCGTCCTGAAGCGTGCACCCTTGCAGGTCCCCGCCGCTGTTCAGCGGCGCCAGCTGCCCGGCGCAGAATTCGCCCGCGGCCTCACAGACCATGCGCGCGGTTTCGGCGTTGAGCGTGTCGAACGCGCTCATGCGCTGCCAGTCCGCGGGCGCGTTCAACCAGTGTTCGACGACGAAGGCCATGTCGGCCAGCGGGGGAGCGTAGTGGCTTTGGGTGTTCATGGGGTATTGTGTATAATGATTACTGTCCATAATTATAAGGCACGTTCCTCCGCAGCATGAAGCGCATTCTCGTCGGCATCAAACGTGTAGTGGACTACAACGTCCGTGTCCGGGTGAAACCCGACAACACCGGCGTCGTCACCGATGGAGTCAAGCTCGGCATCAATCCCTTCGACGAGATCGCCCTCGAGGAGGCGCTGCGCCTGAAGGAGCGCGGCGCCGCCGACGAGGTGGTGGTGGTCTCGATCGGTCCCGCGGATGTCCAGGCGCAACTGCGCACGGCACTGGCCATGGGCGCCGATCGTGCGCTGCTGGTGGCCACCGATGTCCCCGTCGAGCCGCTCGATGCGGCGAAACTGCTGCTGAAGCTGGTGGAGCGCGAGCAACCCTTCCTGGTCCTGCTGGGAAAGCAGGCCATCGATGACGACAACGGCCAGGTGGGCCAGATGCTCTCGGCGCTGTGGGATCGCCCCCAGGCCACCTTTGCATCGAAGGTGGAAGTGCTCGACCAGGCGCTGCGCGTGACGCGTGAGGTGGATGCCGGTCTGGAATTGCTGGAGGTCGATCTGCCGGCAGTGGTGACGGTCGATCTGCGGCTCAACGAGCCGCGCTACGTGAAGCTGCCGGAAATCATCAAGGCGAAGAAGAAGCCGCTGGAGATGCTGGACCCTGCCGTGCTGGGCGTCGTGCCGTGCGAGCGCGTCCGGGCGCTGCGTTACGAGGCGCCTGCCGCGCGTGCCCGCGGCGTGCGCGTGAAGGATGTCGCGGAGCTGGTCGCGGCGCTCGAATCCCGGGGGCTGATTTGATGAACAAGGTGCTGTTGATTGCCGAACATGATGGCCGGCACCTGAACTCCTCGACGGCGAAAGCGCTCAGCTGTGCCGCGGCGCTGGAGCATGCGCAGATCACCGTGGCCGTCTTCGGCCATGATGTGTCCGGCGTGGGCGAAGAGGCCGCACGCCTGGCCGGTGTGGAGCGTGTGCAGCTTTTCGACGACCCCGGCTTTGCAATGCCGCTGGCCGCCGCGCTGGCGTCGGTGATCGCCGCGCAGGCGCTGCAGTACACGCATGTGTTCGCGCCTTCCACCACCTTTGGCAAGGACCTGATGCCGCGCGTGGCGGCATTGCTGGACGTGCCGGCGGTCAGCGACATCATGGCAGTGGAATCCGCGCGGCGCTTCCGGCGACCCATCTATGCCGGCAACGTCGTTCTCACCGTCGAGGTGGTCGATGCTCCCGTCGTGGTCGGTACGGTGCGCACCGCCTCCTTCGAGGCGGCGCCTGCCGGAGGCCAGGCCAGTGTGGAAAAGGCCGGCGTTTTCCTGCGCGGTGTGACTCACAGCCGCGTCATCTCGCAGGCCCAGGCACCCGAGGGCCGCCCCGACCTGCAGACCGCGCGACGTGTGGTGTCCGGCGGGCGCGCGCTGGGCAGTGCCGAGAAGTTCCAGCTGGTTCATGACCTGGCCGATGCACTGGGCGCGGCCGTGGGGGCTTCGCGCGCCGCCGTGGATGCCGGCTATGCACCGAACCAGTTGCAGGTGGGCCAGACCGGTAAGGTCATCGCGCCGGATCTGTATATCGCGCTGGGTATTTCCGGCGCCATCCAGCACCTGACGGGCATCAAGGACGCGCGCACCATCGTTGCCATCAATACGGACAGCGAGGCGCCCATCTTCGAATCCGCCGACTACGGTCTGGTGGGCGATATCTTCGAGCTGGTGCCTCAGTTGCAGGTTCTGCTCCAGAGCCGCGCCGGCAGGCAATAGCGGGTGCCGCCATGAAATGGCAATTCATGACATGACTGAACATACCGCCAATCTCGGCAAGGAAGGCCGGGTGCTGATTCCGGCCGCCATCCGGCAGGAACTGGGGTTGCGCGTGGGAGAACCACTGTCCATATCCGTGGTGGATGGGGAGCTGCGCATCGTCAGTCGCGCGGTCGCGCTGCGTCGCATGCAGCAGCGGCTCGCCCACCTGCGTGACCCGGAAGATCCCGCCGTGGACGAATTGCTGCGCGAGCGACATGAGGCCGCATCGCGCGAATGAGCACGGTCTACGACGCTTCCGCTTTGCTGGCCGTGATCTTTTCCGAGCCCGGCGCGGAGAGTGCAATCGAGTTGCTGTCGCAGGCCGGGGGTTTGGTCAGCGCGGTCAACTGGTCCGAGATCGGGGCCAGCCTGGTTGAGCGTGGCCTGGAACCACAGGACATCGCACGCGAGCTGTCCGCGTTCGGGCTGGACGTGGTTCCCTTCGATGAAGAGCAGGCCAATCTCGCGGCGGCATTGCGCCCCGTCACAAGGTCAATTGCATTGTCGCTGGGCGATCGCAGTTGTCTGGCGCTCGCCAAAGTGCGCGCTGCGCGCGTCGTTACCGCCAACCCGGGCTGGGCAAAGCTCGAAGGCTTCAGCGTGATCGTCGTGCGCGGATAAGACCGTTCAGCCCGCGAACACATCCCGCGCATCGAAAACTGGCCCATCCACGCATACCCGCTTCATCGCGGGGCCCGCGGGCGTCTGCACTTCCACCGCGCAGCCGGCGCAGCCGCCCACGGCGCAGGCCATGTATTCCTCCAGCGAGACCTGGCAGGGCACATCGAACTCGCGCGCAAGCTGGGCCACGGCCTTGAGCATGGGCGTGGGGCCGCAGGTGAAGATCATGACCTCGGCGAGCGCGGCGGGCGGCAGTTGCGCCAGCCACAGTCGCGCGAGGTCGGTCACGAAGCCGTCGTGGCAGCCGGGGAAGCCCGACTTGCTGGTGAGGCGGCTGGGCACCCCCCATTCGTCGAGCAGCGGCATGGCGGCGATCACGCCATCGGGCATGCCGGGAATAACGATAGTCGATGGCCGCGCCGTGAACGGGAAGGGCAGCTCCGAGCCGAGGATGGCGAAAGGCTTGAAGCCTTCTTCGGCGCGGTCCCGCAGCGTCTCTGCAAGGAACACCATGGGAGGAATGCCCACGCCGCCGCCGATGAGCAGCGCGCGGGGCCGCGCGGGATCGGCACGGAAACCCTGACCGATGGGACCGAGCAGGTTGACGGTATCGCCCACGCGCCGCGCTGCCAGATGCTTCAAGCCATCGCCGTGGATCTTGTACAGCAGATCGATCCATCCCTCATCGGGCGCCGCGCGCATGATGGACAGCGGCCGCCGCATGGGAACCGAAGGGTCCACCGTCAGATGCACGAAGCTGCCGGCCGTGGCGCGCGCGGCGGTTTCCGGCGCGGCCAGCCGCATCACGTACTGTTGGCCGGCATAGGGCTGGTGCGCGAGCACGCGCGCATCCTCGACGAATATGGTGCCGCGGTGGGCACGCTGCGCGCTCATCGCGCGATGGTCTCGAGCACGGCCATGCGCACGGCGACGCCATTGCTCACCTGCGAGCGGATCACCGACTGCGGGCCATCGGCCACGGCGGATTCGATCTCCACGCCGCGGTTCATGGGCTGCGGGTGCATCACGATGGCGTCGGGCTTGGCCAGCCCCAAGCGCTCGCGGGTGAGCCCGTATTCGCGGAAGTAGTCTTCGCCCGCGGGAATGGCCGTGTCGGCGAAACGTTCGCGCTGGATGCGCAGCATCATCACCACATCGCAGCCTGAGATGCCGCGGGCGATATCCGTCTCGCGCGCGGCGCCCGCGAGCTCGCCTTCCGCGGGCATCAGCGAGGGCGGGGCGATGAGGCGTATGTCGCGTGTGCCCAGCAGGGAAAAAGCCTGGCAGGCCGAGCGCGCCACGCGCGAATGCCGGATGTCGCCGACTATCGCGATGGACAGCCCGTCGCAACGGCCCTTGTGCTGCAGCACCGTGAGCGCATCGAGCAGCCCCTGCGTGGGATGCGACACATGCGCTTCGCCCGCGGACAGCACGCTCACATGCGGCGCCACATTCGCCGCCACCAGGGCGGGCACGCCCACTTCCGAATCGCGCAGCACGAACATGTCCACATGCAGCGATTCGAGCGTGAATACTGTATCGAGGATGCTCTCGCCTTTCACGCGCGAGGACAGCTGCACTTCCAGATTCACCACTTCGGCGCCGAGCCGCTTCGCGGCCAGCTCGAAGGAGACGCGCGTGCGTGTGGAAGGCTCGGTGAACATGTTGGCCACGGTGCGGCCGGCGAGCGCCTGGCTGTGTGGCGCGCCTTCGCCCAGCCGGCGAACGTAGTGCTGCGAACGCTCCAGCAGGGCTTCAAGCTCGGGGCGAGTGAGGTCCTCGATGCTGAGCAGGTGCCTGAGGCTGCCATCGGGCCGCCGTTGTGAGTTCATCCGGTCCTCGTTTCTTCAGTCGTTCTGCGCCAGCCAGCTGTCGAGGATGATCGCCGCCGCGGCGCTGTCGATATCGCCCTTGCGCACTGCCCGCTTGCGCGTGCCGGCCGCGCGCTGCTCCCGCAGGCGGCTCGCCGCTTCGGTGGAGGAGTAGCGCTCGTCCATGCGCTCGACCTGCAGCCGGTAGCGCTGCGCCAGGGAATCGGCGAAGGCATTGACGGCAGGAGCGAGGCGGGTCGGGGTGCCGTCGTCATTATAAGGTGTCCCCACGACCAGCAGGTCAGGCGCGTGGGCCGCGACCTCGCGATCGATGGCGATCCAGTCCGGGCCGGCGTCGTGCACCGCCACGGTGCGCAGGGGGCGGGCGGTGCGCGTGAGGGTGTCGCCGGCGGCCATGCCGATGCGTCGCAGCCCGAAGTCGAAAGCCAGGGCGACCCGGGGCCGCCGGGTTTCAGGCATGCCCGGCCCGGGGACTCACCGTGTTCACGTCCACGCCCAGCAGACGCCAGGCGGCGGTCCAGCGGTCCTCGTAGGGCAGGTCGAACAGCATCGATTCGTTCATCGGCAGCGTGAGCCAGGCGTTGTCGAGGATCTCGCGTTCCAGCTGGCCTGGCTCCCAGCCGGCGTAACCCAGTGCGATGAAGGCGTCTTCAGGGCCTTCGCCGCGCGCCATCGCCGCCAGTACATCGCGGCTGGTGGTCACCTGGATGCTGTCGGAGATGCGGTGGGTGGAATCCCAGTTGCCGCCCGGCCGGTGCAGCACGAAGCCGCGGTCCTGGTGCACGGGGCCGCCGCGCAGCACCGGCTTCTCGCCGATGGTGTCGCTGTGCGTGGGGAGCTTCATCTGCGACAGCACTTCGGACAGGCGCATGGGCAGCGGCTTGTTCAGCACGATGCCCAGCGCGCCTTTCTCGCCGTGCTCGCAGATCAGCGTGACGGTCTGGGCGAAGCCCGGGTCGTCGAATCCGGGCATGGCGACCAGCAGCTGGTTGGTCAGATTGCTCGGCTTGGTCATATTTCCGAGTATGGGGGCGCCCGCCGCGGTCCTCAAGGAAGCGATACCGTACTTTCGGCGAGCCGCCCGCCCACGAACTGCCATTCGTAGGCGAAGCGCAGCAGGCGGTAGTCGCGGGCCAGTTCCGGCGGGAACGGGTCGAAGGGGCTGGCAAGACGCAGGATGTCGAGCGCGGCCGCATCGATCTCCGGATGCCCGCTGCTTTTGACGATGCGGGAGGATTGCAGGTGGCCATCGCGGTGCAGCGCCACCTCGATCACCGGATTGCCGGTGAGGCCGCGGCGCTGGGCAACCGAGGGGTAGTTGATGGTGCCGACCCGCTCCACGCGGCGGCGCCAGGAGTCCAGGTACGGCGCCAGACGTGAGGCGCGCGTGTCGGCGGTGACATAGAGTTCGTCGCGCTGTTCGCCACGCAACCGCAGTTCATCGTCGCCCGCGGTGTCGCCGGTGACGGCCTCGCGCGGCTGTTCCGGCTGCGCCTCGGGCAGCGACAGGGGCAGGGCGACGATGCGCGCCGGTCCCGACTCGCTGCTTGCGGCGAGCACCGGCTCATCACCAGCGACCTCGCCCTGCGGCGCGGGGGGCGGCACAGGGCGCTCCTTGCCCGCTGCGGGAATCTCCGCCGCGCGCCGTTCCTGACTGTTGCCCGACCCGCTCTGCGTGCGCTGCGAGAGATAGGTGGCGTCGGGGTTGTCGCGCTCCTCGGGCAGTTCGTCGGAGACCAGCAGCACTTCCATGCCGGGGCGGGCGTCCGTGTCCGGCTTGCCGGGCGGGGCGAAGCTGATGCCCAGAATGACGATGCCATGCAGCAGCGCGGCGAGCATGGCCATCGAGGCCATGCGGTCGCGTGTCACCTGGCCGCTGGCGCGATCGGTCCGGCGGCGCAGCGGTCGCGCCGGGGGGTCGAAAGGCTGGGCCAGTGAGGGCATGGTCAGGGCCGGTTCAACAGGCGCGGCGGGCCGCGAGGTGCCGGTCGAGCGCATCGATGAACAGCGCCGCCACGTCGGTGCCGCTCTGCTTGTGGATCTCGCGCACACCCGTGGGGCTGGTCACGTTGATCTCGGTGACATAGCCGCCGATCACGTCGAGGCCCACGAACAGCATGCCGCGCCGCGCCAGTTCCGGGCCGATGCGCGCGGCAAGCTCGCGGTCGCGATCGTTCAGCGGCCGCACCACGCCGGTGGCTCCGGCGGCGAGATTGCCGCGGTTGTCGGTGGCCGAGGGCATGCGCGCCAGCGCATGGGGAGCGGGCTCTCCATCCACCAGCAGCACCCGGGAATCGCCGCCGGTGACGATCTCCGGCAGGTAACGCTGCACGATGGCGAAGCGGCTGCCGTAGTCCGTGAGGGTTTCGAACACCACGCGCAGGTTCTTGTCGGTCTGGTCCACCACGAAGATGGAGCGCCCCCCCATGCCATCCAGCGGCTTTGCCACCACCCGGCCGTGCTCGGCGGCGAAAGCGGCCATGTCGTCCATGTCGCGGGTGATGAGGGTCGGCGCGCACATTTCCGGGAACCAGGCCGTGTAGACCTTCTCGTTCATGTCGCGCAGGCCCTGGGGCCTGTTCACCACCAGCGCGCCGGCGAGCTCGGCCCGCTCCAGCACATAGGTGGTGTAGATGAATTCCATGTCGAAGGGCGGGTCCTTACGCATGAGGATCACGTCGAAGTCTCCGAGCCGCCGGTCGGCCGGCTCGCCCAGCGTGAACCAGCCCGCGGGGTCGGCGTGCACCGTGAGCGGCCGGGCGCGGCCGAAGGCCACACCGTCGCGCAGGGAAAGGTCCCCCTGAGTGAGATAGTGCAGGCGATAGCCCCGGGCCTGGGCGGCCAGGAGCATGGCCAGGGTGGTGTCCTTTGCGTACTTGATGTCCCCGATGGGGTCCATCACCACGGCGAGGCTCGGCGGGGTCATGGTCATATTTCTCTCAGGAACGTGTCGTACATCAAGGCGCAATGTTATCCCACTGCCAGAATCGTCCCCTGGAATGCGAACAGCGTTGCATGGCGAGGGGTAGGCCGATATGTTAAAAGAACGCGGGTTTCCATCGCTATGAACCTTGCCGGGAGTACCGTGGCATTGAACGACGAAAGCACCAGCCTCAAGGGCCTCAAAGTGCTCGTCATCGACGACAGCAAGACCATCCGGCGCACTGCCGAGACGCTGCTGGCCAAAGAGGGTTGCGAGGTGTTCACCGCCATCGACGGGTTCGATGCGCTGGCGAAGATCGCCGACCACCAGCCGGACATCGTCTTCGTCGACATCATGATGCCGCGCCTGGATGGCTACCAGACCTGCGCGCTGATCAAGCACAACAAGGTGTTCCGCTCGATCCCGGTCATCATGCTGTCTTCCAAGGACGGCCTGTTCGACCGGGCCCGTGGCCGCATCGTCGGCTCCGAGCACTACCTGACCAAGCCGTTCACCAAGGAAGAACTTCTGGGTGCGATTGAGACGCACATTGGGAGATAGGCCGTGGCACTGATACTCATCGTCGACGATTCGCCCACCGAAGTGCATGTGATGAAAAAGGCGCTCGAGGGCAGCGGCTTCCGCACCGCCACGGCCGGCGACGGCCAGGAGGGTGTGCGCCTGGCGCGCGAGATGCACCCCGACCTCATCTTCATGGACATCGTGATGCCGGGCATGAACGGCTACCAGGCCACGCGCGCCATCGTCAATGATCCGGACACGCAGCGGATCCCCATCGTCATGGTCACCTCCAAGGGCCATGAGACCGATCGCATCTGGGGCCTGCGGCAGGGCGCGGTGGACTACATGGTCAAGCCGGTGACGCCGGACAAGCTGGTGGAGAAAGCCCAGTCCACGCTCGCAGCTTGAGGGGGCGAAGTTGGATTCCGGATCCCTGATTCGATCGCTGCGTGACCAGCCCTTCGACCTGCTGGTAGCGCTGGACCGCCGCGGCCGCGCAGGCGTAGCCGCTCCCGGCGAGGAAGCCGCCGCCGACCGCGAGTGGGTGGGCGTGGCCTGGCGCATGGCGGGCGAGTCGTACCTGGTGGCGCGGGAAGAGACCCGTGAAGTGCTGCCCTTCCCGTCGCAGCTCACGCGTGTGCCCGGTGCGAAGACCTGGATCAAGGGCCTCGCCAATGTGCGCGGCTCGCTGCTGCCCATCATCGACCTGCGGCAGTTCCTCGGCAGTGGCTCGACGCCGCTGACCCGCAACACGCGGGTGCTGGTGGTCAACCACCGCGAGGTGCCGGCGGGCCTGATGGTGGACGAAGTGCTGGGTTTCCGGCGCTTCGCGGATGGAGAGTTCAGCGGCAATGCGCCGCCCACGCTGGTGCGCTGCGAGCGCTACATGGCCGGTGCCTTCCGCCGCGGAGCGGAAACCTGGCCGGTGCTCAGCCTGCGCCTACTCGTAGAAAACCCGGGGTTCCTGGATGCCGCAGCCTGATACCGCAAGCATGACCACCCGCAACCTGATGCTCATCGGGATTACGGCACTGCTGGTGCTGGTCGCCGTGGGGCTGGCGATGATCGCGGGGGGTACCGCCGCCCTCCTCGCGGGTCTGCTGGGCCTCGCCGCCATCGTGCCGCTGGTGCTGCTGTTCGTGTCGTTGAAGGGCTCCGAGGAGCAGGAGCGCCGGCAGCGCCTGGCCGTCGAGGCCCAGTCACGCGAGAACGAGCGCAACCAGGAGGCCATCCTGCGCCTGCTGGACGAGATCGCCGGCATCGGTGAAGGCGACCTCACCGCCACGGCCACCGTCACCGAGGACATCACCGGTGCCATCGCCGACTCGGTGAACATGGCCGTGGACAGCCTGCGCAAGCTGGTCATGACCATCAACAGTTCCGCCATCCACCTCGACGGCGCCGCGCGCCAGACGCAGGCGCTGGCGGCCCACCTGGCCAAGTCATCCAGCGCCCAGTCGCGCCAGATCGCCTCGGCCACCGAATCCATCGCGGCCATGGCCGGCTCCATCGAGGAAGTTTCGGGCAATGCCGAAAGGGCGGCCGACGTGGCGCGTTATTCGGTGGACATCGCCCACAAGGGCGGCGATGCCGTACGCCGCACCATCGACGGCATGAACACCATCCGCGAGACCATCCAGGAGACCAGCAAGCGCATCAAGCGGCTGGGCGAGAGCTCGCAGGAGATCGGCAACATCGTCGAGCTCATCAACGACCTGGCCGAGCAGACCAACATCCTGGCGCTCAATGCCTCGATCCAGGCCTCGATGGCCGGCGAGGCCGGCCGCGGTTTCGCGGTGGTGGCCGACGAGGTGCAGCGCCTCGCCGAGCGCGCCACCAACGCCACCAAGCAGATCGATGTGCTGGTGCGCACCATCCAGGCGGACACCAACGGCGCCGTGGTCTCGATGGAGCGCAGCACCACCGACGTGGTCGGCGGCGCGATGCTGGCCGAGAACGCGGGCTCGGCGCTGGAAGAGATCGAGCAGGTCTCCAACCAGATCGCGAGCCTGGTGCACAACATCTCCGCCAGCGCGCGCAACCAGACGCAGTCGAGCCAGAGCGTGGCGCGCAACATGCAGGTGCTGCGCGAGATCAGCACGCAGACGGCCGATGCCACTAGCAATACTTCCGAGGCCATCGCGAAGCTCGCCGAACTGTCCGCGGCGCAGCGCCGCTCGGTGGCCGGTTTCCGGCTGCCTGACACGCCCGAGTCCACGGGTTCGTTCCGCAAACCGGCGGTCGCCGATCCCGAGGCCGCGGCCAGCGGCATCTTCCGGCGTGTATCGGGTGCTTCCAATGGCTGAGGCGCAGATCGCAAGCCAGACGCTCGATGCCGTCGCGCGCGAGGTCAACACCTCGCTGGGCGAAGCGCGCGTGGCGCTCGAGGCCTATGTCGAGCAGCAGGAGAATCTCGCGCTGCTGCAGCGCTGCGCCAGCGAACTGGCGCAGGTGCAGGGCGTGCTGCGCGTCATGGAGATCCACGGCGCGGCGTTGCTGGCCGAGGAGATGCACCAGGTCGCGGATTACCTTGCGACCCTGGTCGGCGAACAGAAGAACCAGGCCGAGGCGCTCGATGCGCTGATGCGCGCCATGGTGCAGCTGCCTTCGTACCTGGACCGCGTGCTCGCCGGCGGCCGGGACATGGCGCTGATCCTGCTGCCCCTGCTCAACGACATGCGCGCCGTGCGCGGCAGTCCGCTGCTGTCCGAAGGCACGCTGCTGCTGCTGAATCTCAAGTCCGATCGCCAGGCCGAGCCCGCGCCGCCGCAGGCGGGCGAAGAAGGCGTGACGGTGGCGCAGTGGGCGCGGCGTCTGCGCTCGCGCTTCCAGATGGGCCTGATCGGCTGGATACGTGGCGAGCGCATCGATGTGCACCTCGAGACGCTGGCCACCGTGGCGACGCGCCTGGAGCGCATCGCCACCACGCAGCCCCTGTTCCAGCTGTGGTGGGTGGTCGGCGCCGTGATCGAGGGCCTGCGCGAGCGTGGCCTGGAAAGCAGCGTGTCGGTGAAGCGTCTGCTGGGTCTGGCCGATCGCGAGATCAAGCGGCTCTATGACGAGGGCGAGGAGCGCTACGCGCAGAATCCGCCGGTCGAGCTGCTGAACAATCTTCTTTACTACGTTGCGCGTGCGACCGAAGCCGGTCCGCGCGTGAAGGCGGTGCGGTCCTCCTTCCGGCTCGGCGAGCTGCTGCCGGTGGACGAGAGCATCGAGGAGGAGCGGGAAAGCCTTTCCGCTCCCTCGGTGAAGCTCATGCAGACGGTGGCGGCAGCCATCCGCGAGGACCTCGGCAAGATCAAGGACGTCCTCGACATCTATGTGCGCCGCGGCGCCGCGGCGCCGGAAGAGCTGACGGCGCAGGTCGACCTGCTGCGCAAGATCGGCGACACGCTGGGCGTGCTCGGCCTCGGTGAGCAGCGGGCGCGCGTGCAGGGCGAGATCGGCCGTCTCGAAACACTCATCGGCTCGGGCGACCGGCCGTCCGAATCGCTGCTGGTGGACATCGCCGCGGCGTTGATCCGCGTGGAGGATCATCTCGACGACGAGCTCGTGGGCATGATCCTGCCGCGCGAGCGCTCTTCCGAGCAGCCGGCCGTGGATCTGGAATTCCAGCCGGTGCAGTCGGCGGTGCTGCGCGAGTGTGTGGTGAACCTGGCGCGCGTGAAGGAATATGTTTCGCAGAGCGTCGGCGGCACGCTCGATGCGGTCGGCTTCGACAACTGGCTCGAGCTGATGCGCGGCATCCAGGCGGGTCTGCTGGTGCTGGGCAAGACGCGCGCCGTGGGCTGCGTGGAGCGCATCACCGGCCATCTGCGCGCGGTGATGCAGCCGGGCGGTTCGGGCCTTGCGCCGCAGGTGCTCGATCGCCTCGCCGACGCCATCGTCAGCGTCGAGTACTACATGGAGACGCTGCAGGCGGGCCGCTCGGACCCCTGGTACATGCTGGACAACGCCGAGGCCGCGCTTGCCGTGGTGGATACGCAGCCGGCGCGTGGCGTGCCCACTGTGATTCCTGTCGAGGGTGAGAGCCAGACTCTGGTGCTGGGCACGGCACGCGCACCCACGTTGCCGGATGCGGGGACGATGTCCACGGTTGCCGCGGCGCCGCCGGTGCTTGCCCCCGCGCGTCCGTCGCTGGCGCAGGTCGCCGATCCGGAGCTGGTCCTGCTGTTCCTGGAGGAAGCGCGCGAGGAAGTGGCGCGCATCACCGAGCAGTTGCCGGTGTGGGATCGCGATCCTTCGCAGGAGGCGGCGCTCATCACCTCGCGGCGCGCTTTCCATACCCTCAAGGGCAGCGGCCGCGTGGTCGGCGCCATGGAACTGGCCGAATTCGCCTGGTCCATCGAGAACCTGCTGAACCGCCTGCTCGACAAGACGCTGGCGCGCGGGCCGGCCATCCTGGCAACGCTGCGCGAAGCGGTGGATACGCTGCCGCAGTTGATCCGGCATCTGGAAAATGGCGTTGCGCCCTCGGCGGACATCACCGGCATCGCAGCGCGCGCGCATGCACTGGCGGCGGGTCGCAGCGCCGATTCGGTGCCCGTGCAGCCCGCGGCGCCGGCTCCCGAGCCCGTGCGCGAATCGCCCGTCATGGTGGAGGAGGCGCCTGCCGTCGCGGAGGTCTCCCCTGTTGCGCCGGAGTTCGTGGCGCAGGATTCCACAGCGCAGGAGCAGGAGCCGGAACTGGAGTCAGCGCCAGCGCCCGAGCCGCTCGTGGCCGCGTCCTCGGCAACACAGGTCGATCCGGCGCTGGCCGAGATTTATTCGCGCGAGACCGCAAGCCACGTGGCCGTGGTGCGCGACTGGATCGCGCGCGTGGCCGCGCTGCCTGGCCTGCAGGTGGTTCCGGAGCCGGTGTATCGCGCCTGCCACACGCTGGCCGGCAGTTCGCGCATGGCCGAGGCTCGTCATGGCATCCGCCTCGCCGAGCCGCTGAATCACTGGCTGCGCAAATCCTTCGATGCCAGCGTGGGCATCCGCGGTGAGGATGTCGCGCTGGTCGGCGACTGCATGAGCGCTCTGGAGAGCGTGAGCCTGAATCTGGACGAGTCCACGGGCTTCTTCTTCGCGCATCCGACGCTGCTCGAGCGCATTGCGCGCGCCGAATCGGATCTGGACCGGCGCGTCGGCGCCGACGAGACCGGCAACCACGATCATCCCGAAGCCGTTTCCGGGTCGGCTGTCGAAATGCTGCTGTTGCAGCCGCAGATCCCCGCGGCGCCGCCGCGCGCCGGGCTGTCATCCGGGCCGGCCGCGGATGTGGATTACGATCTCGAGATCGCTTCCATCTTCGGCGACGAGGCCACCGAACTGCTCGAAGCCGCGCAGTCTTCGTTCCTCGGCATCAGCCTCGATCAGCCGCGCCGCGAGGAATTCGCCGCGCTCAAGCGTCCGCTGCATACCCTCAAGGGTGGCGCGCGCATGGCGGGTGTCGCCTCCATGGGCGATCTGTCTCATGAGCTCGAATCGCTGATCATCGCCATCGAACTGGGCAATGTGCCGCCCAGCACCGCGGCGCGCGAGACGCTGCAGCGCGCGCTCGATGAGCTGGCGCGCATGCGCGATCTGCTCGCCGCGAGCAAGCCGATATCCCAGGCCACCGGCCTGGTCGCGCAAGTGCGCGCGCTCACCGGCGGCGTGGAAGTGGTTGAAGAGGAAGTGCTGCCGCCCGGAGCCTTTGCTTCGCAGGCCGTGGGCGATTCTGCTGCTGGCGATGAGGCCGGGCAGCCTGCTGCCGATACGCCGGCCGAACCCGACCTCGCGCCGGCAATCGAGGCGCAGTACGTCGATGCTCCCGTTCCGGAGGCGACGCCGCAGCCGCAGCCGCAGATGCCGCCCGAGCGGCCCGCCGTCTTCGACCGTCTCATGGCCGCTGCCATGGTGCCGCCGGGCCGCGAGCCGGCGCCGCCGCCGGAGCGCGTGGAGATGGCGCGCGTGGACGCGGAGCTGCTGAACCAGTTGCTGAATCAGGCCGGTGAGGTGAGCATCGCCCGCTCGCGCGTGGAACAGCAGATGGGTTCGGTGGAGTTCAACCTCGCCGAGCTTTCGCGCACGGTCACACGTCTGAAAGAGCAGCTCAACAAGCTCGAGATCGAGACCGAGACGCAGATCCTGCATCGCCATGAGACCGAGTCCGGTCCGCGCACCGAGTTCGATCCGCTGGAACTGGACCGTTATTCCTCCATCCAGCAGTTCTCGCGCGCGCTCGCGGAGACGGCCAGCGACGTGGCGAGCATCCAGCAGTTGCTCGAGACGCTGACGCAGGAAGCCCAGAACCTGTTGCAGCAGCAGGGCCGCACTGTCACCGAGCTGCAGAACGGGCTCATGCGCACCCGCATGGTTTCGTTCCAGCGGCATGTGCAGCGCCTGTCGCGCATCGTGCGCCAGGCCGCGGCCGACACCGGCAAGCAGGCCGAACTCGTTGTCGAGGGCGCTTCGGGCGAGATCGATCGCCAGGTGCTAGAGCGCATGTTGCCGCCGTTCGAGCATCTGCTGCGCAATGCCGTGGTGCATGGCATCGAATCACCCGAACAGCGCCGCGCCGCGGGCAAGGCGGAGACCGGGCAGATCAAGCTGGTGCTGCGCCGCGAGGGCGCCGAGGTCATCATCGATGTTGCCGACGACGGCGCCGGCATGAATCTCGAAGCCATTCGCGCCAAGGCCATTGCCCTGGGGATGGTGGCGGCCAATCACGCGTTGTCGGATGAAGAGGCGATGCAGCTGGTGCTCGAGCCCGGCTTCTCCACGGCCGAGAACCTCACCCAGGCGGCCGGGCGCGGCGTGGGCATGGACGTGGTGGCGACCGAAGTGAAGAAGCTCGGCGGCGCGCTGCACATTGAAACCCACGCCGGCCAGGGCTCGCGCTTCATCATTCACCTGCCCTTCACGCTGGCCGTGAGCCATGCGCTCATCGTGCGCATTTCCGACGAGTTCTATGCGCTGCCGCTGCCCACCGTGGAGGGTGTGGTGCGCGTGCCGCGCGACGAAGTGCTGCGCCATCTGGCCAGCGAGACGGCTTCCTACATGTATGGCGGCTTCAAGTACCGCTTCCAGCATCTGGGCGTGTTCGTCGGCATGGAGACCGGCGTGCTGCCGGATCAGGACCCGACGCTGCCGGTGGTGCTGGTGCGCGCCGGCGAGCTTTCCACGGGCCTCGTCGCCGAGGAGCTGGTCGGCAGTCGCGAGATCGTGGTCAAGCCCGTCGGTCCGCAGATCTCGGGCATCCGCGGCATATCCGGCGCCACCATCCTCGGCGATGGCCGCATCGTCGTGATCCTCGACATTGGTGCGCTGGTGCGTGCCGGCTGGCGCGGCCGCGTGCAGGCCGCCACCGTGCCGCGCGAGAAACTCGACCGGCGCATCGTGGCGCTGGTGGTGGACGATTCCATCACGGTGCGTCGCGTGACCCAGCGCCTGCTGGAGCGCAATGGCATGAAGGTGCTCACCGCGCGCGACGGCATGGATGCGGTGGCGGTGATGGAAGAGCAGGTGCCCGACATCGTGCTGCTGGACATCGAGATGCCGCGCATGGATGGCTATGAAGTGGCCTCGCACATGCGTGGCAGCGCGCGCCTCAAGGATGTGCCCATCATCATGATCACTTCGCGCGTGGGCGAGAAGCATCGCTCGCGTGCCATCGAGCTTGGCGTGGACGAGTACCTGGGCAAACCCTACCAGGAGAGCCAGCTGCTGGAAGCCATCGCGCCGCTGGTGGAGAGGCGCGACGGCGAGGCGTGCCTGGCATGAGCGACCGGCCGGCCGAGATCTATGGCCTGCTGGTGCCGCTCTCGGGAGAGCGGCTGCTGGTGCCGCGTGGTTGCGTGGCCGAGGTCGTCGGCTACCAGACGCCGCAGGAGATGACCGGTGCGCCGCCCTGGTATCTGGGGGTGGTGAACTGGAATGGCCGCAAGGTGCCGCTGGTGTCCTTCGAGGGCGCCTGCGGGCAGGAGGTGGCCCCGCCCACTCCGCGTTCGCGCGTGGTGGTGCTCAACGCGATTTCCTCCGATGTGGACGCCGGCCATGTCGCCGTGCTCTCGCAAGGGTTCCCGCAGCTGGTGCGCGTGAGCCCGGAACTGGTGAAACTCGACCAGGAGCGTGTTTTCGGCGAAAGCGCTCCCGTGCTGTGCCAGTTGCACATGCTCAACGAATCGCCGCTGGTGCCCGACCTCGACCGTCTCGAGGAGATGGTCGCGGGGGAGACTACGCCGCTGCCGGGTTGACCTGCCCCGGATGGGCGCGACGATGAGCCACGTTGAACCTCTGGTGCTGCTGCCCGGGCTGCTGTGTGACGAAACAGTCTGGCTACATCAGCGCGCGGTCTTCGGTCCGGAGCGCGAGACCCATGTCGCCGCGTATGGGTTGAGCGATTCGCTGGGCGCAATGGCCGAGCGTGTGCTTGCCACCGCACCGCCCACCTTCGCCCTTGCCGGTCATTCCATGGGCGGCCGTGTTGCGGTGGAGGTGGTTGCCAGCGCGCCGGAGCGGGTTTCCCGCCTGGCATTGCTGGATACCGGATATGCAGCGCTGGCCGACGGCGAAGCCGGCGAGCGGGAGAGGGCCGGGCGCCAGCGTCTGCTCGATATCGCAAGGCAGGAGGGCATGCTGGCCATGGGGCGTGTCTGGGCACAAGGCATGGTGCATCCGGCACGACTGGATGATGCGGCCTTCATGGAACAGATCCACAGCATGATTGCGCGCGCCAGCGTGGCGCAGTTCGAGGCGCAGATCCGGGCTTTGCTGGCGCGACCGGATTGCAGCCGTGTTCTTGCGACACTTCGCGTGCCGGCACTGGTGCTCTGCGGCCACGACGACAGGTGGGCGCCATTGGCGCAGCACGAGCACATGGCGCGCCTCATTCCCGGCAGTCAGCTGGTGGACGTGGCGGATTGCGGCCACATGAGCACGATGGAGAGGCCGGAGACGGTCACCGAAGTCCTGGCTGCGTGGCTGGCTGCCTGAGAGACGTCGATGCCGGGCTCGTTCGAGCCAGCTGTTGCCGCGTGCACTATGGCCGCCAGTCGCCAGCCAGCGCCTGCAAGGCGGCGATCGCGGCAAGCCCGGCGGTTTCGGTCCGCAGCACTCTGGGTCCCAGCCGGCAGCGCAGGTAGTCCGCAGCCAGTGCCTGTGCAATCTCCGTATCCTCGAAGCCGCCCTCCGGTCCGATGAGCAGCCGGATGCCACGACCGGCTGCCGCGGCGTGGTCGTCGAGCAGGGCGGGCAGGGAGGATGAGCCGGATTGTGGAGCCAGCAGCAGCCGCAAGTCCTGCCCCTGCGCCGCATCGCCGGTTGCCAGTGCGGCGCCGAGAGTGGTGGCCGGTGCAAGCGCCGGAAGCCGGGCGCGGCCGCATTGCTCGCAGGCCGATGCAATCACGGCCTGCCAGTGCGCATGACGCTTCGCGATGCCCGCGGCGTCGAGTTTCACGGTGCTGCGTGCCATGAGCAGCGGCACGATGCGTGTGACGCCGAGCTCGGTGGCCTTCTGCAGGATCAGATCCATTTTCTCACCGCGCGCCACGCCCTGCAGCAGCGTGATGGCCAGAGGAGATTCGGTGAGGTTCGGCACGGCGGCGCCGATGCGCACTTCCACTTCTGTGCGTCGGGCGGCGGTGATGATGGCCTCGAATTCATGGCCTTCGCCGTCGAACACGTGCAGCGCGTCGCCCGTCGTCAGTCTGAGCACCTGCGCCACATGTCGCGCTGCCGTGTCCGGCAGCGCCAGCACGGCGCCGGGCTGCAGCGCCGCCGGCACATGCACGCGCGTCAGGCGCATGTGGCGGCTTCGATGGCCTCGCCGGCCACGCGCCCGAGCAGTGCTATCTCTGCGGGCGAGATCACATAGGGCGGCATGAAATAGACCGCATTGCCCACGGGGCGCAGCAGCACGCCGCGTTCCAGCGCGGCCCGATACACGCCAAGGCCGCGGCGCTCGCGGAAGTCGTAGGGCTCGCGCGTGGCGCGATCGCGCACCAGCTCGATGGCGAGGATCATGCCGGTCTGGCGGATCTGCGCCACGTGCGGATGATCTTCCAGCGGCGCAACGCTTTCGCGCATCAGGCGGGCCAGCGTGCGGTTGCGCTCGAGCACCGGTTCATCGCGGAATATGGCGAGCGTGGCATTGGCGGCGGCGCAGGCCAGCGGGTTGCCGGTGTAGCTGTGCGAATGCAGGAAGCCGTTGAGCTTCGAATATTCATCATAGAAGGCGTCGTACACCTGTTCGCCGGTGAGCACCGCGGACAGCGGCAGGAAGCCGCCGGTGAGCCCCTTCGACAGGCACAGGAAGTCGGGGCTGATGCCCGCCTGCTCGCACGCGAACAGCGTGCCGGTGCGGCCGAAGCCGACGGCGATCTCGTCCGCGATCAGATGCACACCGTGGCGATTGCAGGCTTCGCGCAGCAACGTGAGGTAGGTGGGGTGGTACATGCGCATGCCGCCGGCGCATTGCACCAGCGGCTCGACGATCACGGCCGCCACCTCGTCGGCGCGCTGTTCGAGCAGCGCCAGCATGGGCGCGAACTGGCGGCGGGCGCAGTCCTCGGCGCTCTCTCCCGGCGCACATTCGTAGGCGTCGGGCGAGGGCGCGGTGATCACGTCCATCAGCAGCGGCGCGTAGATGTCCTTGTAGAGCGCCACATTGCCCACGGCGAGGGCGCCCAGCGTCTCGCCGTGGTAGCTGTTGGCCAGCGTGATGAAGCGCGTTTTCTCCGGTTTTCCGCGGTTGCGCCAGTAGTGGAAGCTCATCTTCACGGCCACTTCGATGGCCGCCGAGCCGTTGTCGGCAAAGAAGCAGCGCGTGAGGCCGGCGGGAGCAATGCGTGTGAGCTCCTCGGCCAGAGTGATGGCAGGCTCGTGCGTGAAGCCGGCGAAGATCACATGCTCCAGCCGTTCGAGCTGTGCGGCCACGGCGGCGCGAATGCGCGGATTGCAGTGACCGAAGAGATTCACCCACCAGGAGCTGATGGCGTCCAGGTAGCGCTTGCCATCGGGTGTTTCCAGCCACACTCCCTCGCCGCGCGCGATGGGGATGAGCGGCATGTCCCGCTCGTGGTCCTTCATCTGCGTGCAGGGATGCCAGATGTGGGCCAGGTCGCGTTCGGTGAGAGTCTTGGTCATGTTCGCAGACGCATGCCTGCGGGCAGCCCGGTGGCCGCCCGCAGGCCCAGGCGCGTCAGTTCTTCTGCGTGCTGCCCAGCCAGCGGTAGACCACGCCGGCGATGGCGGCGCCGACGATCGGCGCTACCCAGAACAACCACAGCTGCGACAGCGCCCAGCCCTGCACGAACACGGCAGGCCCGGTGCTGCGCGCCGGGTTCACCGAAGTGTTGGTGACCGGAATGCTGATCAGATGGATCAGCGTGAGCGCAAGACCAATGGCGATGGGCGCGAAACCGGCCGGCACGCGGGAGTCGGTGGCGCCGAGAATCACGATGAGGAAGCCGAAGGTGAGCACCAGCTCGATGGCGAGCCCGGAGGCCAGGGTGTATCCGCCTGGCGAGTGTTCACCATAACCGTTGGAGGCCAGGCCGCCCGCGAGATCGAAACCGGCCTTGCCGCTGGCGATGAAATAGAGCACGCCGGCCGCCAGGACGGCGCCGAGCACCTGCGCGATCACATAGGGGACGAGATCCTTGGCCGGGAACCGGCCGCCCACCACGAGGCCCACCGACACGGCGGGGTTCAGATGGCAGCCGGAGATATGGCCGATGGCATAGGCCATGGTGAGCACGGTGAGGCCGAAGGCCAGTGCGACGCCGGCGAATCCGATGCCGAGCTCCGGAAAGGCCGCCGCCAGCACGGCGCTGCCGCAGCCGCCGAACACCAGCCAGAAGGTGCCGAGCAATTCGGCCGCGAGTCTCTTCGAAAGAGGCATTGTTGTTCTCCCATGCGTCACGGGGGTGTGACCGGTGGCAATGATAGTCCCGGGCTATACTCCACATGCAATCAGCAACCCGGGAAATTCCCGCGAGCCCGCCGTGAGACCCAACAGCGCCACGACCGCCACACCGGGTGTGCACCGGGCCACTGGCCTGCTGGAGGGCGCGCGGCAAGTGCTCAGCCCGCACCGCGATGCGCGCCCTGCGGGCGTTGCGGCGGATCTCATCGTCCTGCATGGCATCAGCCTGCCGCCCGGAGAGTTTGGCGGCCCCTGGATCGAGCAACTGTTCAACGGGCGCCTGCCGCCGGATGTGCATCCCTATTTCAGGGAGATTCAGGGCATGCGCGTGTCGTCGCATGTGCTGGTGCGTCGTGATGGCGAACTGGTGCAGTTCGTGCCCTTCCATGAGCGCGCCTGGCACGCGGGTGTTTCCGAGTACCTTGGCCGCGCGGCCTGCAACGACTTTTCCATCGGCATCGAGTTCGAGGGCACGGACGAGATGCCTTATGAGCCGGCCCAGTACGAGGCCGGCGCGGGCCTGATCCGCGCCTTGCTGGCGGCTTATCCGGCGCTGGATGCCGGGCGCATCGTGGGCCACAGCGATATCGCGCCCGGCCGCAAGACCGATCCCGGGCAAGCCTTCGACTGGGCTCGTCTGCGTGAGCTGCTGGGCGCGGCGCGGCGCTGAAGCCCGGCCCGCTATTCGAAGCGGCTGCGATCCCAGAGCACTTCAGTGCCCCCCTGGCGCCTCGCCAGCACGCGCGAGAGCACGAACAGGAAATCCGACAGGCGGTTCAGGTACACCGGCGCGACGCCCCGTTCTTCGTCGGACTGGGTTGCAGCCAGCGTCCAGCAGCGCCGCTCCGCGCGCCGCGCGATGCTGCGCGCCAGGTGGCAGCGCGCCGCGGCCTCGCTGCCGCCCGGCAGGATGAATTCCTTCAGTCGCGGCAGGTCGGCGTTGAATTGCCCGATCAGCGCTTCCAGCCACTGCAGCTGCGCTTCGTTGAGCAGCTTCATGCCGGGTATGGACAGCTCGCCGCCCAGATCGAACAGGTCATGCTGGATGCGCAGCAGATATTGCGCGACGTCGTCGGTGAGGCTGCGCTCGGCACGCAGCAGACCGATGGCGCTGTTGAGCTCGTCCACCTCGCCGATGGCTTCGATGCGCGCGTGGTCCTTGGGCACACGGCTGCCGTCGCCGAGGCCGGTGGTGCCGGCATCGCCGGTGCGGGTGACGATATTGCTGAGTCGGTTTCCCATGCGGACACTGTAGCAAAAGGAGCTCCCGCGGAGCGCAAGGCGCTGGCCGGCGGCGGCGCGTTGTGGCAATTTGCGCGCCATGAATTCCCCCTCTCCCGAACTGCGCGCGGCACTGGATGCCGCCCGCGCGGCCGATGCCGTCATTTCCCCCCTGTTTCGCAGCAATCTCGCCGTCGAGATCAAGGCCGATCGTTCGCCGGTCACTGAAGCCGACCGGCGCGCCGAAGCCGCGATCCGCGAGGTGCTGTCATCGCGGTTCCCCACTTATGGTTTCTATGGCGAGGAGACCGGCCAGCACGACATGCAGGCCGAGAGCATCTGGCTGGTGGACCCGCTCGACGGCACCAAGTCCTTCGTGCGCGATACGCCATTCTTCTCCACCCAGATCGCGCTGATGCGCGGCGGGCGTTTCGTGCTGGGCGTGTCGTCAGCCTGCGCTTATGGCGAGCTGGCCTGGGCCGAGGAGGGCGGCGGCGCCTGGCTCGATGGCCGCCGCATCCAGGTGAGCAGCACGGCCACACTGGAGCAGACCATCCTCTCCACCGGCAACATGAAGACGCTGGCGGCCGCGCCGCAGTGGGCGGATTTCGGCCGGCTGGTCACGCGCGTGAACCGCCTGCGCGGCTACGGCGATTTCGTGCACTACCATCTGCTGGCGCGCGGCGCGCTCGACCTCGTGATCGAGTCCGATGTGAACATCCTCGATATCGCTGCGCTGTCGGTGATCGTGCGCGAAGCCGGCGGCCGCTTCACCGACCTTTCAGGTGGGGAGATCGGGCTTGCGACCAGCACGGTGCTGGCGAGCAATGGCGCGCTGCACGAGGCGGGGTTGCAGGCTATCGGCTTCTAGCCGCGGATCCGGGTGTTGCGGTCGAGAATCCAGCAACGCGGGTTGTTCGTGAACCCGATGTGTTCGTAGTAGGTATTCGCCGCAGGAGCGGCGATGAGGATCAGTTTGCAGTGCGGGCCGAGCTGGCTCTGGGTAATGGCCTGCAATTTCTTTCCGATGCCGCGCCTTTGATGATTCCGGCAAACGGCAAGATCCGACAGATAGCAGGCGTAGTGAAAATCGGTCACCGATCGGGCGATGCCCACCAGCTGGCCGGATTCCCAGGCGCTTGCGATCAGGTTGCTGTTGGCAACCATGCCTTCCATGCACTGCCGGTCGTGGGTTGGGCGGCGCTCACCCAGGGTCGATCTGTTCAGTAGATCAATGAACTGATCCGCATCGATGGGGGCATTGATCCGGTACTCGATGCTCACTGGCTATTTGTTGAGCAGGTTTGCCGGCGAATACTGATCTGTCAGCACACGCGCCTTGGTGTTCCAGTCGGTGCGCGTCGTGAACAGCGGCAGCACGGCGGTGGCGTCGACGCCGAAGCCGCGCAGCGCGAGTTCGTAATCCAGCGCACGTGCGCGCAGCTCATCGCTGCCGGGAAGCCCGGCCGGGCGCGCGACGATGACGCGGTTCTCGCGCTTGAGATTGAAGAACGTGCCGAACACCGCGGCGTAGGTGGTGGATTCGTGGTCGTACAGCTGGCTGGAGGAGAAGGTGTTGCCCACCAGCACGCCCTCCGGCGTCAGCAGCGATTTGACCTCGGCGAGGAATTCGCGGGTGAGCAGGTGTTCGGGGATGTATTCGTGATCGAAGGCGTCCAGCAGGATGGCGTCGTAGCGCTGGCCGGCACGGATGGCGCGCTTCACGTAGACGCGTCCATCGGCTTCGATCACCTTCATCTTCGGGCCGTCGCGGAAACCGAAGTAGCGCTTCGCCATGCGCGTGACGGCAGGGTCGATCTCGACCACGTCGATCTGCGCCTCGGGCAGTATCTCCGCCAGCGCCATGGGAAGCGTGCCGCCACCCAGCCCGATGATGAGAATGTGCTTCGGCGGCGGGCCCATGAACAGCGTGCCGCCCATCATCATGCGCGTGTAGTTCAGCGCGAACTGTTTGGGATTCTGCAGATTCAGGCACGACTGCCGGCCGATGCGGCACTGGCGCGTGAAGCACATGCAGCGCTCGCCGCGCTCCTCGTACACCAGCACATCGCGGTACAGCGATTTCTCGGAGTGGATCAGCTTCTGGGCCACCGCGGGCATGGCGGCGGCTGCGAGCAGGAGCAGCAGCGGCAGGCGGGCGAGGGATTTCATCATCATCGGTTGTTTCCCCGGAAGATGCCGGCCAGTACGGCGAGCAGCGCCGAGGTGCCGATCAGTGACAGCAGGATCACGTTCACTTCGAACCACAGCACGAAGTAGAACGAGGTGAGGATGGTGCCGGCGGCGCTGCCGAAGGTGGAGACGAAGTACAGCTGGCCGGCGCGCCGCCCCGAGGTCTGCTCGTCGTCCACCAGCAGGCGCACGCAGTAGGGCGAGACCATGCCGGAGAAGAAGGTGGGAATGAAGAACAGCAGCATGGCGGCCGACAAAGAGCCGAAGCGCGGATCGGGTATGGCGATGGCGAGATTTTCCAGCGGCATGCCGGACAGCGGCAGCACCGGCAGAGCGGTGGCGGCGGCCAGCGCCAGCAGAATGCCCAGCTTGCCGAGGCTGGGGTTGCGCTGCGAGTAGCGGCCGCCGGCCAGATACCCCAGCGACAGCGCCAGCATGAACACGGCGATCAGCGCGCCCCACACGTAGATGCTGCTGCCGAAGCTGGGCGCGAGCAGGCGGCCGCCGAGCAGCTCCACCCCCATCACGAAGAAGCCGGACCAGAACGCCACCAGGTAGCAGACGGCGACGCCGGCGCGGGTCAGCAGCGGCGCGCTCAAGGGTGCAGCCGGGTGGCGGACCAGGGGCTCGCTACGCGCGGGCCGTCGGTTCCGTCTTCGATGCGGCGCGTCCAGCGCGCGCGGTCGTGCAGGCGGGCGGCGCCCTCCACCCACAGCTCCACGGTTTCGGCCCAGAGCTCGAAACCTCCCCAATGCGCTGGCCGCGGCACATCCTTGCCGGCGAAGCGTGCGATGACATCATCGAGCCGCTGCCGCAGATGGGCGCGCGACTCCACGGGCTGGCTCTGCAGGCTGGTATGCGCGCCCAGCTGGCTCTCGCGATGGCGGGAGGCGAAATACTGGTCGCTGTCCTCGGCCGTCGTGCGGCGTACGCGGCCTTCCACACGCACCTGACGGTGCAGGTGATCCCAGTGGAACACCACGGCGGCGCGCGGATGCGCGGTGAGCTCACGGCCCTTGCGCGACTCGTAGTTGGTGTAGAAGCGCAGCAGCCCGGGCTCGGGCTGGATCTCCTTGCACAGCACCACGCGTGCCGCGGGCTGGCCCGCGGTGTCGCAGGTGGCCAGCACCATGGCGTTGGGGTTGGGCTGATCGGCGCGCCGGGTGGCCTCGGCCAGCCATTCGGCGGCTAGGACCAGCGGGTTCGACGGGAGGATTTCGGGCAGGGCTTGAGTGGGAAGCATGGCTGCCGCAGTGTAGCCTCTGCGCCGCGGGCGCAGCAGCCCTTGCCTTGCGGGGCGCGCGCCGATACAAGAACCTCCTTTTGCCTGCCGGAACACCCATGACACTCGAGGAATTGCGTCGCGAGCTGGACCAGCTCGACGGCGACCTGATCAGCCTCATCGCCCGCCGCCAGTCCATTGCCAGCCAGGTCGCCAAGGCCAAGCGCGCCACGGGCTCTCCCACGCGGGACTACCAGCGCGAGCGCGAGGTGATCCTCGGCGTGCGTTCGCGCGCCGAGCAGCTGGGCGTGTCCGGCGACCTGGCCGAGCAGGTGCTGCGCCTGCTGATCCGCTCTTCTCTGACCACCCAGGAGCAGGCGCGCGTGGCCGCGCAGGGCGCGGGCGACGGCCGCCACGCGCTGGTGATCGGCGGCGCCGGCAAGATGGGAGCCTGGTTCGTGCAGTTCCTGCAATCGCAGGGCTTCGAAGTGCAGGTGGCGGATCCGGCCGGCGCGCCCGAGGGTACGCCGGGGATCGACGACTGGCGCAAGCTGCCGGATCTGGCGGCCTATGCCTTCATCGTGGTGGCGACGCCGCTGAGTGCCTCCGGGCCCATCCTGAGCGAGCTGGCGCTGCGCCGCCCGCCGGGTGTGGTGTTCGATCTGGGGTCGCTGAAATCGCCGCTGCGCGGCGGGCTCAATGCGCTGAAAGCCGCCGGTGTGAAGGTCACTTCGCTGCACCCCATGTTCGGGCCGAACACCGAGCTGCTTTCCGGGCGTCACATGATCTTCGTCGATCTGGGCTCCGAGACGGCCCTCACGGAGGCGCGCGCGCTGTTCGCGCCCACCATGGCCGAACAGGTGGTGATGAGCCTGGAGGAGCACGACCGGCTCATCGCCTATGTGCTGGGCCTGTCGCATGCGCTGAACATCGCCTTCTTCACGGCGCTGGCGGAGAGCGGCGAGGCCGCGCCGCGCCTGGCGAAAATGTCGAGCACCACCTTCGACGCCCAGCTCGATGTGGCCACCCACGTGGCCGAGGAGAGCCCGGAGCTGTATTTCGAGATCCAGGCGCTGAACGACTATGGCGCCGAGTCGCTGCAGGCCCTGTCGGCGGCCGTGGAAAGGCTGCGCGCGGCGGTGCTGACGCGCGATCTGCCCACTTTCCGCAACCTGATGCAGCAGGGCATGGAATACCTGCAGGGGCGCCGCCGGGAGACCGCCGGGAGGGCCTGAGGGCCGCTCCGCGGGGCTTTCCCCGCGGATCCGCGAGCCTGCGGTGCGTTGCCTTGAGCTTGGGCCGGGCAGCAGGTTAAAAGGAAGCATCATGAACGATGTCATCGACCGTGACGGCTTCCGCGCCAATGTAGGCATCGTCCTGATGGGCGAGGGCGGCAAGCTGTTTCTCGGTCGCAGGACCGGCGGCAAGGGCTGGCAGTTTCCCCAGGGGGGCATGCACAGCGGCGAATCGGCCGAGGAGTCCCTGTTCCGCGAGCTGCACGAGGAGGTGGGGCTCGGGCCGCGCGACGTGGAAATCCTGGGCCAGACCGAGCGCTGGCTGCGCTACCGCCTGCCGCAGCGCTTCGTGCGCCGCGACCAGCGGCCGGTGTGCGTGGGGCAGAAGCAGCGCTGGTTCCTGCTGCGGCTGGCCGGCAGCGAGGCCGTCATCCGCTTCGACGCCACCGGGCAGCCCGAGTTCGACCGCTGGCGCTGGGTGGACTACTGGCAGCCGGTCAAGGAAGTGATCTATTTCAAGCGGCCGGTGTATGTGCGGGCGCTGCATGAGCTGGCCCCCTTCGCGCTGCCCGACGGCCTGCCGCCCTATCCCAGCTGGTGGTCGCGCCGCACGCGCCACCGCTCGAGGAAGCCGCCGGTGGCACGGCAGGCAGGTTGAGCCCGGGCGTGGCGAACTCCCCCCGTCTCGTCGTCCGCACCTATGCGCCGCTGCGTCGCTACCTCATCGTGGGCGGCGCGGTGCTGATCTCCCTCATCGCGCTGTATGCGGCCTTCGAGTGGGGACGTCTGAACGCCGGCTACGACAGCCGCAGCGCGCGCGCGCAACTGGGCGAGCTCAAGGACCAGATCCGCAAGCTCGAGGCCGACAGCCGCGGCCAGCGGTTGCAGCTGGCCTCGCAGGAGACCGAGCGGGCCGGGCAGGTCCGGGAGCGCGCCGAGCTTTCCAAGGCCATCGGTGATCTGCAGGCAGAGGTGGGGCGCCAGGCGCAGGACCTGGCCTTCTATCGCGGCGTGGTGGGCGAGAATCTGCAGGCCGAGGTGGTGCGCATCCAGCAGTTCCGGGTCGCGCGCGGGGCGGCGTCCGGTGAATATGTGGTGAAGCTGGTGCTGGGGCGCCCGTTGCGGCCCGAGGATGCGGTGTCCGGCACAGTGAAGATGACCTTCGAGGGCACCACGGCGGCAACGCCGGTCAATCTGGATCTTGCAGCCGTGTCGGAGGTCACCGACGGCACGCTGAACTTCAACTACCGTTATGTCGAGACGCTGGAACAGACCATAAATCTGCCGGCGGGCTTCCAGCCGGCGCGCACCACGGTCGAGCTGCAGCCGGCGCGCAAGGGAGCGAACCCGATACGCCAGACGTTCCTGTGGACAGTCGAAGCGAGCTGAAGGATGGCGATGTTCAAGAAGAAAGAGCCCGCGCCCGGCGCGCCCATCGATACACTGGTGAGCGCCAGCACCCGCATCCAGGGCGACATCGCCTTCAGCGGCGGGCTGCATCTGGACGGCCAGGTGACGGGCAGCGTCAAGGCCGACCCCGCGACCGCCTCACGGCTGGTGGTGAGCCGCAGCGCCGTGGTGGAGGGCTCGGTGGTGGCCGGCGTGGTGGAGGTGGAGGGCGTGGTGCGGGGCGACATCGAGGCTCCGGTGCGCGTGGTGCTGGGCCCGGCGGCCCGCGTGGAGGGCAATCTGCACTACGGGACCATTGAAATGGCCGCCGGCGCCCGGATCAACGGTAAACTGGTGCTGCTTGGAAACCCGGGTTCCGGAACCGCGAAATGAGTGACCTCGACAACATCCTCTTCACCGATGCCGCCGCCACCAAGGTGGGCGACCTGATCCGCGAGGAAGGCAATCCCGCGCTGATGCTGCGTGTCTATGTGCAGGGCGGCGGTTGCTCCGGCCTGCAGTATGGCTTCGAGTTCGACGAGCAGGTGCAGGAAGGCGACACGCTGGTCGAAAAGCTGGGCGTGAAACTGCTGGTCGATCCCATGAGTTTCCAGTACCTCAGCGGCGCCGAGATCGACTACCGCGAGGGCCTGGAAGGCGCGCAGTTCGTGATCCGCAATCCCAATGCCACCACGACCTGCGGCTGCGGGTCGTCTTTCGCCGCCGCCTGAGCTTCCTGCGTTGAGCCGCAATCCGCCACGCGTGCCGGATGTGCTGGCGGCGGTGGATCTGGGCTCCAACAGCTTCCATCTGGTCGTTGCCCGCTACCGCGATGGACAGCTCATCGTCATCGATCGCATGCGCGAGATGGTGCGCCTGGCGGCCGGCCTCGACGAGGATGGCCGTCTGGACAAGGACGTCGCCAATCGCGCGCTGGCTTGTCTGGCGCGTTTCGGGCAGCGGCTGTCCGACGTGCATGCCAATGGCGTGCGTGCCGTGGGCACCAGCGCGCTGCGCGTGGCGCGGCGCACGCAGTCCTTCCTCACCCGCGCGCGCGAGGCGTTGGGCCACCCCATAGAGATCGTGGCCGGCCGCGAGGAGGCCCGCCTGATCTATTCGGGTGTGGCACATACGCTGCCGGCGGAGCCGGGCAAGCGGCTGGTGGTCGACATCGGCGGCGGCAGCACCGAGCTGATCATCGGCCAGAAGCTCGAACCTTTGCAGCTCGAGAGCGTGAAGCTGGGTTGCGTGGCGATGAGCCAGCGTTTTTTCGAGGACGGCAAGCTCTCGCACAAGCGCTTCGAGCGCGCGCGGCTGGCGGCGCGCCAGGAGCTGGAGGCCATCAAGAGCACGTACCAGCGCGTGGGCTGGGATCAGGCAGTGGGCAGTTCCGGCACCGCGCGCGCGTTGCTCGATGCGCAGCGCGAGCTGGATCCGCAGTCCACCGTGATTACCCGCGAGGGCATCGAGGCGGTGATCGAATCGCTGGCCGCCGCGGGCCATACGGGAGCGATCCGCCTGGCCGCGATCACCGAGGAGCGCCGCGGCGTGATCGCCGGTGGCGTTGCCGTGCTCGCCGAGGTGTTCGCGCAGCTGGGCATCCGGCAGATGCGTGTGGCCGAAGGCGCCATGCGCGAAGGGCTGCTGTACGACATGGTGGGTCGCTATCAGCAGGAGGATGCGCGCGAGCGCACCGTGCATTCGATGCAGCAGCGCTACCACGTGGATCTGGCGCAGGCGGCGCGCGTAGAGCAGACGGCGCTCCGCTTCTTCAACCAGGTGAGCGAACGCTGGAAGCTGGATGATCCGCTTGCCGAGCTGGTGCTGGGCTGGGCGGCGCGGCTGCACGAGATCGGGCTCGATGTGGCGCACAGCGGCTACCACCGCCACGGCGCGTATCTGCTCGAGAATGCCGACATGCCGGGCTTTGCCCGCGATGAGCAGCAGTTGCTGGCGCGCGTGGTGGGAGCGCACCGGCGCAAGCTCGATCTGGCGCCGCTGGAGGATCTCGTGCCGCCCTGGGACCAGCTGGCGGTGTATCTGGTGGTGATCCTGCGCCTGGCGGTGCTGCTGCATCGCAGCCGCAGCGAAACGCCGCTGCTGCCCATACAGCTCACGGCGCGGCCGCGCTCGCTGGATCTGGAATTCCGGCTGCACTCCTTTCGCGACCAGCCGCTCACCGCGGCCGATCTGAACGACGAGATCGATTTCCTGCGCGCCCGCGGTCTGCGGCTGCGCGTGTTTACGTCGTGAGCTGGCCGGTGAAGCGCCGCAGCAGTGTTTGCTGTGCTGACGTGCCCGGCGGCTCGGCGGGCTGAACGCGCTCATAGCGACCTTCGGCGTCCAGCTCCCAGGCGTCGCGCGTGTCGTCCAGATACAGCATCAGGTCATCGCGCACCTGGCGGCGCAATGCCGGGTCCAGCAACGGGAAGGCCACTTCCACGCGGCGGAAGAAATTGCGCTCCATCCAGTCGGCGCTGGACAGATAGACCTCTTCGGCGCCGTCGTTGCCGAAGTACCAGACGCGCGGATGTTCGAGGAAGCGCCCGACGATGGAGCGCACGCGGATGTTCTCTGACGTGCCGGCCAGGCCCGGTCGCAGCACGCAGATGCCGCGCACCACCAGGTCGATGGCGACGCCCGCCTCCGAGGCGCGGTACAGCGCGTCGATCACCTGCGGCTCGGTGAGCGCGTTCATGCGCGCCATGATGCGACCCGCGCGTCCCTCGCGGGCGTGCTGTGCCTCGCGTTCGATGAGTTCGATGAGCCGCGCATGCAGCGTGAAGGGTGATTGCAGCAGCCGCCGCAATTGCGGCGTGCGGGTGAGGCTGGTGAGCTGCAGGAACACCTCGTGCACGTCGGCGCAGATCTCCGCGTTGCAGGTGAGCAGGCCGTAGTCGGTGTAGGCGCGTGCGGTGGTCTGGTGGTAGTTGCCGGTGCCCAGGTGGCAGTAGCGGCGGATGCCGGATTCTTCGCGGCGCACCACCAGGATCATCTTCGCATGTGTCTTGTAGCCCACCACGCCGTACATCACGTGCACGCCGGCTTCCTGGAGACGCGTGGACATGGCGATGTTGGCTTCTTCGTCGAAGCGCGCGCGCAGCTCGATGATGGCGGTGACGTCCTTGCCGGCATGCGAGGCGGCCACCAGCGCATCGACGATGGGTGAGTCGGGGCCAGTGCGGTACAGCGTCTGCTTGATGGCCAGCACGGCCTGGTCGGCCGCCGCCGCGCGCAGGAAATCCAGCACCGGGGCAAAGCCCTGGAAAGGGTGGTGCAGCAGCAGATCCCCTTCGCGGATGCGGGAGAACAGATCCATCCCGGCACCGGTATCGGGCAGCATTGCCGGCGCGAAGGGCACGAACTTCAGGTCCGAGCGGGGTACCAGGTCGTAGATGGCCGAGAGCCGGTTGAGGTTTACCGGCCCGGTCACGATGTGGTGGTCGCGCTCGCCCAGCGAGAACTGCTGCAGCAGGAAGTCGACAATGTCCTCGGGGCAGTCGGCCGAGGTCTCCAGGCGCACGGCCGCGCCATAGCGGCGATGCGCCAGCTCGCCCTCGACGGCACGGCGCAGGTCATCGACCTCCTCATCGTCCACGAACAGATCGCTGTTGCGCGTGACGCGGAACGACCAGCAGCCATGCACCGTGACACCGGGGAACAGCAGCGCGATGAACTCCGCCACGATGGCCGAGAGCAGCACGAAGGCGCGCTCGCGGCTGGCTTTCGGGATGGGCACCACGCGCGGCAGCGAGCGCGGCGCCTGCACGATGGCGAGCTCGCTGTCGCGGCCGAAGGCGTCCTTGCCCGACAGCCGCACCACGAAGTTGAGGCTCTTGTTCTGCAGCCGCGGGAATGGCCGCGCGGGGTCCAGCCCCAGGGGGCTGAGCACCGGCTCGATGTCGGTGCGGAAATAGTCCCGTAGCCAGTCGCGGTCCTGCTGCGACCACTGCTCGCGCGCCAGCAGCCAGACGCCGGCCTCGCGCAGTGCCGGCAGCAGCAGATCCAGACAGGCGTACTGCGCGTGCATGAGAGCGGCGGTGCGGTCGTGGATGGCTTCCAGCTGGTCGTCGATGGGAGTCCGGTCCGGGCCCGACGTGGCCGTGCCCAGTTCCACCAGCTGTTTGAGGCCGGCGACGCGGATCTCGAAGAATTCGTCGAGGTTGCTGGAGGAAATGCACAGGAAGCGCAGCCGTTCCAGCAGCGGCAGCGTCGGGTCCATCGCCTGTGCGAGGACGCGTTCATTGAACTGCAGCAGCGACAGTTCGCGGTTGATGAAGAGTCGTGCCGGCAGCGCGGAAGGGTCCATGTGTATCAGGCCATGTTTACGGCCTTGTGTTACAGCCGCGTGACACGGCCTTTGTAAAGCGCGCCGAGAGGTCGCGGACCACGCGCGCCGGTGACGGCGACGAGGTTGCCGGCGGCGCCTTCCAGGAAGGCGTGCGCCAGCCATGCGAAACCTGCGGCCTCCACCTGCTCGGGCGCGATGCCGTGCTCCGCGGTGCTGGTCACATGCGTGCCTGGCAGACGCGCCGCGATCCGGCGCATGAGTTCGAGATTGCGCGCTCCGCCGCCGCAGATCAGCACTTCGGCGGGACGGGCCGCGGCCAGATGCAAAATGCCCTGTGCAATGCTGGTTGCCGTCAGTTCGCACAGCGTGGACTGCACTGCCGCGGGCGACAGCTCCCGGCCCGCCAGGCGCTCATCCAGCCAGGCGCGATGGAAAAGCTCGCGGCCGGTGCTCTTCGGTGGCGTGAGCCGGAAATAAGGTTCGGCCAGCAGCCGCTGCAGCAGCGATGGGTCCACGGCGGCGGAGGCCGCCATGCGGCCCTGGTCGTCATAAGGGCGGCCCAGGTGCTCGGTGGCCCACAGATCCATGAGGCAGTTGCCGGGCCCGGTATCGAAGCCACTGACCTTGCCATCGGCTGCGAGCACGGTGATGTTGGCGATGCCGCCGATGTTCACCACCACGCGCGTTTCTCCTGCGGCGCTGAAAGCCGCGGCGTGGAAGGCCGGCAGCAGGGGCGCGGCTTCGCCGCCCGCGGCCAGGTCGCGGCGGCGGAAATCCGCCACCACATCGATGCCCAGGCGTTCGGCGATGATATTGGGGTCGCCGATCTGCAGCGTATAGCGCGGCGTTGCGCGCGGCCGGTGCAGCACGGTCTGGCCGTGGCTGCCGATGGCGCGTACCGCGCCGGCGGCAGCGCCGCTGCCTTCCAGCAGCCTTGCCGCGCACTCGGCGAATGCTTCGCCGACAGCGGCATCCAGCTCGCCATAGCCATCCAGATCGCAGCTGGCAGGGTCGGCAACCACCTGTCGCAGGCGTTGCCCCAATGCGGCTGGATAGTCCAGATGCAGGGCCGCGTGCACGCGGCAGCCTGCGGGAGTGACGTGGAGCAGCACGGATTCCACGCCATCCATGCTGGTGCCGGAGATGAGCCCGGCGTAGAGCGTCATGGGGAAATCAGCGGGCGGCGAGCGCGTGGCCGACCGCGGGCGGCGGGCCATCCAGCCGCGCCAGCAGCGGTTCCGTCTGGGCAAGGAAATCGGCGCGGATGGAGTCGGCGATGGGCGGGCCTGGTTCGCCGCGGCGGATGGCCACTTGCGGATCCATGTGCACGCCGCGCTGCACGAACTCGAAATGCAGGTGCGGGCCGGTGGCAAGGCCCGTCATGCCCACATAGCCGATCACATCGCCCTGGCTCACGCGGCCGCCGGACGCCAGGCCCTTGGCAAAACGCGACAGATGTCCGTAGCGGGTGACTATCTGGCCCTGGTGCTCGATTTCCACCACGTTGCCGTAGCCGCCCTTCACGCCACGGAAGCGTACTTTGCCCGCGCCCGCGGCGCGCACCGGCGTGCCCTGGGGCGCTGCGTAGTCCACTCCCTTGTGGGCGCGGATGGTGTTGAGCACCGGGTGCCGCCGCCTGGGGTTGAACACCGAGCTGATGCGCGAGAACTGCACCGGCGACTTGAGGAAGGCCTTGCGCAGGTTCTTGCCGTCGGGGGTGTAGTAGTCGGCCTTGCCGTCGGCATGCTGGTAGCGCACGGCGCGGTAAGTCTTGCCGTCGTTGGTGAACTCGGCGGCGAGGATGTCGCCGACGCCCAGCGTCTTGCCCTCGTGACGCAACTGCTCATAGATGACGCGGAAGGAATCGCCGCTGCGCAGATCGAGCATGAAATCCACGTCCCAGCGGAAGATCTCCGCCAGCTGCATGGTGGTGGCGTCCTTGAGGCCCGCGCCCATGCCGGCCATGAACAGCGAGCTTTCGATCACGCCCGAAGCGCTCACGGGCACTCGTTCGAGCGCGATTTCCTCGATGTTCGCCACGAAGCCGGCCTGCTCGTCGCGCTTGATCTTGAGGGTCTGGCTGAGCGAGAGCTGCCGCTCCAGCCCCACCAGTTCCTCGCCACGGTGCACCAGCGTGAGCAGGTCGCCCGGCCGCAGCCGGTCCAGCGCCGTGCGCACGCCTTCCAGTGCGCGCAGGTTGGCAAGATCGGTGAGCGAGAGCTCCAGGCGGCGGAAAATGCGGTCCAGCGTGTCGTTGCGCTCGACCCGCACCTCGATCTGCGACAGGCCGGCCTGCGCGGCCTCCAGGGCGGCATCCAGCGGGGCGCTGAGCGGGGATTTGTCCGTATCGACCGCGCGTACGGCGAGCATGGCCACATCGGTCGTGGTCGGAGCCATTCGGGAGGTGGCGTAGATGCCGGCCCATGCCACCAGCGCACAGCAGGCCAGCTGGCCTGCGCGCAGCAGCAGGCGAGAGGAGCGTGGCGTGGCCTCGGTGGTGGGCGTGGTCACAGCAAATTCCTACCTGAATCAGGAAATTAGGCGCGGGGAGAGGAAAGCTAACTTATTGCTGTCGCGGCCGTCAACGGCACATCCTGGCCGGATCAGGGATTTGCGGCCGCCGGCACACCGGGATCCAGCTCGCGGCGCTTGTCCCTCTTCGTCTGCCACGCGTCTTTCGGCTCCAAATCCGCCATGCGTTGCGGCAAATCCATCTGCGCCATGGCGCGCCTGTGGAGCTTTGGAAATCGCCGCGGAATTTGGCGATGTGAGCAGAGGCTCGAAATCGCCCTGCAATTACCGACGAATATACAAGCCGGTATCGATTTTCGATGTGCTGGCTTCGCGCAGCTTGTCCTGTGCCCCTGTCGTCGCGCCGCAGCAAACTGCTGCAAAACAAGGTTTTCCGTGCGCATTGAATGCATTCCGCGCTGGGTTTTCGCGGCTTCGCGAGGGAGAGGGTTGCGCCTCCGGTTTAAGGTGTTCAGCGGCCCAGAATCGATCCACGTTTGCAACGTTGACAGGGCGCTTTCGGGGGCTATACTGCGCGCCCTTCGATCGAGTCGCCGCGGTGCACAACAGCCCCGCTGGCGAAGCGAAAAAAGAAGTTGGAAAATAGGGTTGACGGCATAGTTCTTCTAGCTATACTGCGCGCCCCTTGTTCGGCAGGCCTCAAAAGGCCGCCGGCAAAAACCCCGGAGTCCTAAGCGACCCGGCGCTGTTTAAAAATTCGGCAAGTAATTTGTGTGGGGACTCGCGTCATGCACTTTGGTGCAGATGACCGAGTGACCAAAAGTCCAGCTTATGGGCCTTTGATTGCTCTTTTTGTTTGAAAGCTCAAAACCTTCAAGTGAAGAGTTTGATCCTGGCTCAGATTGAACGCTGGCGGCGTGCTTAACACATGCAAGTCGAGCGGTAACAGGTGTAGCAATACATGCTGACGAGCGGCGAACGGGTGAGTAATGCTTCGGAATCTTCCTCGTAG
>CAUJIK010000016.1 GCA_963205255.1 Pseudomonadota bacterium
CGTATTCGGAGGCGGCATCCATGCGCTGGGCGTCCAGGGTGCCCTCGACCTGCCACGCCGTGCGCGTGGCAGCCGCACCACCTGGTTTCGCATCCTTGTCGAAACGCAGGTGATGCCTGCAGCCTGGACAGACGACCGCGCTCTCGAGAATGGTCGCGCGGCAGTGTGGGCAGGTGCGGGTCGCGCCGGGCGCGATCGCGCGAGCCCCGATCATGCGACGTTACTGCGGCCCTTGTCGCCATGGATGGCGGCTGGCGCAGGTGCCGGTGCCGGCGTGGTGCGTGCGGAGCCAGCCGCCGAGCCGCTGTCTTCCCAGCCGAACTCCACCGTGCCGCGCATGCGCGAGCCCGAGGCCACGGTCAGCGAGCCGGCCTTCACGTCGCCGGTGATGGTGCCGCCCTGCTGCAGCTCGACGCGCTTGGCCGACTCGATGTTGCCCTGCAGGTCGCCGCTGACAATCACTTCGCCGGCGCGCACCTGGCCTTCCACCTTGGCGCCTGCATCGATGTGCAGGTTGCCCTCGACCTGGATGTCGCCCTTGAACTTGCCCGCGACGCGCACGTGGCCTGAGCCGACGATCTTGCCCTCGATGGACAGGCCGGCGGCGATGACGGACTCTTTCATTTCAACGCGCTCCTTGGGCAGTCTGGATGATTCGAACGAAGCCGGTGTCTGGCTGGCCGGCGTGGGGGGCGGCACGGTGGCGGCGCCCGCAGTGGTAGCGGCCGCAGGTCCGCCTGAAGGGTTCTGCGGGGCACTGGGTTTGTCCCACAAGGCCATGTCTTAACTCCTGTCGCAAACTTACGGCTGTGAACTTAACCCGGTATGGGGTGTTCGTGGAAGGCTGTCGCGGAACAGTGACGCAGCGCACGGATCGGGGCCGGCGGGCCGACCGTCTCGATGTCCTTGATGTCGTGGAGTTGCAGCGGCCGCGCGTGTAGGCTTCGGCGCGCCGTGAAAACACATACCACCGAGACTGAAGACGCCGTAGTCGTCGCTCCCGCGAATGCGGAGGCCGACGCCGCGGTCATCTGGCTGCATGGCCTGGGCGCGGACGGCTACGATTTCGTGCCGCTGATCCCCGAGCTGCGGCTGCCCGGCGCGGCGCGCATCCGCTTCGTGTTCCCGCATGCCGAGCCGCGCCCGGTGACCATCAATGCCGGCTACACCATGCGCGCCTGGTACGACATCCGCTCGCTGACGCCGGAGGGACGTGACGACGAAGCCGGCCTTGCGGCCACACGCGCGCGCATCGAGAACTACATCGCCCGGGAACGGGCAGCCGGCATCGATTCACGGCGCATCCTGCTGGCCGGGTTCTCGCAGGGCGGCGCCGTGGCCCTGCACACGGGCCTGCGCCATGACGAGCCGCTGGGCGGCATCCTGGCGCTGTCCTGCTATCTGCCGCTGCGCGACCGGCTGGTCGCCGAGTCGCAACCGGCCAACCGCGACACACCCATACTGATGTGCCATGGCTCGGATGATGTGGTGGTGCTGCCGGCCTTCGGCGAACTGTCGCGCGATGCGCTGCTGACCGCGGGCCACCCGGTGGAGTGGCGGCTGTATTCGATGGGGCACAGCCTGAGCCAGCCCCAGGTCGGCGATATTTCCGCCTGGATCCAGCAGCGGCTGGCTCCCAAAGGCTGAGCTGCCGTCGAAGTCGATGCCCGGGCAGCAAAAATTGCCAAAAGGGGTTGACAAGCGCAAAAAAGACTTTCGTTCCGCTGCGCTCGCGCGTATAGAATATGCCTTGATCGCGGGTCGTCCGTCTTCTGTCCTGTCGTGCTCAAGCGCGCGAGCTCTAGTGGAAGGGTCTCCGATCGGATTACTACAAAGAACTTACTGTTTGGAGATCGATACACATGGCGAAGATTTACGTAGGCAACCTCCCGTTCACGGCGAACGAGGCCGAGGTGCGCACGCTGTTCTCGCAGCATGGCACGGTGGAGTCCGTTGCACTGCCGACCGACCGGGAAACGGGTCGCCCGCGTGGCTTCGGCTTCGTGGAGATGCCGCAGGCGGATGCCGCCCGCGCCATTCAGGCCCTGAACGGCTATTCGATGAACGGCCGTCCGCTGCGCGTGAATGAAGCGCAGGACAAGCCCCGCACCGGTGGCGGTGGCGGTGGCGGTTTCCGTGGCGGTCAGGGCGGTGGCGGCGGCGGTTTCCGCGGCGGCCAGGGCGGTGGCGGCGGTCGCTGGTAAGCGAACGCTACTGCTTGCAGATTGGCAGAGGGCCCGGTCTTCCGGGCCCTCTTCATTTTGGGTTGCCGTGGCACACTGGAGATCATGGCTGTCCGACCGATTCTGAAGATGGGTGACCCGCTGCTGCTGCAGCGCTCGGTCGAGGTGGATGATCCGCGCGCGCCCTGGGTGCGTGAACTGCTCACCGACATGCTCGATACCATGCGCGCCGCCGATGGCGCGGGGCTGGCGGCGCCGCAGATCGGCGTGTCCTCGCGCATCGTGATCTTCGGCGTCGATTCGAATCCGCGTTATCCGCAGGCGCCGGAAGTGCCGTTCACGGTGCTGATCAACCCCGAGCTGACCTGGCTCGACCAGGAGATGGAGGAGGGCTGGGAAGGCTGCCTTTCCGTGCCCGGCATGCGTGGCCTGGTGCCGCGCTACACCCGGCTGCGCTATCGCGGTGTCGATGCCGAAGGGCAGGCCATCGACCGCAGCGTGGATGGCTTCCATGCGCGGGTGGTGCAGCACGAAGTGGATCACCTGGATGGCATGCTCTATCCCATGCGCATCCGCGACCTGCGCCATTTCGGCTACCACGAGGTACTTTTTCCTGGACAACCGGACGTGGACGATTGACCTTCCCGCCGCCACCGCTAGCATTCGCCCATGAATCAATATGACGTCATCGTGATCGGCACCGGACCTGCGGGCGAGGGCACCGCCATGGCGCTGGCGAAGAACCATCGCCGCGTCGCCGTAGTCGACCGTTTTGCGGAAGTGGGCGGCGGCTGCACCCACTGGGGCACCATTCCCAGCAAGGCGCTGCGCCATGCGGTGAAGACGCTGGCCGACCTGCGTGCCAACCGGCTGCTGCGCCGGCATATCGGCCCGCTGCAGGTGGGCTTTTCGGAACTGCTGGCCTCGGCCAGCGGGGTCATCGAGGCGCAGGTGGCGATGCGCCGGCGCTTCTACGACCGCAACCGCGTGCCGGTGCTCGAGGGCAGCGCCCGCTTTCTCGATACGCAGACGCTGCAGATCACGCCGCGCAGCGAACCGGCCTATCGCGTCACGGCCGAGCGGTTCGTCATCGCCACCGGTTCGCGCCCCTACCATCCGCCGGGGCTTGATTTCTCGCACCCCCGGGTGCACGACAGCGACAGCATCCTGCGGTATCCGCACACGCCTTTCTCGGTGACCATCTATGGCGCCGGCGTGATCGGCTGCGAGTACGCGTCGATCTTCCTCGGCATGGGCGTGAAGGTCACGCTGATCAACACGCAGGAACGGCTGCTGTCCTTTCTCGACGAGGAGATCGCCGAGGCGCTGTCCTATCACCTGCGTGACCAGGGCTGCATCATCCGGCACAACGAGCAGTTCGAGAGTCTGGAGGCGCGCGAGCACGATGTGCTGCTGAAGCTCAAGTCCGGCCGCACCATCAAGACCGATCTGCTGCTGTGGGCCAATGGCCGCAGCGGCAACACCGAGGGCCTGGGGCTCGATGCCGTTGGCATCACGCCCAACCAGCGTGGCCAGATTCCCGTCGACGAGCACTACCGCACCACTGTGCCCGGCATCTTCGCCGTCGGTGATGTGATCGGACCGCCGGCGCTGGCGAGCGCCGCCTACCAGCAGGGCAGTGCCGCGGGCCTGTTCATCGTCGATCCAGCGGCGCCGCCGCGGCGGGATGATCTGATCCCGAGCGGCATCTACACCATTCCGGAGATTTCCTCCGTGGGTCGCACCGAGCGCGAGCTTCAGCATGCCGGCGTGCCTTACGAGATCGGCCACACGCATTTCAAGTCGCTGGCGCGCGCGCAGATGACCAGCCAGCCAGTGGGCATGCTGAAGATCCTGTTCCACGCGAAAACGCTGGAAATCCTTGGTGTGCACTGCTTCGGTGACAATGCCTCGGAGATCGTGCACATCGGCCAGACCGTGATGGCGAGCCGCGATCTCAACAACCTGCGTTACTTCGTCAACACCACGTTCAACTATCCGACCATGGCCGAGGCCTATCGCATAGCGGCGTACAACGGGCTCAATCGCCTGGCCTGACCGGATCTCTCCTCATACATGCCTGAATCTGCATCCGAGCGCCCCAAGGGCCGATCGTTGCGGCCCCTGCGCGCGCTGGGGCCATTCCTGCGTCCCTATCAGGGCACGCTGTGGCTGGCGCTCGGCGCGCTGGTGGTGGCGTCGGTGGCCATGCTGGCGCTGCCGGTGGCGGTGCGGCAGCTCATCGACCACGGCATGGCCGGCGGCGACCCTGCCACCATCAACCGCTATTTCGTCGGCTTCCTGATCGCGGCGGTGGTGTTCGGCATCTTCGCGGCGCTGCGTTTCTACCTCGTCTCCTGGCTGGGCGAACGCGTGGTCGCCGACGTGCGCGAGGCGGTGTACCGGCGCGTGGTGCGCATGGACATGACCTTCTTCGAGGTCACGCGCAGCGGCGAGGTGCTGTCGCGCCTCACCACCGACACCACGCTGGTGCAATCGATCTCCGGCGTGGGCATTTCCATCACGTTGCGCTCCATGCTGAACCTGGCCGGCGCGCTGGTGATGATGGGCGCCACCAGCTGGCGCCTTATGGGCGTGATGCTGGTGCTGATCCCCGTGATCATGCTGCCGCTGTTCGCGGTGGGGCGGCGCGTGCGGCGCCTGTCGCGCGCTTCGCAGGACCGCATCGCCGATTCCAGCGGGCTGGCCGGTGAAACGCTCAATGCCATGCAGACGGTGCAGGCTTTCACGCTGGAAGAGATGCAGAGCCGGCGCTACGACGTGGTGGTGGAGGAGAGCTTTGCCACGGCCGTGCAGCGCAACAGGATGCGCGCGCTGCTCACCGCCATCGGCACCATGATGGTGATGGCGGCGCTGACTTTCGTGCTGTGGCTGGGCGCGCGGGCCGTGCAGGCCGGCGACATGAGCGGCGGCCAGCTGGGCCAGTTCCTGCTCTATGCCGGCTTCGTGACCGCGTCCGCCGCCGCGCTGATCGAACAATGGGGCGAGGTGCAGCGCGCGGCGGGAGCCATGGAGCGCCTGATGGAGCTGCTGGAGGCGCGGCCCGCCATCGCGGCCCCCGCGCAGCCGGAGCAGCTGCCGCCGAAGAGCCGCGGCGCATTGCGTTTCGACGCGGTCACTTTCAACTATCCCTCGCGCCCCGATACTCTGGCGCTGGATGCCTTCTCGCTCGACATCGTGCCGGGCGAGACTGTGGCCTTTGTCGGTCCCTCCGGCGCCGGCAAGAGCACCACCTTCCAGCTCGCGCTGCGTTTCTATGATCCGACGCGTGGACGCGTGCTGCTGGATGGCGTGGACATCGCGCGGCTGGACCCGGTGCGGCTGCGTTCGCGCATCGGCCTCGTGCCGCAGGAGACGGTGCTGTTCGGCGCCTCGGCGCGCGAGAACATCCGCTATGGCCGTCCCGACGCCACTGACGCCGAGATCGAAGCGGCGGCGCGCGCGGCGGCCGCGGACGAGTTCATCGCGAAGTTGCCGCAGGGCTATGACACCTTCCTGGGCGAGCGCGGCACCCGGCTCTCCGGCGGCCAGCGCCAGCGCATCGCCATCGCGCGCGCCATCCTCAAGGATCCGCCGGTGCTGCTGCTGGACGAGGCGACCAGCAGTCTGGATGCGGAGAGCGAACTGCTGGTGCAGCAGGCGCTCGAGCGGCTGACGTCCACGCGCACCACGCTCATCATCGCCCACCGGCTGGCGACAGTGCTCAAGGCCGACCGCATCGTCGTCATGGATCACGGCCGCATCGTGGCGGTGGGCACTCATGCCGAGCTTCTGCGAACCAGTTCACTTTATGCGCGGCTGGCGCAGCTGCAGTTTGCCGACAGCCCCGTCTCGTGACGGGGAAATCAGCGTGATTTGTTGACGCAGGCCGCATCGTTGCCGCCGGCAGCTGCGCGAAGATGCGCGCAGGAATTACAGACTCCAGGCTCCCGTGAGCACCGCAGCAGAAACCGACGACTGGCGCCGCAAATATCTTGAATCGATCCGCTCCATCGAGCGGGAAGAGCGGCAGTTCCGCGATCTGGAAAAGGTGCTGCGGCGCCTGGTGGGCCGCCTGTGCGTGGCGGCGCACGGACAGTCGCCCCGCCTGGACGAGGAACTGCGGCGGCTCGGCGAGGCGGTGCGCAACAATGCCGACGCGCAGGCGCTGGAGGATCTGAGCCCGCGCCTCATCGTGGCCGTCAATGAGATCGACCAGCTGGCGGCCACCCGGTCGACGCAGCTGGCGGCGACGACTGTGGTCATGGATCCGCCGCTCGCGCCGGCCCCGCCGCGCATGTCTCCCGAACCGGTTGCGCTGCCCGACCCGGCGGCGGCAGCCGAGCAGCCGGCCGAGGCCATATTCGGCGACGAGCGCGTACGCCGGGGGCTGACCGTCATTCTCACCAGCCTGCGTTGCGACCCTGATCTGGTGTCGGCGATCTGCGCGCTGGAACAGCGACTGACCCAGAGCCTGACACGCGAACAGTTGCCGCAGGTACTGGACGAGATGGCGGAGCTGGTGGGGCTCCGCCTGCAGAACATGGGGCGCGCCAAGCAGGAACTCGAGGGGTTGCTGGCGCAGATGTTGACGCGCCTGGATGACATGGGCAGCTATGTGGCTGGCCAGTCCTCCGACCAGACGCAGCAGCTCGAGAGCAGCGAGACCTTGAATACCCGCCTGGTGGGCGAGGTGCGCGCCATCGGCGAGAGCATGGAATCGGGCAATGACCTGGGCCTGATCCGCAGCCAGCTGCGGACCCGGCTGGATTCGATCGGTCGGCACCTGCAGGAATATCGCGAACGCGAAGCACAGCGCGTGCAGGCGGTGCGCGAACGCAATGAACAGATGCGGCAGCGGGTGGAGCAACTGGAGAGCGAGGCGCGCAAGCTGCATACGCGGCTGCAGGACGAGCAGCGTCTGTCGCAGCTGGACAATCTCACCCAGGTGCCGAACCGGCTGGCGTTCGAGGCGCGCATCGAGGAAGAGATGGCGCGCTTCCAGCGCTTCGCACAACCCACCTGCGTGGTGATATGGGACATCGACCACTTCAAGTCCATCAACGACACCTATGGTCATCGCTCCGGCGACAAGGTGCTGAAGGTGGTGGCGGGGACGCTCGTCGCCGGCATCCGCAACACTGATTTCCTGGCGCGTTACGGTGGCGAGGAATTCGTGATGTTGATGCCGGGCACGAAGATCGAGGATGCCCTGCGAGTGATGGATACGCTGCGCAATTCAGTGGCAGGCCTGGGTCTGCATTTCCGCGGTGCGCCGGTGGCGACCACCGTCTCCTGCGGCATCACCCAGCTGCAGCCGGGAGATTCAGCGGCCGATGCCTTCGATCGCGCCGACAAGGCCTTCTACGCCGCCAAGGATTCCGGGCGCAACCGCTGCTGCTGCGGCTGAAGTTGTCTCAGCGCCGGCTGTTGCGCCGGGAGCGCCAGTAGAAGATCAGCAGCAGGCCGCCTGCCATGCCGCCCAGATGGGCGAAATGCGCCACGTTGCTGCTGCCGCCCTGCGCGAACCCCAGATAAAGCTCCAGCAGGCCGTACAGCGTGACGAACAGCCATGCCGGCATCGGAATGGGCGGGAAGATCAGCATCAGCTTGCGATGCGGGAAGGCCAGGCCATAGGCCAGCAGCAGGCCGAAGATGCCGCCGGAGGCGCCGACCGTCGGTATGGGCGGGCCATCGCTCATGCCCTGCACCATGATCTGCGCCAGCGCGGCGCAGATCACGCAGACGATGAAGTAGGTGAGAAAGCGCCGCGAACCCAGCAGCCGCTCGATCTCCGGCCCGAACATGTACAGGGCGAACATGTTGAACAGCAGATGCGTCAGCCCGCCGTGCAGGAAGCCATAGGTGACCAGCTGCCAGGGCTGGAACGGCGGGTAATAGGGACCGGCGCCCGGTTGCCACAGCGCGAACGTCAGCAGCAGGCCGTCGCCCAGCAGCTGCTGCAGGCCGAAGCCCGCGAAGCAGGCGATGAGCAGGGCGCGGGTGACGGGCGTCACGCTCAAACCGCCAGCTGGGTCTCGGCGGCGCGCGTGTTGCGCTTGCGCTCGTTCTCGGTGAGGTGACGCTTGCGGATGCGGATGGACTGCGGCGTGACCTCGACCAGTTCGTCGTCCGCGATGAACTCCACCGCGTATTCGAGCGTGAGCTCGATGGGCGGGGTGAGCAGGATGGCGTCGTCCTTGCCCGAGGCGCGGATGTTGGTGAGCTTCTTGCTCTTGATCGGATTCACCACCAGGTCGTTTTCCCGCGAGTGGATGCCGATGATCATGCCCTCGTAGAGCTTCTCGCCGTGGCCGACGAACAGGCGCCCGCGCTCCTGCAGGCTCCACAGCGCATAGGCCACGGCATCGCCGTTTTCCATGCTGATCAGCACGCCGTTGCGCCGTTCGGCGATCTCGCCGCGCATCGGCGCATAGCCGTCGAACACATGGCTCATCAGGCCGGTGCCGCGGGTGAGGTTCATGAACTCGCCCTGGAAGCCGATGAGGCCGCGCGCCGGCACGCGGTATTCGATGCGCACGCGGCCGCGGCCATCCATCGACATGTCCTTCATCTCGGCGCGGCGCTGGCCCAGCGCCTCCATCACGCTGCCCTGATGCGACTCTTCCACGTCCACCGTGAGCGCTTCATAAGGTTCGTGCGTGACGCCGTCGATCTGCTTCAGCAGCACCTGCGGGCGCGACACGGCGAGCTCATAGCCCTCGCGGCGCATGTTCTCGATCAGGATGGTCAGGTGCAGCTCGCCGCGGCCGGAAACGCGGAACACGTCGGCGTCGGCCGTTTCTTCCACGCGCAGCGCCACGTTGTGCTCCAGCTCGCGCATCAGGCGTTCGCGGATCTGGCGGCTGGTGACGAACTTGCCTTCGCGGCCGGCCAGCGGCGAGGTGTTCACCTGGAACATCATCGCAAGGGTGGGCTCGTCCACCGCGATGGGCGGCAGGCCTTCGGCGTTCTCGACATCGCAGAGGGTGATGCCGATGTTGACGTCATCGATGCCGGTGACGGCGACGATGTCGCCGGCGCTGGCCGAGGCGACGGGGCCGCGCTCGAGGCCGGTGAAGGCCAGCACCTGCGCGATCTTGCCGGTGCCGTGGTCCTCATCGCCATAGCGCAGCGCCACGTTCTGGCCCTGCTTCACCGTGCCGCGGCGGATGCGGCCCACTCCGATGCGCCCGACGTAGGAGTTGTAGTCCAGCTGCGAGATCTGGAGCTGCAGCGGGCCTTCGGTGTCGGTCCTGGGTTCCGGCACGTACTTGAGGATGGCCTCGAACAGCGCCGACATGTCCGGCTGCTGCTGCGTGGCGTCGAGACTTGCCCAGCCCTGCAGGGCCGATGCGTAGATGACGGGGAAGTCGAGCTGCTCGTCGGTGGCGCCGAGCTTGTCGAACAGATCGAAGGTCTGGTCGATCACCCAGCCCGGACGGGAACCGGGACGATCGATCTTGTTCACGACGACGATCGCCTTGTGGCCCATCCCCAGCGCCTTGCGGGTGACAAAGCGCGTCTGCGGCATCGGACCCTCGACGGCATCCACCAGCAGCAGCACGCCATCCACCATGGACAGCACGCGCTCCACCTCGCCGCCGAAGTCGGCGTGGCCCGGAGTGTCCACGACATTGATGCGCACGCCGCCGTAGTCGATCGCACAGTTCTTGGCGAGGATGGTGATGCCGCGCTCTTTCTCGATGGCGTTGGAGTCCATGATCCGCTCGCCGACCTTTTCATGGGCGGCGAAGGTTCCGGACTGTTTGAGCAGGCAGTCCACCAGCGTGGTCTTGCCGTGGTCGACGTGGGCGATGATGGCGATGTTGCGCAGGGGGCGTTGCATTTGGGATGCCCGATGGGGCGGAAAAAAGGTCGGCAAGATTAGCAGTTCCGGCGCGTCTTTTCCCCTAAAATCCGCGTCATGCAAGTGGCTGTCCTGAATCCCGCCGAGATGTCGTCCTTCCAGGCCGAGGTGCAGCGCCTGCGCGCCAGCGGCGCGCTGGGGCGCTCTGTTCAGCTGCAGCGGCTGTTCGACTTCCTGGTGCAGTGCCACGCCGAAGGGCGGGTGCCCAAGGAGATCGAGGTGGCCATCGGGGCCTTTGGCCGCGAGCCGGGCTTTGATTCCGGGCAGGATGCGCTGGTGCGCGTGCATGCGCACAAACTGCGGCGGCGTCTCGAGGAGCATTACCGGGACGAGGCGCGCAACGCGGCCTGCCGGCTGTATCTGCCGCGCGGCGAATACCGGCTGGCCATCATGGAGGAAGGAGAGGCGGGCGCCACGGCTGTCCAGGAGCCCGTGCCGGAGGCCGTCACGCAGGATCCGCCGCCGGCGGCGGGCAACGGCGCACGCTGGGCCTGGGCGCTGTGCGCGGCGCTGGCGCTGTGCACTGTCTGGCTGTTGTGGCGGGAATGGCAGCGGCCGCGTGATCCCTCGGTCAGCGCCGCGCGGGCGTCGCAGCTGTGGCAGCCGCTGCTGTCCGACAATGTGCCCATCCAGATCGTGCTCGGCGACTACTACATCTTCGGCGAGCGTGGCGAAGGCGCGGACATCGACCGTCTGGTGCGCGATTTCTCCATCAATTCGCGCCAGGACCTGGAGAGCCGGATCCTGGCCGATCCGCAGCTGGGCGCGCGCTACGCGGATCTGCATCTGGGCTATCTGCCCACCTCCAGCGCCCAGGCGCTGCGCGAAGTGCTGCCGGTGCTCACATCTTCCGGCAAGCGCGTGAGCGTCACTCTGGCCTCGGAGCTGGATCCTTCCGCCGTCAAGTCCATGCACATCGTCTACATCGGCTACCTGAGCGCGCTCGGAATGCTGCGCGATGTGGTCTTCGGCGCCTCGCGCTATTCCTTCGCGGGTTCCTATGACGAGATGGTCGACACCGCCACCGGCAGGGTCTATTCGAGCGAAGGCGGGCTGCCGCGCCGCGACGACCAGCGCTATCGCGACTATGCCTACGTTTCCACTTTCAAAGGTCCGTCCGGCACCCAGCATCTGGTGATCGCCGGCGCGCGCGATGTCGGCCTCATGCAGGCGGCGGAAAACACCGCCGATCCGGCGCAGCTCGCGGCGCTGGCAAAGACCGTCCAGGGTGCGCGCGACTACGAAGCGCTGTATGAGGTCAGCGGCCTCAACGGCATCAACATCGAATCGCGCCTCGTGAACGCCTCGAAGCTGGAAGCGGCTCTCATGGATACGGACTGACAGCGGGCATGGCTCGTCCGCCGCTTCAGTCGCAGGCGCCGCCGGATCTGCGGCGGCTGCCCGGTGAATTCCTCGAAGTGTTCCGCTATGGCCGCCAGGCCCTGGCTCTGGTCTGGCAGACCAGCCATGCGCTGACGGTGTGGCTGGCGCTGCTCACGGTGGTGGTGGGCGCGTTGCCGGCGCTCATCGCGCTGATCGGCGCGCGCATCGTGGATGCGGTCGTGGCGGCCGCCAATGTCGGCGGCGCGCTGGGCCCGGTGCTGGAGCTGGTGGCGATCGAGGGTGTGGTGGTGGCGCTGCTGGCGCTGGCCATGCGCGCGCAGGCACTGGCGAACACGCTGCTGCGCGACCAGCTCGGTCATCGCGTGAACGTGATGATCCTGGAGAAGGCGCTGACTCTGGACCTCGAGCACTTCGAGGATTCGGAGTTCTACGACCGGCTCACGCGCGCGCGCCGCGAGGCTTCGGCGCGGCCGCTGTCGATGGTGATGCGCAGCTTTGGTCTGGCGCAGAACCTGGTGCAGCTGGTGAGCTTCGCGGTGCTGCTGGTGCATTTCTCGCCCTGGGCCGTGCTGCTGCTGGTTCTGGCGGGCCTGCCGGGTTTCATCGCCGAGGCGCGTTTCTCCAACGAAGCCTTCCGGCTGTTCCGCTGGCGTTCGGCCGAGCGTCGCATGCAGGCCTATCTCGAGACGGTGATCGCCCGCGAGGACCACGCCAAGGAGGTCAAGCTGTTCGCGCTGGGGCGACGCCTGCTCGACCGCTACATCGCCATCTTCCATCGTCTCTATGCGGAGGACCGCCGGTTGGCGGTGCGGCGCGATACCTGGGGATTCCTGCTGGGGTTGCTGGCGACGCTGGTGCTCTACGCCGGTTATGCCTGGGTGGCGGTGAGCGCCGTGCGGGGAGCGATCAGCATCGGCGAGATGACCATGTATCTGCTGCTGTTCCGGCAGGGGCAGGCGGCCGTGTCGGGTGCGCTGGGCGCCGTCAGCGGGCTCTACGAGGACAACCTCTATCTTTCGACGCTGTATGAATACCTGGAGGCGCCATCGCGGCCACCGGGCGGCAAGGCAACGGCCGGCCCGTTGCCCGGAGATGGCCTGCGCCTCGAGAACGTGGGCTTCACCTATCCCGGCACATCGGAGCCGGCACTGGTGGATGTGAGCCTGCATCTGGCGCCGGGTTCGAGCCTTGCGCTGGTGGGCGCCAATGGCTCGGGCAAGACCACGCTGATCAAGCTGCTCACGCGGCTGTACGTGCCCACCACGGGGCGCATCCTGCTCGATGGCCTGGATATCGTCGACTGGGATGTGGAGGCGCTGCGGGCGCGCTTCGGCGTGATCTTCCAGGACTTCGCGCGCTACCAGATGCAGGTGGGCGAGAACATCGGCGCCGGTGACCAGAGCGGCTTCGAGGACGAGGAGCGCTGGCGTGTGGCGGCGGAGCAGGGGCGCGCGGCGCCGTTCATCGAGACCCTGCCCGAGGGCTATCACACGCAGCTGGGCAAATGGTTCCAGAATGGCCGCGAGCTTTCCGGCGGCCAGTGGCAGAAGGTGGCGCTGTCACGCGCCTTCATGCGCCGTGACGCCGACATCCTGGTGCTGGACGAGCCCACCTCGGCGATGGATGCACAGGCCGAGGTGGAAGTGTTCGATCATTTCCGCCGCCTGACGCAGGGGCGCATGGCCATCCTCATCTCGCACCGCTTTTCCACCGTGCGGCTGGCGGACCAGATCGTGGTGCTGGATGGCGGCCGCGTCGCCGAGCGCGGCAGCCACGAGGAGCTGATGCGCGCCGATGGCATCTACGCGCATCTGTTCACGCTGCAGGCGCGCGCCTACCAGTAGGCGTTACGCCGCGCCGCAAGCTTGAGGCTGCCGGCTACTCTCCGCCGCTGTCGCGGTTGGCGACGATCCGGCGCAGGAACACCTTGAGCTGCTGGAATTCATCCTGCGTGAAGCCGGCCAGATGCTGGTTGTAGACAGCGGCCAGATGGTGCGGAATGCGCGTGGTGAGTTCGCGGCCCTGATCGGTGAGCGTGAGCACCACGACGCGCCGGTCCTGGGAGCTGCGGCTGCGGGTGAGCAGACCTTTGGCTTCCAGGCGATCCAGCATGCGTGTCATCGCGCCGGTATCGGTGTTGAGGTCGCGCGCCAGGTTCGCCGCGGTGGGGTTGCCGCCGCGCGAGATGATCATCAGCGGCGCCCATTGCACGGCTGTCAGACCATGTGGCCGCATTTCGGTTTCGGCTGCGCGGTTCAGCGTCGACATGGTCTGCCGCAGGAGGTATCCGATGGATTCCTCGGGGTTCCAGCGGTCGCCGCTGTAGAAGCGCTGCATTTCCGGTG
>CAUJIK010000017.1 GCA_963205255.1 Pseudomonadota bacterium
GGCCACCTGGGCCAGCGTGCGCCAGCGTCCCTTGGCCGTCTGGCCGCCCGCATCGACATCGACGATGCCCTGGAACTGCGGATGATTGAACAGCCTGCCGTCGGCAAAGCCTATGCGGCCGCCGCCGAACTTCTGCCGGAACAGCCGGTCCGCTCCCGCCTTCCCCAGATAGATTCCGCCGGCCTCGATCTCCACGCTGGATTCGTCGGCGAACAGGTCCACCACCTGGTCCCACAGGCCCTTGTCGACGTAGTAGCCATAGGCGCGATTGAGCTTCTCGATGGCGTTGACGTCTTCCAGCCCCTGCAGGCGCCCTTCCGCGGCTTCCATGCGCGCGCGCAATGCCTCGACTTCCGACTTCGAGGTACAGCCGGTGACCAGCAACACAGCCGCCGCAAGAGCGGGCCCAAGCAACAGGTATCGATGTGACATGCACCCGAGGCTGCCGGGTTCAGGGATGGGCATCGATACCCACGGTGAACAAAATCCGCGCTAGCGGCGCACCGAGGAAAAATACTGGCGAACTTCGCCGTTGGCCGCCCGCTCGCGATATTCGCCGGCGGTGTACTGCGCGATGGTGCGGCGCCAGAACGCCAGCGCCGGCGCATTGTGACGGTTCTCGATGATCTCCCAGTTGCCGGCGAAGCGGTCCAGGATGAGGCGGGCCGCATGGCGCCCCAGACCGCGCCGGCGCGCGGCGCGGGCGATGAAGAATTCCGTCATGCGGTAGTCCACACCGGCAGCGCCAGCGGGCTTGCCCACGATGAACGCGAAGCCTGCCGGCCGGGAGTCTTCCGCTATGGTGAGGAGAGTGGCGCGCGGCTCGCTGAGCCAGCTGCGCAGCTGGTCGTCCTGCCCGTGGCCGAATTCGGCCAACGCAGGGAAAATGCCGGTGCCGGAGCGGCCCAGATCCTCGAGATAGTCCCCGAGCTGATCCTGTATCCAGGCCAGATCCTTCGGCCGGTCACGCGCGTCGCGAACGCTGACGGTCATCGCATGAACTGAAACAACGAAAAACAAAAGCCCGGTCAGACTCGCGCCTGACCGGGCCGGTTCTCATCCGGCCTTGCGGCCAGCTGATTCCGTGATCGTATCGATCACTTCGCGGCTTCGGCCACGGCGTCGGCGGCGGCACCGGCGGCGTCAGCAGCAGCGCCGGCGGCGTCGCTGGCGGCGTCGGCGGCAGCGCTGGCGGCGTCGGAAACAGCCTCGCCGGCGGCAGCAGCGGCATCCGTCGCAGCATCAGCGGCGTCGGAGGCAGCCTCGGAGGCCGCGGAAGCAGCGTTGGAAGCGGCCTCGACGGCAGCATCCTTCTTGGCGCAGCCGGCGATGGCCAGGGCCGCAACAGCGGCGCTCAGAACAAGCTTCATGTTCATGATTCGATACCCCAATGAGTGGTGAAACCAAAGAGCAGAGATCCGAAAAGCAACGCGCCCACACCGTCCTGGCGGATGGAGCAGGCCACGATTTGCTGCGAAAATTTTAGCGCGTCTGCAGGGATTTTGTGACGTAATTCAAAGTCATAACCGTCGCCGATTGACGACAGCAACGTGTGAGAATCAGCGCATGAACAGCCACAGCCCGACTGCTTCGCTGGACGAAGCCTATACCGCGCACCTCGACATCACCGGGGCTGCGATCGACCGGGCGCTCGAGGAGCTGCGGCTGCCCGGGGTCGCCATCCATGCCGGAAGCCTGCACGGGGTGTTCCTCGACGACCAGACCTACCCCTTCAAGCCCAACCCCTGGTTCCTGTGGCTGGCGCCGCTGGCCGATACGCCGGACAGCCTGATCCTGTGGGAACCGGGGCAGACGCCGCGGTTGATCCTCGTTGTACCGGATGACTACTGGCATCTGCCGCCGCAGCCGCCAGTCGATCCCTGGGTGAAACATTTTGCGCTGGAGATCGTGCGCACTCCCGAAGAAGCACTGGCGCTCCTGCCCGCGCCCGAGCGCGGATGGGCCTGGCTGGGAGAACCTGCCCCGCCAGGTGACTGGTCGCACGTGAACCCGGAGCACTTGCACAGGCGCCTCGAGCAGGCCCGCTGCCGCAAGACGGACTACGAGCTGCTGTGCATGCAGGAAGCCTCGCGCCTGGGCGTGGCCGGGCATCGCGCCGCGCAACACGCCTTCGAGGCCGGCGGCAGCGAGTTCGCCATCCATATGGCGTTCCTGCGGGCAAGCAGCATGACGGATACGGACCTGCCCTATGCCAGCATCGTCGGGCTCAACGAACATGCCGCCACGCTGCACTACCAGCATCGCGACCGGCAGGTTCCGGCACAGCATCGTTCGCTGCTGATCGATGCCGGCGCCGGCTTTCGTGGCTATGCCAGCGACATCACGCGCACCTGGGCCGCTCCCGCGATGAGCCTGTTCGGCAGCCTGGTCGATGGCATGGACCGGATGCAGCAGGGGCTGTGCGCGCAGGTGCGCACAGGGGTGCCGTGGCCGGCGCTGCACATGGCCGCCCACCGCGGCGTGGCGCGACTGCTGCGCACCGCCGGCGTGCTGCGGGTTGGCGAGGACGAGGCGCTGGAAAGCGGGCTCACCCGCGCGTTCCTGCCGCATGGGCTGGGGCACCTGCTGGGGCTGCAGGTGCATGACGTAGGCGGGTTCCATGAAACGGCCGACGCCCCGCCGTTGCCGCCACCGGAAGGGCACCGCTGGCTGCGGCTGACCCGCAGGCTGGAACCGGGGTTCGTGGTGACGGTTGAGCCGGGGCTGTATTTCATCCCGATGCTGCTGGCGCCGCTGCGCGCCGGGCCGCTGGCGGGCAGCGTGGACTGGCAGCTCGTGGATCAGCTCGCGCCCTGCGGTGGCATCCGCATCGAGGACAATGTGGTGGTCACCGCGGCAGGCCCGCCGCGCAATCTTACGCGCGAGGCTTTTGCCGCCGGCTGAAGCGCCTGGCCGGAACAGCGGGCCTGGAACAAAAAAGCCTGCCGCGCCCATCGGGCACGGCAGGCTTGCTGCCTCAGCAGGCCTACTTCTTCAGCAGGTCGCGGATCTCTTCCAGCAGCACTTCCTCACGCGGCGGCGCGGGCGGAGCAGCCGGCGCGGGCGGCGTCTTGAGCTTGTTGATGCCCTTGAGCGCCAGGAACAGCACAAAGGCGATGATCACGAAATCGAAGATGGTCTGGATGAAGGCGCCGTACTTCAGCACCACGGGCGTGCCATCCGGAGCCTGACCGATCTGGCTGCCCAGATCCGAGAAGTCCACGCCGGAAAGCGCCACACCCAGCGGCGGCATGATGACGTTCTCTACCAGCGAGGACACGATCTTGCCGAAGGCTGCGCCGATGATGACGCCGACAGCCATGTCGACGACATTGCCCTTCATGGCAAATTCCTTGAACTCCGACGCAATGCTCATTTGTTCGCTCCCTGTGAAAGATGGTCAAGGCCGGCAAGGGTACCGGCAGCACGGCGGGGGCGGCAAGCGCCATCGGAAGGGAGGACAAGCCTCCGATAGCTGGCTGTGCGTTGGCGTTGACACGGAATACACCGCGCGCAACCATGTTGCGCAGCTACAAAGGGAAACGTGCCGCGGAGAGCCTCGAAGCGAGGAAGGACGGCGGCAAACAAACCTGCCAGGGATTCTTGATCGCATAACCTGATCTGACAGACGGCACGGGAAAATCCGGCGCCTGTCAGGCGGAGTCGAAGCCACTACAAAGGAAGGAGGTGGCCCATGATCAGATATTGGCGTTTCATGGCGGCGCTCAGTGCGTCGGTTCTGTGTCTGGCATCGCTTTGAAACCGCTAATCATGGCGCTCTTCAGTGTAGCGCTCGCTCAAAATCCAAGCTCCGCTGAAGCAATCAGCGATCGACTGTTGCACGCAGTCCTAGCGGATCATTTTTCAAGATACTTCTGCACATCCAAATTTCCTGCGATGAGAGCGGATATTCAGCGTGCGTACGACACGACCCGATTTAGATTTATCGCCGTCTCGTGTCACGGACTTAAGTGCTCAGACCCAGAGCATTCGAGAGGAATGCAAGCACTGCTAGACAGATCGAAGAATCTCTCATATGCCGAAGCCATGAAGGCATGCTCTACCTATGGATCCACATTGAAGAACATGGAAGATGAATATGTTGGCGAACTCAACGCCCTCTACCCGCAGAAGAAGAAGCGATGACCTCGCGGATCGGTCGAGCTTCAAGCACATCTGTCACTCGAATATGCGAAACGCCGCGAACATGAGAGTGTCTTGGCTAACTTCTGCGTTGGTGCTTACTGGCGCAGCGCTTCCTTCAGCCAATGCCGAAACATTAGAGGAAGTCGCAACCCTGTTCGGCGCCCGTGAATCGGTGCTCGACATCAGCCTCTCCCCGTCCGGCAACAAGCTGCTCTACATCGTGCCGGCGGGCGACCGCACCGAATACCTCTATGTGGTGGAGCTTGGCGGCAACAATCCGCCCAAACCTATTCTCTCCCACCGCGATGCCGATTCCCGGCTCCGGCAATGCGAATGGGCCACCGACACGCGGATAGTCTGCCAGGTGCGCGCCGTGGGCGTGGCCGATGGTGTTCTGGTGTGGGCGACCCGACTCTTTGCGCTCGATGAAGACGGCGGCAAGGTCGTGCAACTTGCGACGCAAGAGAACAAGAACGCGCTCGGGGTGCGGCAGGACGGCGGCAATATCCTGGCACTCACGATGCCCGGGAAGCCGGGGCACATCCTGATAACCCGGCAATGGGTGCAGGAGTATTCGACCGGCACCCTCCTCGCCAACACCAACGAGGGGCTCGGCGTCGTGGAGGTGGACGTCGTCAACGGCAGGGCCCGCACCGTCGATTCTCCCGCCGCGGGCAACGTCGGCTTCATCGCGGACGACAAGGGCGAGCTGCGCATCAGGATGCGCCAGCCGCAGGATTCACGTGGCTATTTGCGCCCCCAGCGTCAGTACTACTTCCGCGACGCGGGCGCCCGCGCCTGGAAGGCGCTTGCGACCACCGAGAGCGACGAACCGGGATTCCTGCCCGTGGCGGTGGATTCCTCGCGCAACCTCGCCTACGGCTTTGTCGCCATCGACGGCTACGATGCCATTGCGACGATGGCGCTGGACGGATCGGGCCGGATGGAGACCGTGCTGGCCCGCGGCGATGTCGATGTCGATCAGCTGATCCGTATCGGGCGCCAGCGGCGCGTGGTGGGTGCAAGCTACGCCACGGAAAAGCGCGAGATCGTCTACTTCGACGACGAGCTGAAACGCCTGGCGGAGCGATTCCAGAAGGCGCTCCCCGGCAAGCCGCTGGTGAACATCGTCGGCGCGAGCGCGGACGAGAAGCGGTTGCTGATGATCGCATCGAGCGATGTCGATCCCGGAACGATATACCTGTTCGACAAGGACAAGAGCCAGCTCTCCGAGCTGCTGTCGGTACGGCAACCGCTCATCGGCCGGAAAATGGGGCAAATGCAGCCGGTATCGTTTCCGGCGGCCGATGGGACGCTGATCCCCGGCTACCTGACCTTGCCGCCCGGCTCCGAGGGCAAGAACCTGCCGGCGCTGGTGCTGCCTCACGGCGGACCGGGCGCGCGCGACGAATGGGGCTTCAACTGGCTGGTGCAGTTCTTCACGGCCCGCGGCTATGCGGTGCTGCAGCCGAACTACCGCGGGTCCACGGGCTACGGCGATGCATGGTTCGGGCGCAATGGATTCCAGGCCTGGAAGACCGCGATAGGCGACGTGAACGATGCCGGCCGATGGCTGGTCCGCGAAGGCATCGCGGACCCGGCAAAGCTGGCGGTCGTCGGCTGGTCCTATGGCGGCTATGCGGCGCTGCAGTCGCAGGTGCTCGACAATGCGCTCTACAAAGCCGTTGTCGCGATCGCGCCGGTGACCGATCTCGAGCGGCTGCGCGACGAGAACCGCAACTACACCAACTTCAGGCTGGTGGACGAGTTCGTGGGGCGCGGCGCGCATGTCGCCGAAGGAAGCCCGGCACGCAATGCGGCAGCCTTCACCGCGCCCGTGTTGCTGTTCCATGGCACGCGCGACGAGAACGTGGGCGTGGGCCAGTCACGGTTGATGAAGAGCCGGCTCGAAGAAGCGGGCAAGCAGGTCCGCTACGTCGAATACGACGGGTATGACCACTCCCTCGACGAAAGCTCGGTGCGCACGGGCATGCTGATCGAGATCAGCCACTTCCTGGATCGCTCGCTCTCCCGCTGAAAATGAAAAGGCCCCAGGGTTGCCGGGGCCTTCTCTCATCATCGATCAGCGGGAAGATCAGGCCGCGGCGGCCTTCGCCTTCTTTGCAGCCGCCTTCTTCTTCGGCGCGGCCTTGGCTTTGGCCTTGGCCTTCTTCGCGCCCTTCTCGTCGGACTCGACTGCGGCCGCGGCGGCCGGGCCATCCACCAGCTGCATCAGCGCCATGGGCGCGGCGTCGCCGGGACGCGGGGCCATGTGCAGGATGCGGGTGTAGCCACCGGCGCGCGCCTTGAAGCGCGGACCCAGATCGCCGAACAGCTTCTCGACCACCTTGGCATCGCGCAGGCGCGAGAAGGCAAGGCGGCGCTTGGCTTCGGTATCGACCTTGGCCAGCGTGATGAGCGGCTCGACGACGCGGCGCAGTTCCTTGGCCTTGGGCACCGTGGTGCGGATCGTCTCGTGCTTGATAAGCGAGGCAGCCATGTTGCGCAGCATCGCCCGGCGGTGCGGGGCGTTGCGCGAAAGCTGGCGGCCAGACAGTTGATGACGCATCTAAATATTCCTAGTTACTTTCGTCGTGACGCAGGCCCGAGGGCGGCCAGCCGTCCAGGCGCATGCCCAGCATCAGGCCGTGGCCCTGCAGCACTTCCTTGATCTCGGTGAGCGACTTCTTGCCCAGGTTCGGCGTGCGCAGCAGCTCCACCTCGGTGCGCTGCACCAGGTCGCCGATGTAGTGGATGTTCTCCGCCTTGAGGCAGTTCGCACTGCGGACGGTGAGCTCCAGCTCGTCGACGGGACGCAGCAGCAGCGGGTCGAACTGCATCTCGGCCGGACGCGGGCCAGTGGCCTCGTCCTCGCCCTGCAGATCCACGAACACCGACAGCTGGTCCTTGAGGATGCTGCCCGCGCGGCGGATGGCTTCCTCGGCCTCGATGGTGCCGTTGGTCTCGATGTCGATGATCAGCTTGTCGAGGTCGGTGCGCTGCTCGACGCGGGCCGCGTCAACAGCGTACGTCACGCGACGCACGGGGCTGAACGAGGCGTCGAGCTGCAGGCGGCCGATCGGGCGCGAGGCCTCCTCGAAATTCACCTTCTGCACGGCGGGGCGATAACCGCGACCCTTCTCGACCTTCAGCGTCATGTTGAGGCTGCCGGCCTTGGTCAGGTTCGCGATGACCAGCTCCGGATTCACGATCTCGATCTCGTGATCGGCCTGGATGTCGCCAGCGGTGACCGGGCCGGGGCCCTTCTTCGACAGGCGCAGTTCGGTACTCTCGCGCGAGTGCATGCGGATCGCCACCGCCTTGAGGTTCAGCAGAATGTCGACGACATCCTCCTGCACGCCCTCGATGCTGGTGTACTCATGGAGCACACCCTCGATCTCCACTTCGGTGATGGCCGCGCCCGGCATGGACGACAGCAGCACACGGCGCAGCGCATTGCCCAGCGTGTGGCCGAAGCCACGTTCGAAGGGCTCGATCACCACGCGGGCCTGGCGCGGCGCGACCGGCTGCACCTTGACGACGCGGGGCTTGAGGAATTCTGTCACTGAGGAATGCATTGCACCTCCACCATCACTTCGAATAGAGCTCGACGACGAGGTTCTCGTTGATGTCGGGCAGCACGTCCTGGCGGCTGGGAGCCGTCTTGAACACGCCACGCATCTCCTTCTCGTTCACGTCGAGCCAGTCGGGGAAACCGACCTGGGCAGCAACCTGCAACGCGTTCTGCACGCGCAGCTGATTCTTTGACTTCTCGCGGATCTGCACGACATCGCCGGCCTTCACCTGATAGGAGGCGATGGTCACCGCGTCGCCGTTGACCTGCACGGACTTGTGGCTGACCAGCTGGCGCGCCTCGGCGCGCGTGGCCGCGAAGCCCATGCGGTAGACCACGTTGTCGAGCCGCGACTCGAGCAGCTTGAGCAGCGTCTCGCCGGTGGAACCGGTGCGACGCGCGGCTTCCTGGTAGTAGCCGCGGAACTGCCGCTCGAGCACGCCGTACATGCGGCGCAGCTTCTGCTTTTCACGCAGCTGCGCGCCGTAGTCGGACAGGCGCTGGCGGCGCTCGCCCTTGATGCCGCCGGGCGGCACCTGGAGCTTGCACTTGCTCTCGAGAGGCTTCGCGCCGCTCTTGAGGAACAGATCGGTGCCTTCGCGACGCGAAAGCTTGCACTTGGGACCAGTGTATCGGGCCATGTCTTACCTCAGACCCGGCGCTTCTTCGGCGGCCGGCAACCGTTGTGCGGGATCGGCGTGATATCGGCAATGCTGGTGATCTTCAGACCGCAGCCATTCAGGGCACGCACTGCGGACTCGCGACCGGGGCCGGGGCCGCCGACGCGCACTTCCACGTTCTTCAGGCCATGCTCCTGGGCAGCGACACCGGCCTTCTCCGCCGCAACCTGCGCCGCGAAAGGCGTGCTCTTGCGCGAGCCACGGAAACCGCAGCCGCCCGAGGTCGCCCAGGACAACGTGTTGCCCTGGCGGTCGGTGATCGTGACGATCGTGTTGTTGAACGACGCCTGGATGTGCGCAATGCCGTCGAGGACGTTCTTGCGAACCTTCTTCGGCTTCTTTCCAGCGGACTTCTGTTCGGCCATCTTGTCAGTGCCTTCTCGGATGATTCCTGATTACTTGCCGGCCGAGCCGCCAAGCTTCACGGCCTGCTTGCGCGGGCCCTTGCGGGTGCGGGCGTTGGTGCGCGTGCGCTGGCCGCGCAGCGGCAGACCCTTGCGATGACGCATGCCGCGCCAGGTGCCCAGGTCCATCAGACGCTTGATGTTCATCGACACTTCGCGACGCAGGTCGCCCTCGACGATCCACTTCGCGATCTGCGAGCGCAGCGCCGTCACTTCGGCGTCGGTGAGGTCCTTCACCTTGGTGGACGGGTTTACGCCCGACAGCTCGCAGCACTCCTTCGAGCGCGTGCGACCAATGCCGTAGATGTGGGTCAGACCGACCCACACGTGCTTGTTCATCGGGATGTTGATGCCAGCTATACGTGCCATCGTTGGTTCCTCAGCCCTGACGCTGCTTGTGACGCGTGTCGGAGCAGATCACGTAGACCACTCCACGACGACGCACGATCTTGCAGTTCTTGCAGATCTTCTTGACGGACGGTCGTACCTTCATTTCGCAATCCTCATTCGCGGCCACCGCCCAGCAGGTTGGCCTTCTTCATCAGACCTGGATATTGATGCGACATCGCATGCGCCTGCAGTTGCGAGATGAAATCCATCACCACAACCACGACGATCAAGAGCGATGTGCCACCGAACTGGAACGGGACGCCGCGCGATGCCATCAGCGTCTCCGGAATCAGGCACACGGCCGCGATATAGAGCGCGCCCCACAACGTCAGGCGGGTGAGCACCTTATCGATGTACTCGCCGGTCTGCTGGCCCGGACGGATGCCGGGGATGAAGGCGCCGGACTTCTTCAGGTTGTCGGCGGTGTCGCGGGCGTTGAACACCAGCGCGGTATAGAAGAAACAGAAGAAGATGATCAGCGCGCCGTACAGCACCAGGTGCAGCGGCTGGCCGTAGGACAGCGCCGCCGAGATGCGCTGCAGAATGCCGCTCGCGGGCGAGTTCGGGTTCGAACCCAGGAAGCTCGCGATGGTGGCCGGGAACAGCAGCAGGCTCGAGGCGAAGATCGGCGGAATCACGCCCGACATGTTGAGCTTGAACGGCAGGTGGCTGGTCTGGCCGGCATACATGCGGCGGCCGACCTGGCGCTTGGCGTAGTTCACGGTGATGCGGCGCTGGGCGCGCTCGACATACACGCAGAACGCCGTGACGCCGATGATGATGGCCAGCAGCATGATGGCGAACGGACCCTGCATCTCGCCGGTGTTGACCTGCTCGACAGTGCGGCCGACCGCACCCGGGAGGCCGGCGATGATGCTGACCAGGATCAGCATGGAGATGCCGTTGCCCACACCGCGCTCGGTGATCTGCTCGCCGAGCCACATCAGGAACATGGTGCCGGTGGTCATGGTGACCGTGGCGGTGAGCAGCCAGGTGAAGCCCGGGGCGATCACCATGTTGTTGCTCTGCAGGGTGACCGCGGCCGCGAACGACTGGAACGCGCCCAGCACCAGCGTGAAATAGCGGGTGATCTGCGTGATCTTGCGCCGGCCGGACTCGCCTTCCTTGCGGTATTCCATCAGCGACGGCACGACCATCTGCATCATCTGGATGATGATGGAGGCAGAGATGTAGGGCATCACGCCCATGGCGAAGATCGACAGGCGCTCGAGCGCGCCGCCCGAGAACATGTTCACGACGCCCAGGATGGTGCCCGACTGGCCGGAGAAAAACTCCGCGACGCGCTGCGGGTTGATGCCCGGCACGGCGATGAACGTGCCGATGCGGTACACGATCAGCGCGCCGATCAGGAACATCAGCCGCTTGCGGATGTCGGCGAAGCGCGTGACATCGCCGAAACCAGCAGCTGGAGTGTTGACGTTCCTGGCCACGTATTAGTCCTGTCTGCGCCCTTACTTCGCGGAGTCCGCGGCCTCGATGCGGCCGCCAGCCTTGGCAATGGCCTCAGCCGCGCCCTTGGTCGCGCCGATGCCCTTGAGCGTGACGGCCTTCTTGAGCTCGCCCGACAGCATGACCTTGGCCTGCTCGGCGAACACCGGGATGATGCCGGCCTTCTTGAGCACGTCGAGATCGATCACCGCGGCGTCGATGCCGTTGAGCTCGTGCAGGCGCACTTCGGCGCGCGTGGCCTTGATGGCGGAGCGGAAGCCCACCTTCGGCATGCGGCGCTGCAGCGGCATCTGGCCGCCTTCGAAGCCCACCTTGTGGTAGCCGCCCGTGCGGGCGCGCGGGCCCTTCACGCCGCGGCCGGAGGTCTTGCCCTGGCCAGCCGACGCGCCGCGGCCGACGCGCAGGCGCGGACGCCGTGCACCCTCGCCGGGCTTGATGGTGTTCAGTTTCATCAGGCGACCTCTTCGACTTTCAGCAGGTGGGTCGCGGTATTGATCATGCCGCGGTTTTCCCTGGTGTCGGCCACCACGACGCTGTGGTGGCGGCGGCGCAGGCCGAGGCCCTTCACCGACGACACGATGTTGCGCAGCTCACCATAGGTGCTCTTCAGCTGCGTGACTTTGAGCTTGGTTGCCATGTTTAACCCGTGATCTCGTCCAGACTCTTGCCGCGCTTGGCCGCGATGTCATCGGGCGAACGCAGCGCGGAGAGCGCATTGATGGTGGCGCGCACCACGTTGATGGGGTTGCGCGAACCGTAGCTCTTGGCCAGCACATTGCGCACGCCCACGCACTCGAGCACCGCGCGCATGCCGCCGCCGGCGATGACGCCGGTACCGTCGGAGGCCGGCTGCATCAGCACGCGCGTGGCGCCATGGGTGCCGCGGATTGCATAGTGCAGCGTGTCCTTCTTCAGGCTCACGTTGATGAGGTTCTTGCGCGCCTGGGCCATGGCCTTGGAGATCGCCACCGGAACCTCGCGCGCCTTGCCGAAGCCGAAGCCGACGCGGCCGGCGCCGTCGCCCACGACGGTCAGCGCCGTGAAGCCGAACTGGCGACCGCCCTTGACGGTCTTCGCGGTGCGGTTGACGGCCACCAGTTTCTCGGTGAACTCGTCCTGCGCCTGATTCTTTTCAACTCGTGCCATCTGTTGGTCCGCCTGTAATCAGAACTCGAGCCCGGCTTCGCGCGCGGCATCCGCCAGCGCCTTCACCCGCCCGTGATAGCGAAAACCCGAACGGTCGAAGGCCACGCGGCTGACGCCGGCCGCCTTGGCGCGCTCGGCGATTTCGCGACCGACGGCCTTCGCGGCCTCGACATTGCCGGTGCCCTTGAGGTCCTTGCTCACGGCCTCCTGGACCGTCGAAGCAGAGGCCAGCACCTTCGCGCCCTGGGCGTCGAAGACCTGGGCATAAATGTGGCGCGGAGTGCGGTGCACCGTGAGCCGGGCAACGCCCAGATCGCGAATGTGCTGCCGGCTCTTGATCGCGCGACGCGTGCGACGTTCTTTTGAAGTCATGCTCATCTCACATCACCCCGCGCTACTTCTTCTTGCCTTCCTTAAGGCTGTTCTTTTCGTCCGAGTACTTCACGCCCTTGCCCTTGTAGGGCTCCGGCGGACGGAACTCGCGAATCTCGGCGGCCACCTGGCCCACCCGCTGCCGGTCGATACCCTTGATGAGGATCTCGGTCTGGCTGGGGGCCTCGATGCTGATGCCTTCGGGAATATCGAACACCACCTGGTGCGAGAAACCCAGCGTCAGGTTCAGCGCCTTGCCCTGCACCGCGGCGCGGTAGCCGACGCCCACCAGCTCGAGCTTGCGCTCGTAGCCCGTGGTCACACCGGTGACCATGTTGGCAAGGTGCGCGCGCGTGGCGCCGGCCAGCGCAGCGGCGCCTTCGCCGTTGCCATAGCTGACCTGCAGCTCCTTGTCTTTCTCGGCCACGGACACGCCGGTCTTCAGCGGCACGCTGAGCGTGCCCTTGGCGCCCTTGATCGTCACCTGGTCGGCGCCGATGGTGGCAGTGACGCCCTGCGGCAGCGGCACGGGTTTCTTGGCTACACGGGACATATCTTCAAACCTTTAGGCAACGATGCAGAGCACTTCGCCGCCCTGGCCCATGGCCCGGGCCTGGCGGTCCGTCATCACGCCCTGCGGAGTGGAAACGATCACCGTTCCCATGCCGCCGAGCACCTTGGGCAACTCGTTCTTGCCGCGATAGATGCGCAGGCCGGGACGGCTCACACGCTCCAGGCGGTCGATCACGGGCCTGCCCTCGTAATACTTCAGATCAATCGTCAGGCGCGGCTTGCCGGTGTCGCTGGCGACATGGAAGTCGGCGACATAGCCCTCGTCCTTCAGCACGCGGACGATGGCCTGCTTGATCTTCGACGAGTCGATGCTCACATACGTCTTGCCGGCGGACTGACCATTGCGGATGCGGGTCAGCAGATCGGCGACGGGATCGGTCATGCTCATGCTTGCTTACGCCTCCTACCAGCTCGCCTTGACGAGGCCGGGGATCTCGCCGCGATTGGCAACCTCGCGGATCTTGGTGCGGGCCAGGCCGAACTTGCGGTACACGCCGCGCGGCCGGCCGGTGAGGGCGCAGCGGTTGCGGCCGCGGGCCGGACTCGCGTCGCGCGGCTGCTTCTGCAGCTTCACCTGCGCTTCGGCCCGCGCCTCGTCGGACGTGTTCGGGCTGCGGATCAGCTCTTTGAGCTCCGCGCGCTTCTTCGCGTATTTCTGCACCGTCTTTTCCCGGCGCTTCTCGCGTTCGACCATGCTTGTCTTGGCCATGCCTGTCGGTCCTCTGTACCCGTTCTGCCGTTGCCGCTTACTTGCGGAACGGGAAGTTGAATGCCTCGAGCAGCGCGCGCCCGTGAGCATCGCTCACGGCGTTGGTGGTGATGGTGATGTCCATGCCACGCAGCTGGTCGATCTGGTCGTACTGGATCTCGGGGAAAATGATCTGCTCCTTCACCCCGAGCGTGTAGTTGCCGCGGCCGTCGAAAGCGCGCGCCGACACGCCGCGGAAATCGCGGATGCGCGGCATGGCGATCGTGATCAGGCGGTCGAGGAACTCGTACATGCGAGCCCCGCGCAGCGTGACCTTGGCGCCGATGGGCAGGTTCTCGCGCAGCTTGAACGACGCGATGGCCTTCTTCGACTTGGTGATCAGCGCCTTCTGGCCGGTGATCTTGGCAAGGTCGCCGGCGGCAGCGTCGACCACCTTGCGGTCGGCCACGGCTTCGCCCACGCCCATGTTCACCGTGATCTTGGTGATCTTCGGCACCTGCATCGGGTTTGCGAGCCCCAGATCCTTCGTCAGCTGGGGGACAACCGTCTTGCGATAAAAATCGTGCAACCTGGTCATGGATTTCGTCCGTTACTTGACGTCGAGCACTTCGGCGTTCGACTTGAGGAAGCGCACGCGCTTGCCGTCGGCGAGCGTCTTGATGCCCACGCGGTCGCCCTTGCTGCTGCCCGGATTCCAGACCGCAACATTCGAGATGTGCAGCGACATTTCCTTTTCGAGGATGCCGCCCTGGATGTTCCGCTGCGGATTGGCGCGCTGGTGCTTCTTGGCCACATTCACGCCCTCGACCACCACGCGGCCTTCCGGCAGCACCTGGAGAATCGAACCCCGGCGGCCCTTGTCCTTGCCGGACAGCACCACCACCTGATCGCCTTTGCGAAGCTTCTTCATTTCCTTCGACCTTTACAGCACTTCCGGCGCCAGCGAGATGATCTTCATGAAGCGCACGGTGCGCAGCTCGCGCGTCACCGGCCCGAAGATACGCGTGCCGATGGGCTCGAGCTTCTGGTTCAACAGCACCGCGGCATTGCCGTCGAAACGGATCAGCGAACCATCGGGGCGCCGCACGCCGAAAGCCGTGCGCACGACGACCGCGTCATACACCTCGCCCTTCTTGACCTTGCCGCGCGGAATCGCGTCCTGCACGCTGACCTTGATGACATCGCCAACCGTCGCATAGCGCCGGTGCGAACCGCCCAGCACCTTGATGCACATCAGGGTCTTGGCGCCGCTGTTGTCCGCGGCATTCAGGACTGTCTGCATCTGGATCATCTTGCACCCACCTTCAGGTTCTTCAGACCTTGACCGCGCGCTCGATGACCGAGACGAGCTGCCAGGACTTGCGGCGCGAGATCGGCCGGCACGGGGAAATGGTCACCGTATCGCCCTCGCGGGCCTGACCGGCCTCGTCATGGGCGAGCAGGCGCGTGGTACGACGGATGTACTTGCCGTAGCGCGGATGCTTGAGCACGCGCTGGACTTCCACCGCAATCGTCTTCTCGGTCTTGCTGCTGACGACCGTGCCGGTCAGCGTGCGCTGCACTTTCTCGGCGGCTGCCGTTTCAGTGGCCATCGATTACTTGCCTCCGGTCTTCGCGCGCAGCTCGCGCTGCACGGTCTTCAAACGAGCGATGTTGCGGCGCACCTTGCCGAACTGGTCCGGCTTCGGGTTCTGGCCCGTGGCGCGCTGCAGGCGCAGCGCGAACTGCTCCTTGCGCAGGTTCAGCAGCTCGGCGTTCAGATCCGCCGCGCCCTTGGCTCTCAAATCACTGGCTTTCATCAGCGCACCTGCCGCTTGACGAAGGTCGTGGCCACCGACAGCTTCGCGCCGGCGAGGCGGAACGCCTCACGCGCGGTGGCTTCGGGCACGCCTTCCATCTCGAAAAGAACCTTGCCGGGCTGGATCTTGGCGACCCAGTACTCGACACCACCCTTGCCCGCGCCCATGCGCACTTCAAGGGGCTTCTTGGTCACCGGCACGTCCGGGAACACGCGCACCCAGATCTGGCCGCCGCGCTTGACGGCGCGGGCCATGGCACGACGCGCGGCCTCGATCTCGCGCGCTGTCATGCGCGCGCGCTCGGTGGCCTTGAGCCCGAACTCGCCGAACGCGACGCTGCTGCCGCGCTGGGACAGGCCGCGGTTGCGGCCCTTGAACTGCTTGCGATATTTGGTTCGCTTGGGTTGCAGCATGATTCCTTACCTCAGGCCGACGCCGCTGCAGTCGGAGCCGCGGCTTCAGCAGCCGGCTCTTCGACGACTTCCGGGGCCTGCTCGAAGACTTCGCCCTTGAAGATCCACACCTTCACGCCGATCACGCCGTAGGTGGTGCGGGCTTCGGCCGTGCCGTAGTCGATGTCGGCGCGGTAGGTGTGCAGCGGAATGCGGCCTTCGCGGCTCCACTCCGTGCGCGCGATCTCCGAGCCGTTCAGGCGGCCCGACAGGCGCACCTTCACGCCCAGCGCGCCGCTGCGCATGGTGCTCATCACGGCGCGCTTCATCGCGCGGCGGAACATCACGCGCTTCTCGATCTGCTGCGCGATGCCTTCGGCCACCAGCTGCGAGTCGAGCTCGGGCTTGCGGATCTCGGCGACATTCAGGCGCACATCGCCGACCGGCATGCCGACCAGGCGCGCGGTCTCGGCGCGCAGCTTCTCGATGTCCTCACCCTTCTTGCCGATCACGATGCCGGGACGGGCGGTGTGAATGGTGACGTTGACCTTGCGGGCAGCGCGCTCGATGTGGATGCGGCTGACCGAGGCGTCGGCGAGCTTCTTGTTCAGGAACTCGCGCACGCGGAAATCGGTGTGGATCTGGGTCGCGAACTGCTTCTTGCCCGCGTACCACTTGGACATCCAGTCGCGGGTGATGCCGAGGCGAATGCCCAGCGGATTGACCTTCTGGCCCATGCGCTTATTCCTTCCTGCCGTCGCTGACGTGGACGGTGATGTGGCTCGAACGCTTGACGATGCGGTTGCCGCGACCCTTGGCACGGGCCTGGAAACGCTTCAGCAGCGGCGCGGTGTCGATCTCGATGCGCGACACCCTCAGCTCGTCGATGTCCGCGCCGTGGTTGTGCTCGGCGTTGGCGACAGCCGATTCCAGCGCCTTGAGCACCAGCTCAGCGCCTTTCTTCGGCATGAAGCGCAGTTCGGAGAGCGCCAGGCCCACCCGCTTGCCGCGCACCAGGTCAGCCACCAGGCGGACCTTCTGCGGGGAGATGTGCGCGTATTTGAGTTTGGAGTACGTCTGCATGGCTCAACCTCAGGAGGAGACCTTCTTGTCGCCGCCGTGGCCTTTGAAGACGCGCGTCGGCGAAAACTCGCCGAGCTTGTGCCCGACCATGTTCTCCGTGACCAGCACGGGAATGTGCTGCTTGCCGTTGTGCACGGCGATCGTCAGACCGACCATTTCCGGGATCACCATGGAACGGCGCGACCAGGTCTTGATCGGCTTGCGGTCGTTCTTGGCAACGGCCGTCTCCACCTTCTTCGCAAGGTGCAGATCGATGAACGGCCCCTTCTTCAGTGAACGTGGCACTGCTTATTTCCTCCGCTGCACGATCATGTGATTCGTGCGCTTGTTGTGCCGGGTCTTCTTGCCCTTGGTCTGCCAGCCCCACGGCGATACCGGGTGCGGGTTGCCCTGGCCGGACTTGCCCTCACCACCACCGTGCGGGTGATCGACAGGGTTCATCACCACGCCGCGCACCGTCGGACGCACGCCGCGCCAGCGGATTGCGCCGGCCTTGCCGTAGCTGCGCAGGTTGTGCTCGTCGTTTGACAGCTCGCCCAGCGTGGCGCGGCAGTCGATGTGCACCTTGCGCGTCTCGCCAGATTTGAGGCGGATGTAGGCGTGCAGGCCCTCGCGCGAGGTGTACTGCGCCGAGGCGCCCGCGCTGCGCGCGATCTGGCCGCCCTTGCCAGGCTTGAGCTCGATGTTGTGCACCAGCGAGCCGACCGGGATGTGGCGCAGCGCCATCGCATTGCCCGGCTTGATCGGCGAATCGGAGCCCGAACGGATCTCGTCGCCAGGCTTCACGCCGCGCGGCGCGAGGATGTAGCGGCGCTCGCCGTCGAGGTACTTGATGAGCGCAATGTGCGCGGTGCGGTTCGGATCGTATTCGATCGTCTCGACCACGCCCTGGACGCCGTCCTTGTCACGCTTGAAGTCGATGAGACGATACTTCTGGCGCGAGCCGCCGCCGACATGGCGCGTGGTGATGCGGCCATAGTGGTTGCGGGCGCCCGTCTTGCTCTGCGCCACGGTGAGGGGCGCGTACGGCCCGCCCTTGTGCAGGTGCGAGCGATCGATCTTGACGACGAAGCGCGCGCCCGGCGAGGTCGGCTTGAGTTTGATCAGTGCCATGAGCGCTTACCCTTACTTCTTCTTCGCCTGGGCTTCGTAGTCGATCGCCTGGCCGTCGGCCAGACGCACGTAAGCCTTCTTCCAATCCTGCGTGCGGCCGGTGCGCGCGCCGAAGCGGCGGGTCTTGCCCGGCTCGTTCGCCACCTGCACGCCGGCAACCTTGACATCGAACATCAGCTCGACGGCCTGCTTGACCTCGGTCTTGCTGGCGTCGCGGCGCACGCGGAACGCATACTGGTTGGCGTTCTGCATCGCCAGCGCAGTCTTCTCGGTGATATGCGGGGCCACCAGCACGGTGGCGAGACGCTCGCGGCTCATTGCAGGCGCTCCTCGATCAGCTTCACGGCGCCGACGGTGACGAGCACCTTGTCGAACGCGCTCAGGGAAACCGGATTGATCTCCGACACCGTGATCACGTCGACATGCGGCAGGTTGCGCGCGGCCAGCAGCAGGTTCTCGTCATGCGCCTCGACCACGATCAGCACGTTGTCGAGCGACAGATCCTTGAGCTTGGCGGTGAGCGCCTTGGTGCGCGGCTCGGCCACGCTGAATTCCTGGGTCACCACGAAGCGGTCGGTGCGCACCAGCTGCGCGAGCATCGAGCGGATGCCGGCGCGATACATCTTACGGTTGACCTTCTGCGTGTAATCGCGCGGACGCGCGGCGAAGGCGCGACCACCGCCCACCCAGATGGGGCTGCGGGTCGAACCGGCGCGCGCGCCGCCCGTGCCCTTCTGCGAGTGCGGCTTGCGACCGCCGCCACGCACTTCGGCACGGCTCTTCTGGCGCTTGGTGCCGGCGCGGCCGGCGGCCATGTAGGCCACGACCAGCTGGTGCACCAGCGCTTCGTTGTATTCGGCGCCGAAGGTGGTCTCGGAGACCGCCAGTTCAGCGCCACCATTGGCGACTTTGAGCTTCATGCGTTAGCCCTTACTTCTTGCCCTTGGCGTCGGCCTTCTTGGTCGGCGTAATGCTCTTGCGCCAGGCCAGACGGGCGGCCTTCACGGACGGCCGGACGATCACTTCGCCGCCCTCGGAACCGGGCACGGCGCCGCTGATCAGCAGCAGGTTGCGCTTGGCATCGATCTCGATGACGCGCAGGTTCTCGGTGGTGCGGCGCACCACACCCATGTGGCCGGACATGCGCTTGCCGGGGAACACGCGGCCCGGCGTCTGGCGCTGGCCGATGGAACCGGGGGCGCGGTGCGTGACCGAATGGCCGTGCGAGGCGGGGCCGCCGGCGAAGTTGTGGCGCTTCATCACGCCCGCGTAGCCCTTGCCGATGGTGGTGCCGGTGACATCCACCAGCTGGCCGGCCTTGAAGATCTCGGCGGTGAACTCGGCGCCCGGCTGCACATCGGCGGCCTCATTGGCTTCGAGGCGGAATTCCACCAGCGAACGGCCCGGCTCGACCTTGGCCTTGGCGTAGTGGCCGGCCACGGCCTTGGTGAGCAGCTGCGGGCGGCGCTTGCCGTAGGTCACCTGGACCGCGCGATAGCCGTCCGCCTCACCCTTGACCTGGGTGACGCGATTGGCGAGCACTTCCACGACGGTGACCGGGATGGACTCGCCGGCTTCCGTGAAGACTCGCGTCATGCCGCATTTGCGGCCGACCAGACCGATTGACATCTCAAATTCCTCAAGTATCGACCAGCGGCCGGGAGCGGCTGATCACTGGCGAAGCAAAACCCACGAAAAATCAGTGGGTTGCCTTGCTCGAGTGGTCTTGGCTGCCCGCTTGAAGAGCCGCCAACCGTTCCCGATTCCGCATTCGAAAACGCGGGCCGCCGGACATGCCAGCGGCGAAAGGGCGCGCAGTATATTCACCCGCTGTGCTCGCTACAAGCACTTTGCAGAAAAAGCCCCGCGCCGGGCGGGGCTTTTTCACCGGATGCCGGCCGGATGATCCCCAGGGCGACGCGCCACCCCGGATCCGGCTGGTTTTCTCTCTCAGTTCAGCTTGATCTGGACGTCCACGCCGGCCGGCAGCTCGAGCTTCATCAGCGCGTCGACCGTCTTGTCGGTGGGATCGAGGATGTCCATGAGGCGCTTGTGGGTGCGCAGCTCGAACTGGTCGCGCGCGTCCTTGTCGCCATGGGGCGAGACCAGCACCGTGAAGCGCTCCATCTTCGTCGGCAGCGGCACCGGGCCGCGCACCGTCGCGCCCGTGCGCTTGGCGGTCTCGACAATTTCCCGCGCCGAGGTATCGATCAAGCGATGATCGAATGCCTTCAGGCGGATGCGAATGTTCTGATTGGCCATGAGTTCCGCCTTACTTGAGGATCTTGGACACGACGCCGGCGCCGACAGTTTTGCCGCCCTCGCGGATGGCAAAGCGCAGTCCCGCGTCCATCGCGATCGGAGCAATCAGCTCCACCGTCATCTTGATGTTGTCTCCCGGCATCACCATCTCGGCGCCGCCGTCCAGCTCCACCGAACCGGTCACGTCCGTCGTGCGGAAGTAAAACTGCGGACGATAGCCCTTGAAGAACGGCGTGTGACGGCCACCCTCCTCCTTCGTCAGCACGTACACCTCGCACTCAAACTGCGTGTGCGGCGTGATGCTGCCGGGCTTCGCG
>CAUJIK010000018.1 GCA_963205255.1 Pseudomonadota bacterium
TGCTCGCCGGCAGAGATCCACATCTTGTTGCCGGTGAGCCGGTAGCGGGGTCCCAGCGGATCGGCCTCGAAATCCGCCCCATCCGGCACGGCGCGCGTGGCGATGTCCGACAGCGAGGAGCCGGCCTGCGGCTCCGACAGGCACATCGTGCCGAACCAGCGGCCCGCGAGCTCGGGTGCGGCGAAGACTTCGCGTTGCGTCGGCGTGCCGTGCGCCATCAGCAGATTGGCGTTGGCCGTGGTCAGCATCGGGTAGCTCGCCACCGCGAGGCTGGCCTTGTAGAAGAAGGCGTTGGCCGCCATCTCGACGACGCTGGGTAGTTGCATGCCACCGGCCTCGTGGTCGTGGGTGGCGGCCAGCATGCCGGAACCGACGTAGGCCGCCAGCGCCTGGTGGGTTGCCTGCGGGAGCTTGACGCACTGGCCGTCGAAGCTCGGCTCCTCGACGTCGACGAGGCGGTTGATTGGCGCGAAAACCGAGGCCGCCATGCGCTCGCAGGTGTCCAGCACGGCACGGAAGGTCTCGTGCGAATGCTCGGCGAAGCGTGGCCGCTCGAGCAGGTCATCGAGACCGATCCAGTCATTCAGGAGAAAATCAAGAGTGGTTCGCATGGCTGTTCATGTCATGTCCGTCCGAGGAGCCGCCGGGCGATGGGCACGGCATCGGCGCCATCGCCATTTCGCCGGTCGATCGCCTTGGGGGTGTCCTTGACGACCTTCTTCGTTTCGCCGAATACCAGCCTGGACATGGGCCTTTTCCGGCGGCAACCCCGATCCTGGGCCCTGGGCACAGACCGCATGGCCCTGCGCTACGAGCCTTCTCCGCGGTCCCGGGCGTGACCACGATGCGGGTGCCGGCCACGGAGAAGTGCTCCTGCACCCATCTTGAATCAGAAGCTGGTTCGGAGGCCGATGGCATAACCCGTGCCGTTGCCGAACGATGTGCCGCCGCCAAAAGCGGTGTGCAAACCCGGGTTGCCGCCACCGTTGCCACCCATGAAGGTATGGGTCCCGTTGTTCCGGTTGTGGATATGCGCGATCGTGGTGTACCAGGCAGTGCGTTTCGAAAGGTTGTAGACATAGCCCACCGAAATTTGATAGGCCCCGTCGCTGGTCGCGTTGTTCTGCTTGACGGAGTTGTACGCCACGGGGATGTAGCCAGGCCCTGCAACGATCTTCGCTCCCAGGCCCCAGTGGGTGTATTTCGTGCCGGGGACGCCGGAATTGTTCGTGCCGAAATGGGCCATCACGTTGGCGATGCCGAAGTTGTATGAGCCACCAAGGTAAAAATTCCTGTAGGTGCTGTAGCCTTGCGCCGCATCGGCCGCATACGGAGTTCCCTTGGATTGCGCGTAAGACACCGCGACATTCACTGGACCATTGGCATAGCCGAGGCGTCCACCGACGTATTGGCCGAGAGCCGGCTTGCCGCTGGCGTTTCCGGCAAAGGCGTACATCAGCTGGGCATAGACGCCGCGGCCAATGGCGGATTGGGCGTTGGGGGAAAACCCCCACAGGTATTGAACGGAGTTGCTGATGCGGGAAAAACTGAGGGGATTGGCACCGGCAAACCCATTGGCTCCGCCGCTCGAGGTGATGTTGGCGCCGCCGCCGGTGCCGGCACTGCTGAATGGATCGAATACGACGTGGCTCCACCAGGAGGGGGGAATATCCCGTCCCAGACGGATCTCACCGAAATGACCGGCCAGGCTCAACGTGCTGCGGCGGCCAAAACCCAAGCCACCGCCGGTGGGTGGATTGCCGTTGCCGCTGGAACTGCCTGCGCCGGTGCCGTTCAAAATGGCAGCTTCCATCCAGAAATTGGCCGACAGACCGTTCCCCAATTGTTCTGTGCCGCGAAAGCCGATTGAGCTGGGACCGTTGCCGCTGGTGTCGAACATGGTTCTGCTGCGCCCTCCCTGGCTGTAATGGGCCAGGGCCGCGTCCACCACGCCAAATAGCGCCACGGAAGATTGGGCGGGGGCCGCGCCTTGAGCCGAGGCTCCGGCGGCAAAGGCAAGCACGGATAAGGCGACAAGAGGTTTTTGCATTTCAAGTTGCTCCAAGATCGATCAAGGGACATGGGCGATGGAAGAAGTTCGGTTGCCCCGGCCAAACTCCTTTGGAAAACCTGCTCTCTTTACGGATCGGCAACCGCCTCGGGGTCGCACATGACGACGACGGTTCCGAGCTTGTTCCTGGCCTCGACGGCAAGATGCGCCTGTGCGGTGTCGCGCAGCGCGAAGCGGCGATCGACGGTATGGATCGCCCCCGGCGTTTCACGCAGCCAGCGCTGCACGCCAGCCTGTGCACGACGTCGCACGTGCGGTGCGAGCCCCGACAGGTAAAGGCCGCGCAACTTCAGGTTGAGCCGGATGATTCGGTCCATCGGCATCGCGGCGATCGGCCGTGCGCCGATGGCGTACGACACCCACTCGCCGCCTGCGGCCGCGACGCCCAGCACGAGTTCGGCGTTGGCGACGGCGTCGACATCGACGATGCGGGCCACGCCGCGCGAGCCGGCTGCCTTTTGCACTTCCTGCTGCGCGGTCGCGCCGGTGTAGTCGATGACGAAGTCGGCACCAGCCCGCGCGGCGTGCAACCCCTTCTCGGGCGAGCTCACGGTGGCGATCACGCGAGCGCCTCCCCACTTGGCAAGCTGCACTGCGTAGTGGCCGACGGCACCCGCCCCACCGGTGACCAGCACGATCTTGCCCTTGATGGAGCCACCCGTGAACAAGGCGCAATACGCTGTCATGCACGGAATCCCCAGGCAAGCCCCTTCGGCAAAGCCGACATGGGCGGGAAGTTCGCTGGCCAGTTCGGCGGGCAGGCAGATGAACTCGGCCGCGGTGCCGAACGGACGGCCGCGCTGCCCGAAGTACACCCACACCCGCTCGCCGATGCGCGCGGGATCGACCCCTTCGCCCACGGCATCGATCACGCCCGCGCCGTCGCTGTCGGGGATGACGAGCGGGAACTCCATGCGGTGCGGGCGGCCGGCGCGGCGATTCGCGTCGGCCGGATTCACCGCTGATGCGTGCAGTCGAACGCGTACCTGGCCGCGTGCCGGGTGCGGGGTCGGCTGCTCGCCGTACCGCAGCACTTCTTCGGCGGCGCCCTGCCGCACGTACCAGACGGCTTTCAACGTGCAGCTCCCGTCTGCGTCATGGTCCGTTCACCCCACCTTGACGAGTTGCTTGCCGAAGTTCTTGCCGGTGAGCATGCGGATGAAGGCTGCAGGCGCGGAATGCAGTCCTTCGCTGACATCCTCCCTGAGCTTGAGCTTGCCCTCGTCCAGCCAGCGCGACAGGTCGGCCAGGGCCGTGGGCCAGTACCCGCGGTGGTCGGCGATGACGAAGGCGTAGACCGTGACGCGATGCATCAGCAGCTGGCGCATGCCCTTGACGCCGTAGGGCTCCTTGGCGTTGTACTGGCTGATGTTGCCGCACAGCGCGATGCGCGCATGATCGGCAATGCGCTGCAGCACCGCATCGAACACCGGACCGCCGACGTTCTCGAACAGCACATCGACGTAATTGGGCGTGGCCTGCGCAAGCTGCTGCTCGAAGTCGGGCGCACGGTAGTCGATGCAGGCATCGAAACCAAGCTGCTCGACGACGTAACGGCATTTCTCGGGGCCACCGGCGATGCCGATCACGCGGCAGCCCTGGATCTTGGCGATCTGACCGACCACCCCTCCCACCGCCCCGGAAGCGGCCGTGACCACCACGGTCTCGCCCGCCTTGGGTTTGGCCAGCTCGAGCAGTCCATAGTGGGCCGTGACGCCGGTCATGCCCAGCACGCTCAGCGCGGCCGAAGGGCGGCTCATCTTCGGATCGAGCACCCGTACCGTGCCTTCGGCGACCACGCCGTGGGTCTGCCAGCCCAGCATCGCGGCAACCAGCGCGCCCTTGGGCAATTGGGTGCTGCGGCTGTCGATCACCTCGCCAACGGTGGCGCCTGGCATCAGCTCGCCCGGCTTGAGCGGCTCGACATACGAGCGCAGCGGGTCCATGCGCGGGCGCATGTACGGATCCAGCGACAGATAGCGGTTTCGCACCAGCGCCTGGCCTTCCTGCAACTGCGGCAGTTCCCGCTGCACGGTTTCGAAGTCGGCCTCGGTGACCATCCCTTGCGGATGGCGCTTCATCACGATCTGCGTGTTCAGATCAGCCACGGTTGCCCCCCTTCACGTTGCCGAGCAGCGCCTCGGCATTGAGATACATGTAGGCATCCAATGCATCGTCGTTGATCGGCAGCGCCAGTGTGTCGCGGACCGACTCCTCGATGCCCATGAAGGAATACGCCGAGGCGAAGACGAAACGCCTGGGCATCCAGTTGATGCCTTCGACGTAGGCCTTGCCGCCCGGCGCGAAGACGTAGACGTCCGGCGAGACGAACACGTTCATGAGGCCGGTGATTTCGCTCTTGTAGGCTAGAGCGATGGCCTCGTTGACGTACGGGTAGCAGCCGTGGCCGAGCACCACCGGCATCGTCGAGTAGCGGCGCGCCACCCTGTCGAAGCGCACCGGGTCGGTATGGCTGATGTCGGGGCCGGCCAGCGGCCCCGTCATGAACAGCAGCGGCACGTTCAGTTCCGCGATCTTCTCGTACAGCGGAAAGAGTTTTTCATCGTCGGCGTACATGGGGGTTCTGGCCAGTCCGGGTTCGACGCAGACCCCTACCAGCCCCAGCTCCTTGACCGCCGTGTCCAGGCCGGCGAGGATCTCTGCCATCGGCTTGTCGAAATCGATGCCCGCCAGACCCAGCAGGCGCCCATTGGTGCGCTGGGTCGTTTCCACCAGATACGCGTCTTCGATGTGGACCGGGACCGGCCGGTTGACCGAGTGGCGCGCATTCATGATCCCCAGCCGCACGCCAGCGCTGTCCATTTCACTGACCAGCGAGGTGATGGCGCGATCGTCGGCATGCGGATAGGGCTCGGAGCCGATCGTGAACGAGCGAGGCACCGGGTGGCCGAGGAGACGATTGACCGAGCCGACCACATTGGGGGTGAAGAAAACCTTGAAGGGCCCGGTCGGCGGGCGCAGCCGGAAGTCGATGATCTTGCCGGACAGCCGTGCCAGCCGTGCCGAGGTTTCTTGCGTGTCGGACATGAGGTGCTCCTGTGAAAGGGTCGGCCATCGACCCGGTGCGGGCAACTGTACACGAATTCTAAATTAATGTCGACAACAATAAAATTGGCGTTAAACTATGCCGGTGCGTGCAGACGGCGATCCGCGCCGTGCGGCACGTCGATATCAAGACGAAGGAGCAACGATGAAAGCAGCGCGCATCGTCCCCGGCCCCGAGGGCGGACGACTCGAGATACTGGATATCCCCGTTCCGGTCCCGGGCCCCGGCCAACTGCTCGTTCGCGTTGCCGCGTCGGGCCTCAACCGCGGCGAGATCAAGCAGGTGCGCAACGCCGTCAAGGGCGCGCCTTTTACCGCCGGTGTCGAGTTCGCCGGTATCGTCAGCGCGGTGGGCGCCGGCGTGACCGGCTGGAAGGAGGGTGACCGCGTGATGGGCCATGGCAACGGCGGCCAGGCCGAGTACGTGCTGGCCGCCGCCCGCGCAGTGATGCTGGTGCCTGCGCAGCTGTCGTGGCTGGAGGCGGCGGCATTCCCGAACGTGTTCATCACCGCGCACGATGCGCTGGTGACCAACGGCGAATTCAGGCCCGGCGAGAGCGTGCTCGTCAACGCCGCCTCGAGCGGCATCGGGCTGGCGGCGATCCAGATCGCGGCCCGGATGGGTGCGGCGAAGGTGATCGCCACCTCGCGCTCGGCGGCCAAGGCCGGACGCCTGGCAGAGTATGGGGTCACGCACGCGATCGACCTGTCGACGCAGGACCAGGTGGAGGCGATGCACGCCGCCACCGGGGGGCGCGGCGTCGACGTGATCGTCGATTCGGTCGGCGGCACCGTTTTCGAGGCCAACCTCCAGAGCTTGGCGGTCAAGGGGAGACTCGTCAATCTCGGTCGCCTGAGTGGATCGAATACCGCGACGATGAATCTTGAAACACTCTGGCTCAAGCGGCTCAAGCTGATCGGCGTTACCTTCCGCACCCGCAGCGAGGAGGAGCGCCTGGCTTGCATCGAGGCTTGTGCGCGTGACGTACTGCCGCTGGTGCAGGCTGGCAGCATCCGCTTTCCCATCGACCGCACGTACCGGCTGGACGACGTCGCCGCCGCGCACGAGTACATCCAGGCGGACCGCCACTTCGGCAAGATCGTGCTGGTGGTTGCTCCCGAGTTGTGCGGCGCCGAGGGGAGCGAGCCATGAGGCTCGATTCGCACATCGACAAGGTACAGCGCCTGACGGCGCTGCGCGCGCGACTCGAACCGCTGCGTGATTTCGAGCTTTGGTATTGGGCCTCGCTGACTGCCGGCACCAACATGCTCAACGCCACGTTGCACGCCACTGGGTTGACCCCGGACGACCCGGTGTTCTCCACCATTCCGGGTGTGCACGTGGTGCGCCAAGCCGACGGCAGCTATGCCCGTGAGCTGCGTGGGCCGGGCGACGTCAGCCATGTCGGCTGGCCGCCGATCGAAGGTGAAGCGCTGCCGCAGGTGCGGCGTCTCGAGGCGGCGCTGCACGCTCTGGAGGAGCACCGCGATCCGTGCATCCGCGGCGACCGCGCCCCCACGCCGGCGATCGTCGACGAATGCAGCCGCGCTTTCGACGAGGCGCGGGCTATTTACGAGCAGGCCGTGACGGCGGTAAGGAGCGCGTGATGAAGGCGCAAGGACACCGTTCGAAGGCCGAGCGCATCGAGCGCTCGCTGGTGGCGCTCGGCGAGAGCGACTGGGAGATGAAGATCGAGGCGGCGATGCTCGCCGGTACCCACTGGGCCAACTACGCATTGCACCGGCGCGGTGTCACGGCTGATGCCGAGGACGTCGTGCATACGTCGATGCTGGTCGTGAACATGCTGCGCAAGTACTCGATCGTCGAAGGTGATCTGCTGCGCGACCTGGCCGAGATCGAGGAACTGCGCCCCCTGCACGTGCGTGGCGACGTGCCGGGCGGCGCGCACGCCGCCGGGCGCGCGCTGCAGCTGTTGCAGGCTATCGGCGAGCGTGCCCGGGCGGCGCGCTGACCGTCCCCGAAGGAGGAGTCCACCATGCACGGACTGATGATGGATCAACCGCTGCTGATTTCGTCGTTGCTGCGCCATGCGGAGCGGCACCACGGCGATCAACAGATCGTGTCGCGTCGTGTCGAAGGCGACATCCACCGCTACACCTTTCGCGACATGGCGGCTCGCTCGCGGCGTCTGGCCAATGTTTTGCGTGCGCTCGACGTGGCGCCACGGACGGTCGTGGCGACGCTGGCCTGGAACGGCTACCGACACATGGAGCTGTACTATGCCGTCTCCGGGTCGGGCAGCGTGCTGCACACGCTCAATCCCCGGTTGCACCCCGACCAGCTGGCATGGATCGTCGGGCATGCGCAGGACCAGATCCTGTTCTTCGACCTGAGCTTCCTACCGCTCGTCGAGCAGATTGCCGCGCAACTGCCCTCGGTGCGCGCCTTTGTCCTGATGACCGACCGCGGGCACATGCCCGCACGCAGCGGCATCGCGAATCTGCAGTGCTACGAGGAGCTGGTCGAGGCCGCCGCCGATCGGTTCGAATGGCCGCTGTTCGACGAAAACACCGCCTCGTCACTGTGCTACACGAGCGGCACGACGGGCGATCCGAAAGGCGTGCTGTACAGTCACCGCTCAACGCTGCTGCACACCTTTGGTGTCGCGCTGCCCGATTCGCTGGGCTTGCGTGCGCAGGAGACGGTGCTGCCGGTCGTCCCCATGTTCCACGTCAACGCCTGGGGGCAGCCCTATGCCGCCTGCATGGTCGGTGCGAAGATCGTCTTCCCGGGCCCGCAGCTCGATGGCAAGTCGCTCTACGAGCTTTTCGAGACCGAGCGCGTCACGCTGTCTTCCGGCGTGCCGACGGTCTGGCAGGGGCTGCTCGCGTATGTCGAACAACACGGCCTGCGCTTCAGCACCATGAAGCGTACGGTGATCGGCGGGGCCGCCTGTCCGCCCGGAATGCTGCGCGCTTTCGTCCAACGCCATGGTGTCGCGGTGATCCACGGCTGGGGGATGACCGAGACGAGCCCGTTTGGCACGGCGGCGGTGCTCAAGGGGTCGCAGCTGGTGCTCGGCGAGGAGGAGCGATTCTCCGTGCAAGCGAAGCAGGGCCGCTGCGTGTTCGGCATCGACATGAAAATCATCGATGACAGTGGAGTCGAGCTGCCTTGGGATGGCAGATCTTCCGGGCATCTGATGGTGCGCGGGCCGTGGGTGATCGAGCGCTACTTCAAGGCGCCGCCGCAACAGCAGGCGCTCGTCGACGGCTGGTTTCCAACCGGCGACGTCGCGACCATCGATCGCGACGGCTTCATGCAGATCACCGATCGCAGCAAGGACGTGATCAAGTCCGGCGGCGAGTGGATTGGCTCGATCGATCTGGAGAACATCGCGATGTCACACCCTGCCGTCGCCATGGCCGCGTGCATCGGCGTTCCGCATCCGAAGTGGGACGAACGGCCGTTGCTCGTCGTCCAGACCAGGCCGGGCGCCGCGGTCGGCCGGGACGAATTGATTGCCTTCTATGCCGGAAAAGTGGCGAAGTGGTGGATCCCGGACGATGTCGTCTTCGTCGCGGAGATACCACTCGGTGCGACCGGCAAGATGCTGAAGACCGAGTTGCGCAAACGCTTCTCAGACCACCGGTTGCCCGATGCTGAAGGACGCTGAAACATGAAATTGCCTATCGCGTCCGGGTTTGGCCAGCGACTGAGCGCCACCACCCCGGGCATCGTCGCCTGCGTCGTGATCGCCGCCGCAGCGAAGTTTCTTTCGGAGCAGTACCACGCGCCCGTGATGCTCTTCGCGCTCTTGCTTGGCATCGCGATGAATTTCCTCGCGGGCGAGAGCGCCTGCACGCCAGGCATCGCCTTCAGCGCGCGCACCGTGCTGCGTTGGGGCGTGGCGCTGCTGGGCTTGCGCATCACCGTCGGCGATATCTCCGCGCTGGGCTGGCAGCCGGCGGTCGGTGTCGTCGTTTCGGTCGGGTTGACGATGGCGATTTCGATCGCCGCGGCGCGGTTGATGGGTTTTCGTACCGCTTTCGGTGTGCTCTCGGGGGGTGCGACCGCGATTTGCGGGGGCTCGGCGGCGCTTGCGCTGGCGGCCGCGATGCCTGCGCATCCGCAGCGCGAGCGTGCGTTGAGCTTTACCTTGATCGGCATCAGCACGCTCTCCAACATTGCGCTGATCCTCTATCCGGTCATCGCTCGCGCGCTCGGGCTCGATCCGACCCAGGCGGGTATCTTCCTCGGCGGTTCGATCCACGAGGTGGCGCAGGCGGTCGGTGCCGGCTACAGCGTGTCGGTACCGGTCGGCGACACGGCGACGGTGGTCAAGCTGATGCGCGTCGTGATGCTGCTCCCGGTCATCGCTCTGACGGTCTTGCTGATGCGTGGGCCCGCATCGCAGGCCAGCGACTCGCGCCGTCCGCCGCTGCTGCCCTGGTTCATCATCCTGTTCGCGGCATTCGTGCTCGTCAACAGCCTGGGCTGGATCCCGCAGCCGGTCGTGCAGGCCGGTGTATCGCTCTCGGGCTGGTGCCTGGTCGTCGCGATCGCGGCGGTTGGCGTGAAGACACAGGTCAGGAACTTGTTGACGGTCGGCATCAAGCCCATCGTCCTCATGATCGGCGAGACGCTGCTGCTCGCCGCGATCGTGCTGGGGCTGCTGCGGCTCTATGGTTGAATGAACCCGCAACCACGTCCGTCCGGGCGCCTAGACCTGCGCCGGTGCCTTGCGATCGAGCGTCCGCGGGGTCCTGCGGGTGGTGGCCGACGGTGGTGGTGCGAGCGCCCGCATGGCGGCGTCCCGTGAGCCTTCGATGCGTTTTTGCGCCGTCACCAGCACGGCAGCGATGTCGCGACGCTCCACCGCTCGCTGAAGAGCGCGCCAGGTCTTCAGCGAGGTGCGCAGCAGGTCGGGATTGGCCGCCAGACCGAGCCGCACGTAGCGCAGCGTGCGCAGCGAGATCGAGGTCAGCAGGTCGACGATCAACCGGTTGCTGAGAAGGTCGATCATCGCCAGGTTGAGCAGGAAGCTCTCGAGGGTGTAGTCGTCGACCGACACATCGTCGGCCGCCTTGCCGACTTTTGGCAGATGCTGCCTGAACACCGCTTGCAATTCGTCCGTCCGTTCATCCATCAACTGCTTGAGCATGATCTGATATAGCGCGTCGCGTACGACGTAGATGTCGAACAGATCGCTGGCGTCCGGCGCGGTCACCACCGCACCGTGGCGCGCCCGGAATTCGATCAGGCGCTCGCGCTCGAGGATGCGCAAGGCTTCGCGCACCGGTGCGCGGCTGACGTTCAGCACCTTGCCGATGTCTTTCTCGAGCAGGCGCTGGCCGGCCTGGATGAGATTCAATGTGATGGCGCTGGCGATGCGCACCGCGATCTGGTCGGCCACCGGCGCCGCGGCATGGGAGCCCTGGTGGCCGCGTCGCAGCGCCTGCTCGACCGCGAGGGTGATCGCATTGGGAGGAAGGAGCAGAACCTCGAGGTTCGGCGTGTTGGTCGTCTTGAGCCTGGCCATGGCCCGAGCTTACTCCCTGCGATGGGAGCCGCTCGGCCGTCAGTCCTTCTTGATCCTGGCGTCGGCGACGATTTTCTTCCATACGTCCAGGTCGTGGACCAGCAGGCTGCGGAATTCCTCGATGCTGCGCGACCGAGGAGGCTCGACGTTCAACCTGACGGTGAGTTCCTCCACTTCGGGAGTCACCAGGATCTTGTTGATTTCCGTGTTGAGCCGCTCGATGATCGCCGATGGCGTGCCCTTCGGTGCCAGCAGGCCCTGCCAGCCGGTGCCCGGAAACGGGTAGCCCTGCTCGCCCATGGTCGGCACGTCGGGCAGTTGCGCGGTGCGAACCCCGCCGTTCGCCGCGATCGCGCGGATCTTTCCGCTCTTGATGAACGGCAGCGCACCCACCAAGTCGACCCAACCGGTCTTGATGATGCCGGTGCTCATCTCCGTGAGGATCGGTGCGATTCCCTTGTACGGCACGTGCTGGATCTGCATGCCTGTTTGCGCCTTCAGCCATTCCATCGTCAGGTGACCGTTGGAGCCGACCCCCCAGCTCGCGTAGCTGTACTCGCCGGGATGGGCCTTCACCAGGGCGACGAATTCTTTCAGGTTGCTTGCAGGGACCTCCGGGTTGACGGCGAGCAGCACGCCGCCGAAGAAGGTGGCGGCCACCGGCTCGAGATCCTTGGTGAAGTCGATGCCCAGGTCGGGCTCCAGCGCGGCGATCATGACCGTCGCGGACGCTGTCGTATACAGCAGCGTGTAGCCGTCTGCCGGTGCCTGCAGCACCGCCCGCGTCGCGATCATGCCACTGGCGCCCGGCCGGTTGTCCACCAGCACCTGCTGCTTGAGCACCGGCGCCAGCCGTTGGGCGATGGCGCGCGCAAACGTGTCGGACGCGGCGCCCGGGAGGTTGGGCACGATCAGCCGGATCGGCTTTGTCGGCCAGGCAGCCGCGGTATCCGCCACGGCGTTCGGAGCCAGGGGCAGGCCGGCAAGAAGGGCCAGCGTGCTGGTCGTGAAATGGCGGCGGGTGATCATCAGGGGCTCCGGGTGTGAAGGACGCAAGCGCTGGAAGCACTCTCGCTTCATGTCAGTTGTCTCCGGAAACGCCGGCCTCGGCGGCAAGTTTTTTCCAGGCCTGCAGATCGTTTTGCACGATGTCGCGGAACTGCGCGGCCGTCTTCACCGGTGGCGGCTCGAAGTTGACGGTTTTCATGAGCGTGGCCATCTCCGGCGATGCCTGGATCTTGTTGATTTCCTCGGACAGCCGGTTGACGATCGCCTCGTTTGTTCCGGTGGGTGCGAACACGCCAAACCACCCGAGCTGATCGAAGCGATAGCCTTGCTCATCCAGCGTGGCGATGTCGGGCAGCTGCGGCCCGCGCACGCTGCCGCTGATGGCGATCCCGCGGATACGGCCCGAACGCACGAACGGCACGGGCGAGCCGGGATCGGCCCAAGCCACCTTGAGGGCACCGTTGGCCAGCTCGGTCAGCAATTGCGGCACCGTGCGATAGGGTACGTGGGTCATCTTCATGCCGGTCTGCTTTTTCAGCCATTCCATCATCAGGTGGCCTGATGACCCGATGGCCCAGCTCCCATAGCTGTTGTATGTGTCTGGATTGGCCTTGATCAGGTCGATCAGCTCACGCAGGTTCCTGGCCGGCACGTCGCGGTTGACGAGCAGGTAGACGCCGCCGGCCGCCGTTTGCGCAACCGGCACGAAGTCCTTGCCGAAATCGTAGGGCAGAGATTTGACGATCGCCGGCGCGATCACCGCCGTCGATGCGTTGCTGTACAGCAGCGTGTAGCCGTCGGCTGCTGCCTTGTGGACTGCCGATATGCCGACGGCGCCGCTCGCTCCCGGCCGGTTGTCGACGATGACCGGCTGCTTGAGCGCGACCGCCAGCCGCTGTGCCAGCGCCCGGGCGAGTATGTCGGTGCCCGAGCCGGCCGAGGCCGGAGTGATGATCTGGATCACTCGCGTCGGCCAGGCTTCGTCGGCGTGCGCCGCCGGCGAGCCCAGGAGCGCGGCGGCGCTCAGTGCCAGCAGTGTGAGTGTGTGTCTGCGAGATGCCATCTGTCGTCTCCAAGAATCGCTGAGTTTTCAGGGATGTGTCGGTGGATCGTCTGCCAACCCAACAGCCCGCCCGCCCCAGCCCGCGCAGGCCGTTTGATTTGCATCATAGTCCATCAATTTATTTATGTCGACAAAAATTATTCATTGGCGTATTCTCTGATCGAGCGAGTCACGATGGGTGGCGCGCACTCACGGCGAAAGGAGAATTCATGGCACCGACCATCACACCACTGACCGGTTCGATTGGCGCGTCGGTGGAAGGTATCCGACTCGAGGAGCAGCTCGACGGCGCTACGTTCGACGCCCTGCGACGGGCTTTCCTGGAGCACTGCATGCTCGTCTTCCGTGGGCAGCATCTGGCACCGCCGGCGCACATCGCCTTTGCGCGGCGCTGGGGTGAGCCGGTGGTCACCGCGATGCTCAAGCCGCTCGATGGATACCCCGAAATCGTGCAGGTCACCAAGATTCCGAAGGAGGCTGCGTCGACCGAAGCCTGGCACTACGACGCTCCGTTCGTCAAGGTGCCGGCGAAGATATCCATCCTCTCGGCCGTGACGGTGCCGCACGGCGGCGACACGATGTGGTCGAACCAGTACCTGGCCTACGAGCGCCTGTCCGTCGGACTGCGCAAGATGCTCGACGGGCTGCGCATGCACTTCCGCGGCGCTAGGCTGGGTCGCATGCTCGGCGTGGCCGACAGCGACATTCCCAGCGCGACCCATCCCCTCGTGCGCACCCATCCGGAAACCGGGCGCAAGGCGCTGTATCTTGCGCACGCGGACAACCATCTGGGCATCGAGGGCTGGACACTCGAGGAAAGTCGACCATTGCTCGATTACCTCTACCAGCACTCGACGGCGCCGGACAACGTCTATCGGCACATGTGGCAAACCGGTGACATCGTCATGTGGGACAACCGCTGCACGATGCACTACGCGGTGCATGACTACGGCACGCAGGAACGCGTGCTCAACCGCGTGACGCTGCATGGCGAGGTGCCGGCCTGATGCCGGTGCGGCTGGCGCGTTTCGTCGGTCGGAGCATTGGACGATGTCCACGCCGGCAAGCCGCTTGTAGTCGTTCGAACCAGATACGGAATGTGAGAAACCCAAGCAACCCCTGCGGGGAAAGGAGCCGAAGATGAAAATCCACCCAATGACGCGCCACATCGGTGCCGAGCTCTCCGACGTGAACCTGGGCGATGCCGCGCGCAGCGACGCGCTGTTCGCCGAGATCAAGGCATTGCTGCTGAAATACAAGGTGCTGTTCCTGCGCGACCAGGACATCACGCGAGCGGAGCACGTTGCCTTCGCCCGCCGGTTTGGCGAGCTGGAAGATCACCCGGTGGTCGGCAGCGATCCGGAACATCCGGGCCTGGTGCGCATTTATCGCGCCGACGCCAAGGCGCCGTACGAGAACAACTACCACGTCGACGGTCTGTGGCGCGAAAATCCGACCATGGGGGCCGTCCTGCGTTGCATCGAGTGCCCGGAGGTGGGTGGCGACACGATCTGGGTCAACATGGTGGAGGCTTACAGTCAATTGCCCGAGGACGTGAAAAAGCGCATCGTTCACTTGCGCGCGCGCTCCAGCATCGAGCATTCGTTTGGCGCCGCCATGCCCATGGAGGAGCGCCATGCCTTGGCAGCGAAGCATCCGCCAGTTGAGCATCCCGTGGTGCGTACCCACCCCGAGACCGGCGAGAAGATACTCTTCGTCGGCAGCTTCACGACGCATTTCGTCAACTACCACACATCCGAGAACGTGCGATTCGGTCAGGACAAGAACCCAGGCGCCGCGCAGCTGTTGATCTATCTGCAGAGCCAGGCGGCGATTCCCGAGTTCCAGGTGCGATTCCGCTGGCAGCCGAACAGTGTCGCCATTTGGGACAACCGCTCGACCCAGCACTACGCGGTGATGGACTACCACCCCGCGCCGCGCAAGATGGAGCGCGCCGGCATCGTCGGCGACAAACCCTTCTGAGTCACTGAAGGGGTCCAATGCAGTGGTGCCCCGGGTTGCCGGCGATGAGGAGCGCGCAGGGCGGTCGCGAGACTGCTGCCGGACGTGATCCCCGCGCCGAAGGGCGCCTCAGCAGTTCAGCGGCAACCCCGCACCCAACGCGAGAGCAGCTGCGCCAGGATGGCGTGCATGCGCTCCGTGCGCTGGTCCAGGTTCCGCCGCACGTCGGCAGGGTCGCAGACCGCGGGATTGCCCAGCGCGAATTGGTGCTCCAGCTGGTGGCCGTTGTGCTGCAGCGAGAGCTCGACCAGCGCAGGCGTCATTTCCAGGTGCGATTGCAGCAGCAGATGGCGGTCATGTAGAACGAAGGCCTGGTTGTCGCAATGGCGGCTGCGGGCGATCTGCCGGGCGGCGGGTGGCGGCGTGAAAGTGTCGCCGTGCCACTGGAATGTCTCCAGTGCCCCACCGGCATGGGGCCCCCACCAGTCGCGGGCGATGGGGGTGTCGCAAGTCTCCAGCGGTTGCCAGCCGATTTCGGGACGCACGTGGTTTGTCACGCTGCCCCCGAGGGCCAGCGCCAGCAGCTGGCTGCCCAGGCAGTGCCCGGCGACGGGAATTTCGTGCGCGTCGGCGTCGCGGATCAGCGCGAGCTCCCCGGGAATCCAGGGGAAGTCGTCGTGCACGCCCATGTAGCCGCCCATGAACACGAGGCCGCTGAAGGCCGTCGCCTCGCGCGGCACCGCCTCGCCGTCGACGATGCGCACCAGGCGCACTTCGCGGCCCAGGGCCTGCAGAATCGGTATCACGGCGCCCGGGGCGCCGACGGTGGTGTGCTGGAAGACGGCAATCGGTTTCATGGGCACTCGCGCAATGCCGGCCCCGGTTCGCACGGCGTGCGGCGGTCGATGGCCGGCGGGCGTTTCCTCGAGGTCCGGGCTTTGCGCGAGAGGCTTCGGGGCGAGCCTGGGTCCGCTTACTGGCCGGATTTGCCCGGGTCCTTGACTGCTTCGTAGGTGGCGAACTCGACGTTCTGCAGCACGCCGCCGATCTTCTCGACCTTGCGGATGTAGACGTTCTGGATGATGTCGCGCGTCTCGGGGTCGATCTGCACCGGGCCGCGCGGGCTGGTCCACTTCATGCCCTTGGCCGCGGCGAGGAAGGCGGCCGCGGACGCATCGCCCTTGGTCTTTTCCAGCGCCCGGTAGATCAGGTGCATGCCGTCGTAGCCGGCGGCAGCCATGAAGTTCGGACGGTCCTTGGGGTAGGCCTTGGCGTAGGCGGCGACGAAGGCCTTGTTCTCGGGCGAATCATGCGCCTGCGAATAGTGGTAGGACGTGATCATGCCCAGAGCCGAATCGCCCATGGCGGCCAATTCTTCCTCGTCGGTCACGTCACCCGTGGCAATCGCCTTGATACCCGCCTGTTCCAGCCCGCGTTCCTTGTAGCCTTTGGCCAGCGCCACATTGTCTTCGCCGTTGGGCACGAAGAAGAACACGGCATCGGGCTTGGCGTCGCGCACGCGCTGCAGGAAGGGCGCGTAGTCCGGCGTGTTGACGGGGGTGCGCACGCTGCCGACGATCTTGCCGCCGAGCTGGGTAAAGGTCTTGTGGAACTGCGTCTCGGCGTCGTGACCGGGGCCATAGTCGGCCACCAGCGTGTAGACCGACTTGATGCCGTTGTCCCAGGCCCAGCGTGCCATGGGCATGGCGTTTTGCGGCAGCGTCATCGAGACGCGCAGGATATTGGGCGACTTCTCGGTGATCGACGAGGTCGCCGCATTGAGCACCACCATCGGCACCTTGCCCTGCGTGGCCACTGGTGCGGCCGAGAAAGCGTTGGGTGTGAGCGAAAAGCCTGCCAGGATCTCGGCCTTGTCGTTGACCAGCAGCTCCTGCGCATGGCGCTTGGCCACGGCGGGCGCGATGCCGGTGTCGTCCTTGATGACGAGCTTCACCTTGCGGCCCGCGACGGTGTCGCCATGCTCGGCGACATACAGGTTGATGCCGTGCGTGATCTGCTTGCCGTGCGCTGCGAACGGCCCGGACATGGGCAGGATGACGCCAATGGTCAAGTCCCTGGTTTGCGCCAAACTCCACGTCGCGGCGGTGGCCACGATCAGGGTCGTGACGACCCGTTTCACAAGATGCTGCATACAGTCTCCTTGGGTAGTAGGTAGGGTGGCGGGAACGAAGTAGTTTCAGACCGTCAGCGGCATGGCAAGGGTTGCCGGGCCCGTGACATGGAGGCGCTCAGCCGTGCGTATCCTTGGGGGGATGGTCCTGCGCTTCGGCCTGCGCCAGCGCATTGGGCATGACGTGGCCGCAGGCCTTGCAGGTGCGATGCGCCTCGTTGTGAAAGAAGTTGCGATAGGCCTGGGCCACCGGGTCCTTGCCATAGTCGTCGACGCCGAAGCGCTCTTCGTGCAGCAGGTGGTCGCATGCGGGGCAGTACCACTGGAATGCGTCGGTTTCACCCGATCGCCGCGCGCGCTCCAGGATCAGCGCGTAGGCGTCGGGTGGAAAGCGCGGTGAATGCGGAATGCCGGCCGGCGTGTGGATGGCGGCGCCTTCGGGCAGCACGGCCACTTCTTCCTTGCCTTCGGGCGTGCGGTAGTGCAGGCGCATCTCGCCCTTGAGCATGATCATCACTTCATCGCTCGGGTTGATGTGGAACTCGCTGCGATAGGCGCGTCCGCGCGCGACGAACACCAGCGATTCGGGCTGTTGCCACAGCACGCTCACGTAGGCGCCGGTCTTGCCCAGCGTCTCGACGCGGTCTTGCATGCGAACGATCGGCATTTGGTACATCTCGCTTCTCCTTCAGCCCAGATAGGCCACGCAGTCGATCTCGACCAGCACGCCCTTGCGATGCGGCGTGCCCCCGGTACAAGTGCGGGTGACCTTCTCGCCGTTCATGAAGTCGCGGAAGACTTCATTGAAGGCGGGAAAGTCCGCCGTGTCGCGCAGGCACACGCGCATGTTGACGACCTGCGCCATCGTTGCGCCACCGGCCTCCAGGATCGACTTCAGATTGCCGAGGGTCTGCCGGGTCTGCTCCGCGATGCCGCCGGCCACCACCTCGCGCGTGGCGGGGTCCAGCGGACCCTGCCCGGAGACATAGAGCATGTCGCCCGCGCGGATCGCCTGCGCCAGTGGCGAGGGCTTGCTTTTGTCGGTGAAGCCAGTGACCGGCGCTTGGCTGCTGTGGACGAGGATTTTGGGCATGAGAGCTATTCCTGCAATCGGTGGATTGGGGGGGCGGTCGGCCTTTACGCCGTGGCGTCTTTCCCGGCGTCGCGCGCGGTCTCGCCCTGCTCGCGGTGCGCGATGCGGGCCAGGATTTCGGCGCCGCGGTTGGCGGCCGACAGCCCGCGGAACAGGAAACACAGATTGATCGTGTCCTGCAGTTCGTTCCAGCTTGCGCCGGCACGCCGCGCCGCGATGGCATGCAGCGCGGCGGCGTCGCTGGCGTCCATCAGCAGCATGCCGAAGAGCATCAGCTGCGCCGTCTTGACGTCGAAGCTCCTGGGATACATGCCATGCTCGCGTATCTTCTCCTGGAGATCGAGCATGGCCGGATCCAGCGCGCCCGTGACCGCCAGGCGTGCCTCGATGCGCGGCGGCACGAAGCCGAGCAGCGCTTCGTAGATGCGCCCGCGCTCTTCGGCGCTGTGCCGGGTGTCGGCGTATTCGCCGATGCTGGCGCGGACCGAGTCAGCGTTGATTCTGGGTGGAAGCATCCGGGTTCTTTCATGAATGGCGGGGCACCATTGCCCCGCCGGGCTTTTCCAAACACTGCGAGGGGGCAGTTCCCGGGCATGGTCAGAACATGTCGAAATACTCCCGCTGCTCCCACTCCGACACTTCGAGGCTGAAGCGTGCGATCTCGGCTTCCTTGATGTGGCAGTAGTAGTCGACGAAGCCCTGTCCCAGCCTGTCGCACAGCCAGCCGTCCTGGCGCAGTGCCGCCAGGGCTTGCTCGAGCGTGCGCGGCAGCCGGGGCGCTGGAGTTTCGTACGGCGCATCGGCCGAAGGGCCCGGGTCCATGGATTGCTGCATGCCGTGCATGCCGGCGAACAGTTGCGACGCGAGGTACAGATACGGATTGGCGGTCGGTTCGCCGATGCGGTTCTCGATGCGCGAGGCGGCGTCGCCCGGTGCGCCGAGCACGCGCAGCATGGCGCCGCGGTTGTCCTGGGCCCAGATGGCGCGGTCGGGCGCCAGCGACAGCGGGCGGTAGCGGCGGTAGCCGTTGATCGTCGGGCTGGCCAGCGCGGCCGAGCCGCAGGCGTGGGCCTGCAGGCCCGCCAGGTAGTGCATGCCCAGCGGGCTCAGCGGCGCGGCGGCGTCCTCGGGCATGAAAGCGTTGGCACCGCTGCCGGCGCGCCGCAGCGACTGGTGCAGATGCCAGCCGCTGGACATCACGTTGGGGATGCGCGGGCGGCACATGAAAGTGGCGTGGTAGCCATGGCGTTGGCAGACCTGCTTGATGGCGCTGCGCAGCAGCACCATGGTGTCGGCCGGCTCCAGGCCCGCGGTGGGGCCGAACACCAGCTCGAACTGGCTCGGGCCGAACTCGATCTCCAGCGACTGCAGCGGCAGCCCCAGCGCCAGCAGCTGGCTGCGCAACAGCTCCATGAGGGCGTCCACGCGGTCGTAGCGCAGCTCGGTCAGATACTGGTGGCCGTGGGTCAGCAGCGAGACGCGCGGCGGCTCGCCCGGCTGGCCCGAGTCGCCCAGGCGCATGGCCGCATCGTCGAGTTTGAAGACGTGGAATTCCACCTCCAGCCCGGCGACGAATTCGAACCCCTGGGCGCCCAGTTCATCGACCGCGCGCCGCAGGATGCGGCGCGTGTCGAACGGACAGGGCTGCCCGTCCTTCATGTAGGCGTCGCACATCACCCAGGCGGTGCGCGGCGCCCAGGGCAGCGTGCGCAGCGTGCCGGGGTCGGCGACGATGATGAAATCCGCTCCGCCCTGCAGGCCCGGCACGGAGAACCCGCCGCCGGTGGCGAACACCGGGAATACCGAACGGTGCGAGGTGTCCTTGGCCAGCAGCGTGGTGGTCAGGTTCACGCCCCGGCGCAGCGCCGAGCGCGCGGCGCCGGCCACCAGCGTCTTGCCGCGCAGCACGCCGTGCTGGTCGGGCCAGGAAAACCGCACCACGTCCCACTCGCCGGCATCGAGCCGGGCGGTGAAGTCGCGCGCCTGCGCCTCTTGCGCCTCGCTCCACAGGCCGTGGCGCGCCACGAAATCGGTCATCGCAGCCCCTGGTTCAGGCGCCGAGGCGGGCTGCTGCCCAATCGCAGTCGCGGCGGCGCTGCCGGTCCGCGGTGTCGCAGAAGTGCGCGGCCGCATCGGACGGCGCCACGCCATCCACCGCCGGCGGGCCGTTCAGGATGCCGCCTTGTCCCGCGCCGGGGCGCGCCGGCAAGGCTTGGCCGCCCTGCAGGGCATCGATGGCGTCGACCAGCATGCGCCGGTAGGCGGCGATCGCCTTGTCGGTGGTGCCCAGGTGCTCGCGCGTGCGGTCCTGGATGGTGCCCATGGACTCGCAGGCCCACTGGTCGTGCACGTTGATGTCCATGCCCATGCCGGTATAGGTCTGCGTTTGCTGCTCGCCGACGTCGTAGCCGTAGTGGTTGCGCTTGTTCTTGCGCGAGTTGTACAGCGGCAGCTCGATGGTCTTGAGCCGCTGCTCGCGCATCTGCTGCTTGTCCACCGGGCCGGCAAAGCTGGTGAAGATCGCATACCAGTAGCTGTGGTGGTCGTCCACCGGCACATGCCACTGGGTGATGGTCATCTCCGGCCCCATCGGGATCGCGAAAGTGTTGGGGAAGACGACGTTGGTGATGCGCACGTGGGTCTGCTCGGGCGAGAGCCTGCGCAGCGTCGTGAGGCGCAGGCCGTAGGGGGCGGCGTCGACGTTGATTTCGGGACGCTCATACTCGCGCAGCACCCTGGTGATCGGGATGTCGGTGCCCATGGAGGCGCCGCGGAACTGCTTGCCGAAGCTCTCGGACACATCCTCGTCTTCATAGAAGCGGTGCAGGAACGAGGCATGCGCCGGGTCCATGCCCACCTCCAGCGCCTGCAGCCAGTTGCATTCCCACAGCCCCTTGAAGGCGAAGGTGTGGCTGCCCGGCGCGACGAAGCAGTCGAAATCGGCGAATGCCGGCGGCTCGCCCTGGCCAAGGAAGGCGAAGACGATGCCGCTCTTCTCGACCACCGGGTATGCGCCCTGGTGGATGCGCGAGCACAGCTTGCTGCCTTCGGGCTCGGCCGGCGTTTCCATGCAGCAGCCATTGACGTCGAACAGCCAGCCATGCAGCAGACAGCGCAGGCCGCCGTCTTCGATGCGCCCGTACGCCAGATCCGCTCCGCGGTGCGGGCAGTCGCGGTCCAGCAGTCCGAGGCGGCCCTTGTCGTCGCGGAACAGCACCAGGTGCTGTCCCATGATTTCGACCGGCTTGAGCGGGCGCGGGCCCTGCAGCTCCTCCGCCAGGGCGACCGGCTGCCAGTACTGGCGCAGCAGGGCGCCAGCGGGTGCACCGGGGCCGGTGCGGGTCATGAGGTCGTTTTGTGCGGTGCTGGCCATGGGTTCCGGTTTGAAAAATTTGGGTGCATGCATTTGTATGCAGGACGGCGTATTCTCGAAAGAACCCTTTTTTTGTCAATACAACGGAAATGGGTAATTACCCTCATGGAATCGCTGATATATCCAGAAATCAAGTATAAAAATAATAGCAGCGAGACGCGTTGACAATGTGGAAGCTGCCTTGGAGAGGCATCAGGAATTCCCTGTGCGGCTGTTGTTGCATACAATCGATGCCCATGATTTCCCAACAATCACGCGCCGTCGTGCAGCTGCGCGACATGATCCTCAAGGGCGACTTCGCCCCCGGGGAGCGCCTGGCCGAAATCCCGCTGGCGGAGCGGCTGGGCGCCTCGCGCACGCCGGTGCGGCTGGCGTTGGCGTCGCTGGAGCACGAGGGCCTGATCGAGCCGTCCCCGGCGGGCGGCTACCAGATGCGGCGTTTCACCTCGCGCGAGATCGACGACGCGATCCGCCTGCGCGGCGTGATCGAGGGCTGCGCCGCGCGTGCGCTGGCCGAAGAAGGCGCATCGCGCCCGCTGCTGCGCAAATTGCGCGATTGCCTGGAGGAAGGGGATCAGATCGTC
>CAUJIK010000019.1 GCA_963205255.1 Pseudomonadota bacterium
CGGCGGGCTGCTACCCGATGTGGTTGGGGAGTGAGTGGCGGGCGATTTCGATCAGCGCGATCCCAAGCCTGCTGGGCTTCTCGATTGGCGGGTTTGCCATCTTTCTGGCGTTTGGTGACGAGCGGTTCCGGATTTTGATCAGCGGCCCGGACGAAAATGGCAAGCTGTCACCATTCTTGTCCGTAGCCGTCCAGTTCGCACACTTCGTTACGGTCCAGGCAATCGCGTTGCTGTACGCGGTGATCGCAACGCCTGTTGCCGCTTTCGGGTGCGGCCCAGTGGATGTCGTCATTGCGGTCATCGGCGTGATCGCGCTGTTCTACTCTCTGGCTCTGGCGCTGGCGGCGTTCGCATCGCTTCTGAAGCTTGCGCGCAGCTATGACGGTTTTGCGGCGAAGGTAAAAAAACCGCAGGGCGAGTAGCGCAGGCCTCCCAGCGCCTCCCAGCGCCCCACCACACCCCGACACGCCCACTGACTCGGCCCGAGGGCTCGCCGGGCCGCTCAGGGGCGATCTAACGCGTTCTAACGCACATCCAGCCGCCCATCGCGGCTGATGTGCCTACTGGCTCGGCTCGCCGAGCCATTTTCTTGACCACGCGCCCGGAAAAGCGGCGAAAGGTTTCGCCCTCGCCGGCGGGGTGTCGCGCGAGACGATGCGGCCCATGCACCGCATTGCCCTCAACACCGATCTTTCCGCAGCCGCCGCCGCGCCGGAGCGGGTCACGCTGATCCCGGCCGGGCCGCGCGTGGCCGGCCGCGATGGCCGGGAGTGGCTGTTCGACACCCTCGCCGCCCAGGCGGTGATGCGCAGCTTCGCCGCGCGCAATGCGGAGCTGCCCATCGACTGGGAGCACGCCAGCCAACACCGCGCCCCGCGCGGTGAGGAAGCGCCGGCCGCGGCGTGGATCACGCGCCTGGCGGTGGAAGACGGCGCGCTGGTGGGCGAGGTGCGCTGGAACGAGCGCGCCGCCAACCAGATCGCCGCGCGCGAATACCGCTACCTGTCCCCCGTTTTCGATTTCGACCCGGCCACCGGGCGCATCGCGCGCCTGGTGTCCGCCGGGCTGACCAACCTCCCCAACCTGCACCTGCAGGCCCTCAACCAGGAGAGTTCCATGGATCGATCCACCGCACTTGTGGCGGCGATCACCGTGGCGCTGGGCCTTGCGCCCGACGCTACCGATGACGCCATCGCCACCGCCATCAACCAGATGAAGCAGGCCCGCGATGACGCCACGGCGCGCGCGCTCAATGCGGAGCAGTCCGCGCCGGCGCTGGAACGCTACGTGCCGCGCGCCGACTACGACGCGGTGCTCACCCGCGCCAGCAATGCCGAGACCGCCCTGCGCAATCACCAGGCGCAGGCGCTCAAGGCCGAGGCCGAGGCGGCTATTCAATCGGCCAAGGAAGCCGGTCGCATCGCACCGGCCAGCGTGGAGCACTACCGCGCCATGTGCAGCGATGCCAAGGGGCTGGAGAGCTTCCGCGCCCTGGTACAGACGCTGCCGGTGATCGCGCCGGAAACCAGCCTCGGCCAGCGCCAGCCGCCGGGCACGGCCACCGCACTCAACGCTGAGGAGCTGGCCGTGTGCCAGGCCACCGGCATTTCCCATGAACAGTTCATCGCCGCGCGCGAAGGAGTCCAGGCATGACCGCCACCACCCAGGAACGCCGCACGCCCATGCGCGACAGCGTGGATTTCGTGTTCCCCATGGCCGCCGCGAAGAAGATCCTCGCCGGCACGATCGCGGTGCTCGACAGCTCGGGCAACGCCGAGCCGGGTGCGACCGCTACCGGCAAGGCCGCCGTCGGCATCGCGCAGGAGACTGCCGACAACACGGGCGGCAGCGCCGGTGATCTGGCGGTGAAGGTGCGCCGCGGCACGTACCTCCTGGCCAACTCGGCCGCCGCGGACGAGATCACCAATGCCGACTACGGCACCACCTGCTACGTGGTGGACAACCAGACCGTCGCCAAGACCCACGGCACCAACACCCGCAGCGCCGCCGGCACGGTGCGCGGCGTCACGTCGGCCGGCGTCTGGGTCGAGTTCTAAGGAGAGCGCACATGATCATCAACCACGGCAACCTCAAGACCCTGTTCCTCGCGTTCAAGGCCGCGTTCCAGGGCGGTCTTTCCCAGGCGGCGTCGCAGTACGGCGTCATCGCCACCACCGTGCCCAGCGCCACCGGCACCGAGGAATACGGCTGGCTCGGCCAGTTCCCCTCGATGCGCGAATGGCTGGGCGATCGCGTGGTGCACGGCGCGGCCAGCCACGGCTACAGCATCCGCAACAAGGATTTCGAGCTGACGGTGGCGGTGCCCCGGCCGGCCATCGAAGACGATCAGTACGGCGTCTACACCCCGATGATGACCGAGATGGGCCGCGCCATTGCGGCGCACCCGGACGAGCTGGTGTTCGGCCTGCTGAAGGCTGGCTCCAGCACCGAGTGCTACGACGGCCAGTACTTCTTCGACACCGATCACCCGGTGATCCAGGCCGATGGCACCACTGCCACCCAGTCCAACTGGGACAACAACTCCGGCTCCGGCACGGCCTGGTACTTGCTCGATTGCGGCCGCGCGATCAAGCCGATCATCTTCCAGGATCGCAGGAAGCCGCAGTTCGTCGCCAAGACGGCCAACGACGACGACAACGTGTTCAACCGCAACGAGTACGTCTACGGCGTGGACAGCCGCTGCAACGTCGGCTTCGGCTTCTGGCAGATGGCCTACGGCAGCCGCAAGGCGCTCGACGAAACCAACCTCATCGCCGCCTTCACCGCGATGGCCGAGCGCAAGGGCGACCACGGCCGGCCGCTGGGCATCCGCCCGACGCATCTGCTGGTGCCGCCGTCGCTCGAATTCGCGGCACGCAAGCTGGTGAACGCCACCACCCTGGCCAACGGCGCAGACAACGTGCTCAAGGGCCTGGTGGAAGTGGTGAGCGCGCCCTGGCTGGCCTGATCAAGAACCCACGGGCAGGGAACGACCCCGCTGATGCAGTCGTGACAGCCGGAGAGACGGCACCCACTTTCGCCCGGAGACATTCCCATGTCGATCACCATCCGCACTCGCAAAGGCAGCTTCTGGCGCTGCGGCATCCAGCACACCACCACGCCGGTGGCGTATCCGGAGGGCACCTTCGGTGCCAGCCAGCTCGATGCCTTGCGCTGCGAGCCCAAGCTGATCGTGGAAGAACCGCTCGTCGGCGAGTCGGAGAAGGGCTCGGCCACGCCCGAGAAAACCACCCCGAAAGCCCCTGCGAAAACCGCCAGGGGCAAGTAAGAAATGTCCTACCTCACCATCGAGCAGTTGGCCGATGGCCCGGAAGCCCGAAAGGAGCTGGCCGAGCTGTACGCCCTGGACGTGGCACTGCTGTCCGCCACCCTGGACGGTGAGGATCGCAGCGCCTGGGATGCCGACGAGCAGGCCGCTGCCGATGAGGCCATCGCCAGCATCGAGCGCTTCATCGCGCAGGCCGATGGCGAGGTGGAATCCCGCCTGGCGCAGCGCGGCTACCCGCTGCCGATGAGCGCGACGCAGTTCCCGGTGCTGGCGGTGTGGGCGCGCGCCATCGTGCGCTACCACCTCAACCGCAACCGCGACCGCACCGACGAGGAACGCGGGCGCATCGAGCGCGACTACCGCGACGCGCTGCGCGCGCTCGACTACGTCGCCCAGGGCAAGCTGAGCCTGGGCGCGGGTGATCCATTGGCCAGCGCCAACCCCGCCGACGGCGGCGCCGTGCGCATCGCAAGCAACCCGCGCATGTTCACCCGCAAGGGGCTGGGGGCGTTGTGAGCGTGCTCTTTGCCCTCGCGCTGATGCTGCTGCCGTTCTCCATCCTCGGCCTGCTGCTGGCCTGGCACATCGCCCGCCCGCAGCACCGGCCGGCCGACGCCAGCAACCGGATCAACAAGGTCCGGTTGATCTGGTTCGCGATGACCCGCGAAGACCTTTTCGTCGGCGCCTTCCCGTGGCTCGCGCACGACGAGCTGCGGAATGTGAGGGGTGAGTCGTGACCCTGTCTGGCCCGTACCCGATATCCAAGGTGATCGAGCGCCTCGCCACGGTGAGCGCGCTGCGCCTGGTGGATGGTGCGGCCGGCCTGCAGGCCGCCGTCGAGTCTCCCCCGCGCGCGGTGCCCGCCGCCTACGTGCTGGTGGAAGAAACCGGCACGCCGACGGGCGACTACACCGACCGCTACGCCCAGCCCATGACCGCCACGGTGAAGGTGGTGCTGTGGACGCGCCACGCCGCCGCCGGCACGGGTGCCAAAGCTGCGGCGGCGATGGAGGACATCGAGCGCGCGGTGCGCACAGCCCTGCGCGACTGGACGCCCGGATACCCCTTCGAGCCGCTGTGGGTGAGCAACAGCGGCAACGACCAGTTCTTCGGCGGCCAGCTCACCCGCCAGGTGATTTTCCGCACCCAGTACCGCGACCAGGAGCAGCCATGAGCAAGCCCAAACCCAACCCCTTCCGCGACATGCCCTTCCCCGGCGCAGGTGGCGAATACCACTGCGTCGACGGCGTGCTGGTGCCCGACGCGCCGCCGGTCGATCTCACCGGCCTCGGTGCCCGTTGCGACGCCCACGATGCCGCCGAAGCCGCCGCCGATACCGATCCCACCCCTCCGCGCCCCGCGCGCACCCGCCGCAACCCCGCCGAACAGGAGTAACCCGTCATGGCCCAGCCCGCACTCGACTTCTTCCGCCGCCGCGCCGTCCTCATCAAAGCTGAGGCCACCGAGGGCACCGACAGCCTGCCGCTGCCGGCCACGGACGGCTTCCGTTTCTTCGATGGATCCAGCTCCACCGAGTTCGACACGATCGATCGGAACGAGGACAAGCCGCACTTCGGCAATAACCCGTTTGGCGTGGCAAACCGCCGTGCCACGTTGCAGGGCACGTTCGAGCTCTACCCGCCGGCCACGCCCGGTGCGGCCAGCACGTCCGATGCAGACTGCGCGCGCGTACTGCTGCCGTCCGGTATGGCGGTGGTCAAGAATTTGCCGACCAAGACCACGCGTTACAACCCGATCAGCAGCGGCATCCCCAGCGCAACCGCGTATTTCTATCACGCCGGCACGCTGATCAAGGCGCTTGGCGCGCGCGGCAACATCTCCAGCCTGGGCATTGAGATCGGCCAGCGTTTCACCGGCCAAGCCTCGATCATGGGCGAGTACGCGGAAGTCACCGCGGCTGCGCTGCCAAGCGGCGTTGTGCTCCCCAGCAAGATCCCGGTGATTTCCAGCAAGCGCAACTCCGAGCTGATCCTCGGCACGCTTGTTCGCGGCGGCACCGCCAGCACCGACAGCACGCCGCTGACCGACCTGCACACCTGGGCCAAGGCCCTGCGCATCGACTTCGGCAACCAGCTCGGCTACCGCGAGTACACCGAGAAGGGTGTCTCCGGTATCACCGACCGCGCCGGCACCTTCACCTTGCGGCTCGCCAAGACGGACATCAGTGCTGACTTCAATCCGTGGTTCGTGCGCGACAACGGGATCATCCTCACCGCCGCCTACCGGCTCTACGAGGACGACAGCAAGGACGGCCTGTTCAGTGAGCTGGGCATCCGTGGACAGATCGAGCAGGTCAACCCCACCGACATCGATGGCGATTACGGCTGGGAGCTCACCGGCCGCCTGATCCCGTCCAGCACTGGCAATGACGAGTTCTACATCGGCTTCGGCGACGCCGCGCCGTAACGCTTGCCCCACAGGGCAGGAGCGCGAACGCCCCGCGCGAAGCAGGCGTGACAGCCGGGAGAGACCGGCACTTCTTCCATCCCTGTGAGACAACACTATGTCCGTTTCCACCATCCAGATCACCCCGGTCAAGACGCACCCTATTCGCGTGGACATCAAGTCCCCTGTCGCCACCGGCTACTTCACCGGCCACGCCAAGGTGCGCAGCAAGGCCGAGTTCGAAACCCTGCGCCAGGCCGTTGCCGATGGCGAGTACGAGGGCCGCGACGAAGACGCCCTGCGCGAGATTTACGAGCGCTTCGACGGCTTCGGCGACAGCGACGGCTTTGCCGAACTGCTGGACGGCCCGGCCAGCGCCTACCTGTACCCCGCAGCTATTGGTGCGTACTTCGAGCACTTCGGCGAGGCCCGCCGGGGAAACTCCGGGAAGCGGCGCTCGCGCTGAGCGGCGACCGCGAACCTCCCACGGCTCAGCCTGACGATGACGACGAGGACGACGAAGGCCCGGACACCTGTGAGGTGTCCATGGCCGACGACGATGCAGACGATGGGCGCACCATCGTCCGCGTCATTGAAGTGTGGGAATGCCATCAACAGGCTGTGGCTGTCTTCCAGCTTTGCCCCATTGAGGGCGTCGGCCACATGGGCGGCATCTACTGGACGGGCATCGAGCCGCAGGTCGCACTGGCGGCATTCAATCTGCTGGGCATTCCTGTCGCCGGCGCATTCGACCTTGTGTCTGACGTGGCCTACATGGGCGGGTGCGTTGCTGCGGAGCGGAATCAGCAGGCGGCGGCAAAGGCGCGGCGGTGATGGATCGGGTGTGCAACCACTGACGCAGGCTCAGATCACCCGGCAGAGCGACAGCAGGCCAACGGCGCAGCCACCGAAAGCCACCACGCCAAGGAAGGCGAAAGCAGCGCCGACAGGCCCGTACCAGATGCCCGTAAAAACCGCCACCAGCACGGCCATGGCGAAAACGTTTTTCATGCCCGGAGCATAGCGCGAAATGGCCGATCAGACCGTCACCCTGCGCATCACCGCCAATGCCGAGGGGCTTGTCACGGCGGTTGGGCTTGCGAAGAAGGAAACCTCCGGGCTTGGAACAGCTGGCGCGAGTGCGGGCGCGCAAGTCAACGCGGGCATGAGCGCTGCACGCAAGGGCGTGCAGTCGATCAGCGAGCAACTGGGGCGGGCCAAACAACAGCTGATTGGCTTCGCGGCCGGTTTTGCGAGCATCCATGGCGTGCGGCAATTGGCCGCAATCGCCGATCAGGCGGCGGGCATCCGCGCGCAATTGCAGCTTGCAACGTCCAGCACGCAGGAATACGCCAGCGCCCAGGCCGAGGTGTTCGCAATATCGCAACGCACCAGCACGGCCATGGCGTCCACGGCCGAGCTTTACGCGCGCATCACGCGCTCCACTGCCGAATATGGCATCGAGCAGGCGCGCGTGCTGGCGATGACGGAAACCATCAATCAGACCTTCGCCGTATCGGGCACGGCGGCTGCCGCGCAAGCCAACGCCATCACTCAGCTGACGCAGGCTTTCGCCGGCGGCGTGCTGCGCGCTGAAGAGTTCAACAGCGTCATCGAGAACAGCCCGCGTCTGGCGCAGGCATTGGCCGATGGCATGGGCGTGGGCATGGGAGAGCTTCGGGCACAGGTCAATGCCGGTACGGTCGATGTGCAGCGGATGATCGCGGCGCTGGAAAGCCAGGCCGAGGCGATTGCCACGGAGTTCGGCCGGATGCCGCTCACCATCGAGCGCGCATGGACGCAGATCGGCAACGCGATCCTGAAATATGTCGGCGACGCCGATGCAGCGTCTGGCGCATCGCGCGAGATTGCCGAAGCCTTGTCATGGGTCGCTGACCACATTGGGGAGATCATCGAAGGGGCGTGGGCGCTGGGCAAGGCGCTGGCGGCGATCTACACCGCCAAACTCCTGAGCCAAGCGGCGCTCTACACCGCCGAACTGGCCAGGCAAATCACGTTGCAACTGGCAGCAGCCAGTGCCGCGCGGGACATGGGCATCAAGACGCAAGCCGGGCTGGCAGCATCGCTCAAGTCCATCGGGCTGGTGAACGCCGCCCTCGGATCGCTTGGCGCGGCAGTCGCCGGCTGGCAGGTCGGCACCTACCTGCGGACTCAGTTCGTCGAGGTGGAGCGTTTCGGGATCGCCATGGTGGGCGGCCTGTTGAAGGCATGGGAGTCGCTCAAGTTCTACTCGAAGGTGCTTTGGGAGGGCATCAAAGCCTCAGCCATTGGCGCGCTGAATGTAGTTCGCACGGCGGCGGCTGACATGATCGGCGCACTGGCAAAGGTCAATGAGGCCACCGATGTGTTCGGCATCAAGTCCGGCGTGACCGAATCGCTGCGCCAGATGGCAGGGCAGATACGCCCCACCAGCAGCGCGTGGGCCGGGCTTGCCGCCGCCGTTGGAACCGCCGCCAAGCAGATGTACACGAGCAATGCCGCCATTGACAAAAGCATGATGGCGCTGTGGGAAAGTGCGGGCGCGGCCGAAGCGGCAGACGAGGCCAGCGGCAACCTCGGAAAGACGCTCACCGGCACGGGCGCAGCCGCCAAGGAATCCGCCACCGCCATCGAGAACCTTTACACCCACACCGCGCGCCTCACCGACGCCACCGACAATGTGGACGCCATGCTGCGCAGCCTGGCCTACGGGCTGGCCGACGAGGCCACGCGCGCGCTGATGGACTATGAGGACGTGCAGGCGCGCATCCTTGAGCTTGAGATGGCGTGGCTGGACCTTGGCCCGATGAGTGAGGCGCAGATTGCCAAGCTTGCCGAGCTGCGCCGCCTGGCCGCCGAAGGCCATGCGCGCAACATGGCCGACCTGAACGATGGAACCGTGCGCGATGCGCAGCGCGCCGCCCAAGAATCGGCCCGCGCCTGGGAAGACTTCACCGGCGGCCTGGCCGACGCCATCCTCGACGGCTCCGCCGGCGTGAAGCGCTGGTGGAAGGCGATGCTCGATGACATGAAGCGCCAGCTCATCCAGAGCGGGCTGCTGAAAATCTTCGGGCAGATTTTCAACACCGGCGGCGCGCAGGCCGGCAGCGGCTTTGGCTCGATGTTCGCCGCGATGCTCGGAGGCGGCATGCAGGCCGGCCGCGCGGCGAGCATGGGCGGGGTGGGCTTCGGGCAGCTATTGCAGCTGGGCGATGGAAGCCTGCTGTCCAGCCTTGCAGGAGCGATCAGCGGCGGCATCAGCACCGGCCTGATGGGCTTTGGCGGCACGCTGGCCGGGCTGGGCATGGGCGGGCTCGGCGGTGGCCTGGCGTGGGCGGGTGGCAGCATCGCGGCAAACGGCCTGTTGGGTGGCCTGGGCGGATCGTTCATGACGGGTCTTGGCAACCTGTTCGGCGGCGGCTCCGCGTTGATGGGCGTCGGCCAGATGATCCCCGCGATCGCTGCTGCAGCCGCCATCGCGGCGGCGATCCAGAAACTGAGTGGGGGCAAGCTGTTCGGCACCAGCTACGGGTTCGATTCCGCGGCGCAGAACATCGACTTCTCCGGCGCAGGTGTTGATGGCAATAGCACGGTGACGGAAGTCCGGCAGCGCAGTCTGTTTCGGGGCCGAAAGTGGCGCACCACTTCGTCAGCGCTGGACGACGAAGTGCGTGGGCCGCTGGAAGACTTCTGGAATGCAGTGCTCGACTCAAATACAGCCATCGCCCGGCAGTTCGGCCGTGCCGCTGCCATCGACGTGCCCGCCAGCTTTCGGCAGGAGTTCAACGCGAAGGGTGACGTCACGGCCGAGATCGGCACGATCCTCGGCAAGACCTATCGCGAGACGTGGGAGGTTTTCGCTAAGAGGATCAGTGCCGAAAACATCATCGCCAACATCGACGGCATGCTCGGCACGCTGGCGCCCGCGCCGGGTACAGGCGGCGGCGGTGGCGGCGGTGGCGGCGGTGGATCGCGCCGGCGGGGTGATGACTACGATCAGCTCGCAAGCCTCGGCGGTGCTGTCCCGCTGGACGTGCAGGCGCAGGTGGGCGAGGCCTCGGCGATCGCGGAGCGCTGGCGGCACGATGCCGAGCTGCTCGCCGAGGGTGCGCAATTTTTGCTGCTCGCCGCCAGCGACATCCGCGCCGGCGCGGGCCTGCTCGGCGACGACGGCACGCTGACCCAGATCACTGCACTGATCGAGGACTTGCAGGCCAGCGGCGAGACGCTGAGCGCGACGTATGCGCGGGTGGCAGGATCGGCTGCGTTGCTCGACCAGGCACTGGCGCTATCGGGCGTGCAGATCGACGGCACCCGCGAGCACATCGTGCGCCTTGCCACCGACATCACCACGGCAGCGGGCGGCCTTGAGCGTGCATCGGCGTTGTGGGGCGCGTACTTCGACCGGTTCTACACCGATGCGGAGCGTTTGCAGTTCATGCTCACGCAGGCGCAGGCGAGTGCGGCGAAGGAGTTTGCGGATATTGGCCTGGACGCGGCCGACTTCGAGGGCGTGGGCGGCATTTCCGCGTTCCGCGAGCTGTTCGAGGCGGCGCTTCCATCGCTCTCGGCCGATGCGATTGTGCAATGGCTTGAAGCGGCGGCGGCGCTGGGCATCGTGATCGACACCACCGACGCGCTTAACGAATTGCTCGGCCAGACTGGCGTTTCTGCCGCTGCGCTGGCGGAGGCGCTGGAGGCATACAACGATTTCATCGACCAGTTCCGCCCCGACGAAACGCTGCCGACGGGCGCGGACGCGGGCAGCGTGGCGGAGGCGCAGGCGCAGGCCGATGCCTGGGCGCAGGCGATGATCGATCAAGCCAACGCGCTGGCGATCGCTGCCGGCCTCGCGGGCGCGGCCGAGGAAGACCTCGCGCTGATCCACCAGCGCGCCGC
>CAUJIK010000020.1 GCA_963205255.1 Pseudomonadota bacterium
TGTCCTCGGCGCTGACCGTGTCGTATTTCTCGAAGTATGCGCGGTCGTAAATTTGTGTGGAGGACCCGCCGTCCTGGGCCCGTACCGGGCCCGCCGCAAGAAAAACCGCCAGGCAGAGCGCCAGCCGGCCGCAGGCAACACTGGGCGAGCAGGTCGGCAACAATTTCGAACCGGCTTCCCGCGGACTCCGCCTTTGTCTCGGACAGGCGAATTTCGCGGGAGGCGCGACGAGGGCCCCCTTCACCCGCGACTATTTCAGCATTTCCTGAATGTCGGACGCGGCCTTCTTGACCGCATCCAGATCATTGCTGGCAAGGGCGGCACGCGCCTGGGCTGCGGCCTTCTCAAGAGTACCCTTCTTCGCGGCGTCGCTTGTCTGCGGAATCGCCCCGCCGGAAGCGGCGCATGGATTGCCCGGCGCGGCATCAAAACCTTCGCCATCCGGGCCGACCAGGCAGTTGAGCGCATGATGCAGATGCCGGTGAACACCGGCGAGATCGGCGCTGCCGGCTGCAAATCCGGCATGCTGCGCGGCGGTGCTGGTGGCCTGCGGGCCATCGGCCAGCGCGACGGTCGATGTGAAGGCAAGCGCCGCCAGTGCGCCGCCGAAAGCGGCGGCGCGGCCGGCCATCCTGAGGATTTTCATGTCGTGCCCCCCGGCGTACTGATGAATCGTGGCCCGATATTGCATCATTCCACGCCGCGCGCGACATGCGATTCCCGCCCGGTATCAGAACATGAACTTCACCTCGATTTAGTTTGGTTGATGCCCGTATCCGGCTTCCGCTGGCGTCATATTGGGAGTCATCTTGTTGGGAGCTGGTACTGTACAGCCTGGAATCGCGCTCAATCCCGGAGGACGGCTTTCATGACAGGAAGGTTTCTTGGCGCTGCCATCACACTCTTTGCCATGTTGGGTCTCGTCGCGCCTGCTGCGGGACAGACGCTCGTGCTGGAAGGCGGGCGCATCATCATCGGCGACGGTAGTGCACCAATCGAGAACGGCGCCGTTGTCGTCGAAAACGGCAAGATCACTCAAGTCGGCCTTGCCGCCAGCGTGAAGGCTCCTGCAGGCGCCATGCGCATCAACGCCAGGGGCAAAACGATCCTGCCCACGCTCATCGACACGCACACTCATCCGGGCCAGACCAAAGAGGATCTCGACCGTGATCTCGCGCGCCGGGCCTATTTCGGTATCAGTGCGGTCATGAGCCTGGGTATCGATACGGATGCCTACCCCTATCAGCTTCGCGCCGCCCAGCCAGCAGATTCGCCACGTTATTTCATGGCAGGCCGTGGCATCACCACGCCGGAGCCAGGGCGTGGACAGGAACCCTACTGGATCAGCAGTGTCGCCGAGGGGATCGGGGCCGTACGGGAGAGCGCCGCGAGGAACGTGGATATCATCAAGATCTGGGTCGATAGCCGCAACGGCCAGTACAACAAGCTGTCACCGGATCTCTACGGCCCCATCATCGCCGAGGCGCACAAAAACAACCTTCGCGCCACCGCACACATCTACGATCTGGCCGACGCGAAAGGCCTGTTGCGCGCCAACGTGGATGCGTTCGCGCACGGTGTGCGCGATACCGATGTGGATGACGAATTCATGGCGCTCCTGGCGCAGCGCCCGGACTTCGTCCTGAATCCCAACATGGGAAGCCGCGGTGCGGTGGCCGATGTCTCGTGGCTCAGATCATCGCTCCCCGCGGCGGATTACGAAAAGGTCGAAGCCGCGAACACAGCCAATCCGCGCGCTGCGGAACTTCATGCCATCCAGGCGCGTAATCTGAAAAAAATGAGTGACGCCGGCGTCACCATCGTCATGGGTACCGACGGCAACACGCCCTACGCCCCACACTTCGAGATGGAGGACATGGTGCTTGCAGGGCTAACACCCATGAAGGTCCTGGTCTCCGCCACGGGTGACGCCGCAAAGTTTCTGCGAATCCCGGACGCAGGCACCATTGCCGCGGGCAAGACCGCAGACATCCTGGTTCTGGACGGCAATCCGCTCGAGGACATCAAGAACACCCGCAGGATCAACACGGTTTATCTGAAGGGTGTCCCTGTCGACCGGAAATCTTACCCGTAAGCCGCAAGCGGCTGGAGCAGATCCCGCCCCGCAATACAGCATCGCCTAGCACCCGCGCCGGCGGCCGCCGCAGCGTGCCGCCCGGGTGCGGGCGGGCGAGTTGTAAGGGCCGAAGGCGGTGCCGACACTATTAGGGACACTGAGGTGGCTGAGGACGAAGTGTCGTGCCGGACAACAAGACGTTCTGGAGTGCAGTGGTCGCAACAGGGATGGCCGCCCTCCTCCTCGGGGGCTGTGGCGAGCACGGAAAGGCGGCGAGTGCCGCCCCCGCGTCCGGGTTACTGCTGTCGCCCGAGGACCTGATCACGCTGAAGCGCCAGACGCTCGCCTCTGGCCCCTCCATCACCGGGTCCGTCCTACCCGAGAAGCGTGCCGACCTGCGTGCGGAAATCCCGGCGGTCGTGCTCGCCGTGCTCAAGGAGAATGGTGATCCGGTGAAAAGAGGCGATCTGCTGGTTCGCCTGGACGACACCGCCATCCGCGACACGCTGGCGTCCGCGGAAACGGCGGCCCAGACGGCGTCGCAATCGTTCGAGCAGGCGCAGCGTCAGTACGAACGCATGGTCAGGCTGCGCACCGATAACCTCGTGTCCACCCAGCAGACGGAAGATGCCGAGATCCGCCGCAACACCGCGCAAAGCGACCGGGACTCGGCGCGCAGCAACCTGGTGGCGGCTCGGCAGCAGTTGCAGCGCACGATGGTGCGTGCCCCTTTCGATGGCATCGTGAGCGACCGGCGCGTATCGGCGGGCGACACCGCGCAGGTGGGCAAGGAGCTGCTGAAGGTCATGGACCCCGGCAGCCTGCGGTTCGAGGGATATGTCTCGGCCGACAGCGTGGGAAGTCTGGGTGCCGGCCAGGCGGTGTCGTTCCGTATCCACGGCTACGAGAACCGGGAATTCCGCGGCGAGATCATGCGCGTGAATCCGGCGGCCAATGCCACGACGCGGCAGGTCGAGGTGCTGGTGTCCTTCGCCAGGGGCCAGGAGCAGCCCGGGGTTGCCGGCCTGTATGCCGAGGGTCGGATCGAGACCCGGCAGACCGCGGGTCTGGCGATTCCCGCCGAATCGGTGGTGCGCGATGGGGATGATGCCTTCGCGTGGTGCGTGCGCGAGGGCAAACTCAGGAAGGTGAAGCTCTCGCTGGGCGCGCGCGACCGGCGCACGGGCGATTTCGAAATCCGCGAGGGTCTGGGTGAAGGCGACGTGCTCATCCGTTATCCGAATTCGGCGCTGCACGACGGGCAGTCGGCGCAGCTGCCCGGGTAGGCGCCATGTTCCTGTCCAACTTCAGCATCCGGCAGCCGGTCACGACGGTGGCCATAATCATCGTGCTCATGTGCCTGGGGCTCATCGCCATCCAGAAACTGCGCGTGAACCCGATACCCGACGTGCAGCAGCCAGTGCTGGTGGTGCAGGTGCCCTATCCTGGCGCCTCGCCCGAGACGGTCGAGCGCGAGATCGTCAATCGCGTCGAGAAGTCGCTGCAGAGCATCCCGCAGGTGTACGAGATCCGCTCCACAGCCTCGGAGGGCCGCGCGCAGTTCGTCGTCATCTTCAACTTCCGCAAGGACCTCGTGGAAGCCGCGGACGAGATCCGCAATGCCATCGGCTCGGTGCGGCACAAACTGCCGCTCGAGATGCGCGAACCGGTGCTGTTCCGCGAGGACCCGGCCAACGAGCCGGTCATGCAGCTGGCGCTGTCTTCACAGACCCAGACGCTCGCCGAGATCTCGCGCCTCGCGGAAGGACAGCTGGCCGACCGCTTCCGCGCGATCAACGGCGTGTCGGCGGTGAACGTGAACGGCGCGCTGCGCCGCGAGCTCTCGGTGCTGCTGCATGCGCAGCGGCTGCGCGAATACAACGTCTCGGTGGCCGAGGTGGTGCAGGCGCTGCGCCGCCAGAACATCACGGCGCCCATGGGACGCGTGAAGGGCGAGTTCGACGAACAGAGCATCCGCCTGGTGGGTCGCATCGAGTCGCCGCAGGAGTTCGAGAACATCGTCCTGCGGCGCAATGGCGACGAAGTGGTGCGCCTCGGCCAGGTGGCCACGGTGCAGGACGGCTTCGCCGAGCAGAGCGGTTACAGCCTGCGAGACGGGCATCCCAACGTGGGCCTGTCGGTGCTGCGCTCGCGCGATGCCAGCACGGTGGCCGTGGCCAACGAGGTGCGCACCCTGCTCGAGGAGATCCGCCCCACCCTGCCTTCCGGCACCACCCTCGCCATCACGCAGGATGGTGGTGAGGAGGCAGGCCTGTATCTCAAGAACGTGATTGAGGCGCTCATTTTCGGCGCGGCGCTCACCATTCTCGTGGTCTATGCCTTCCTCAACTCCTGGCGTTCGACCCTGATCACGGCGCTGTCGTTGCCCACCTCGGCCATCACGGCCTTCATCGCCGTATGGCTGTCGGGTTTCACGCTGAATTTCATGACGCTGCTGGGGCTGTCGCTCGCGATCGGCGTGCTCATCGACGATGCCATCGTGGTGCGCGAGAACATCGTGCGTCACCTGGAACGCGGTGAGGACCGCATAACCGCGGCCCGCAACGGCACGGCCGAAATCGGCCGCGCGGTGGCGGCCACCACCTTCTCGATCATGGCGGTGTTCGTGCCCGTCGCCTTCATGGGTGGCGTGGCGGGTGAATGGTTCCGGCCCTTCGCGGTCACGGTGACCATCTCGGTGCTGGTGAGTCTCTTCATCTCTTTCACGCTCGACCCCATGCTGTCGGCGTACTGGGGTGATCCGCCGGGGCATGCGGACGACCGGAAGCGCGCCTGGCCAGGCCGGGTGCTGGCGCGCTTCAACCACTGGTTCGATACCCAGGCCGATCGTTATGGCCGTCTCATCGCCTGGGCCCTGCACCACCGCAAATGGATGGCGCTGATCGCGGTGGTAAGCCTGGTGTCGGCGCTGGCGTTGCAGATGACGCTGGGCCGTTCCGACTTTCTGCCCCGCACAGACGGCGAGATGATCGCCGTGCAGGTGCGCACGCCCTCCAGTGCGAGTCTGGAATATGCGCGCCTCAAGGTGGAACGCGCCGCCGAGATGGCGCGCGGCATCGACGAGACGCGGGCCACGAACAGCAACGTGAACGCCGGCGGCGGCCGCATCTACGTGGACCTGGGACGCAGCACCGAACGCAACCGTTCCTCGGCCGAGATCGCGGACCAGCTGCGCCGCGAGCTCAAGCGGCTCGTGGGCGCGGAGTACACCGTGCTCGACGACCTGAACAATGGCGCGCGCAAGCCCGTGCAGATCCAGTTCTACGGGCCGGAGTCGCGCCGGCTCATGGAAATCACCTCGGATTTCATGCGCGAGCTTGCGCGCGTGCCCGGCGCCGTGGACGTGGGGCTTTCCGAACAGGATCCGAAGGACGAGCTGCGCATCGAGCTCGACCGGGGCCTTGCGAACCAGCTGGGCATCTCGGTGGAAGACGCAGCGCAGGCGCTGCGTGTGGCCTTCGCGGGCGTGGAAGTCGGCGACTGGGTCGATCCCACGGGTGAATCGCGTGACGTGGCCGTGCGGCTGCACCCGGGCGACCGCGTGAGCGCTGCCAACATCGAGCGCCTTCCGGTGGCGGTGGGTGGCAGCAACATGCTGGTGCCGCTCGAGCAGATCGCCACCATCACCATGGACAAGGGTCCGGCGCAGATCCAGCACCTGGACGGCAAGCGCACGGTCACGGTGTCGGCCAACGTGCAGGGCCGGGGATCAGGAGAGGTCACGGCCGACGCGCAGCGCCTCGCCTCCCTCATCGACTTCCCCAATGGTTATGGCGTATCGCTGGGCGGCGTCTCGCGCGACCAGCAGGAGATCTTTGCCGAGATGTTCACGGCACTGCTCATGGGAATCGCGGTGATGTACCTCGTGCTCGTGATCCAGTTCGGCTCGTTCACCGCGCCGCTACCCGTGATGATCTCGCTGCCGCTGTCGCTGATCGGCGTGGTGCTGGCTCTGCTCGTGAGCGGCGGCTCGCTGAACCTCATGAGCCTCATCGGCGTGATCATGCTCATGGGCCTCGTCGCGAAGAACGCCATCCTGCTGATCGACTGCACGCGCAAGGAGGAAGCCCGCGGCGTGGAGCGCGAGCAGGCGCTCATGAACGCGGGCCGGCAACGCCTGCGGCCTATCCTCATGACCACCTTCGCGCTCATCGCCGGCATGCTGCCCGTGGCCATCGGCATGGGTGCGGGCGCCGAGTTCTACAGCCCAATGGCCGTGGCCATCATCGGGGGCATGATCACCTCGACGCTGCTCACGCTGCTCGTGATCCCGACTTTCTACGACAGCATCGAGTTGTCGCGCGAGCGCCTGCTCGCGAAGTTCCAGCGGCACGTGGCGGCACGCGGATCGCTGCTCGGTTTCCTCGCGACGGGCATCGAAGTCCTGCTCACACTCGTCGGTGTGCGCGCCGTTTACCGTTTCGTGCGTCCTGAGTTGCGCTGAGGCGTTGCGACAACCTCCGGCTCCTCGATGCTGGCCATCACCTTCTGCCCAGCCCGCGGGCCCACGACTACCCGTGCCCAAAGTTCGACGGCCTTCCTGCTTGGCATTCTCGGCGTCGGCATCTCATTCGGCGGAATCATGGGCGTGTTTCCCGCACTGTGCATCGAGCAGTTCGGAGCGATGTCTCCGTCAGCGCGCAGGTCGAGGCACTGGTGGCACGCGCAGTATCGGAATATGGCGGACTCGACGCGGCCTTCAACAATGCCGGCTTGCTGGCGCCTACTGCGCTGCTTGCCGAGCAGACCGAAGAAGATTGGCACCGGATTCTGAATGTCGATTTGACCGGCATATTCCTGTGCTTCAAACATGAGCTTGCGCACATGGCCAAGGCTGGGCGGGGCGCGATCGTGAATACGTCGTCCGTGGCGGGGCTGCGCGCCGATCCCGGAATGGCGCCTTATGTTCGGCCTGAGCCTACCGGCTGGGACCTCGCCCGGCAATCCCGCAGCCAAGCCGACCCACCGGACAACCCGGGGTCAACGCAGCGGCTTCGCCCATCCTCATGACCTCGCTGGCGTTCATGTTGGGCGTACTGGCGCTGCCCATTGCGAGCGGGGCCGGCTCGGGCGCACAGAATGCGGTGGGCACAGGCGCCGGGGCGCGTTGCAATTCGTTACAGTCGTTCGCAGCGGCAGCTGGCAGACTGATGCCATGCAGGTGCAGTCGGGTCCGTCACGTGGGGGAAGGCGCGCAGCCGCTGCGGGCGCGGCCGCAATCGCGCTCGCCGCTGCCTTGCCGGCAACCGCAGAGCGCGCACTGCAGTTCGACGTGTTCCTCGACGATCGTGCCATCGGCTCGCATCGCTTCCTGATCCGTGACGATGCCGACGGGCGTGAGCTCATCGAGAGCGATGCGCGCTTCGAGGTGAAGCTGCTGGGCCTCGTGGTCTACCGCTACAGTCACATGGCGCGCGAGGAGTGGTCGGCGGGCTGCCTGCAGCGCATGGACGCGCGTACCGACGACAACGGCAGGCCGCTGGTCGTGAGCGGGCGGGCAACGGCAGGCCTCTTCGAGCTGAGCCAGCCGCAGCCGGCCAGTGCAGCCGCAGCCTGTGTCTCAGGCTATGCCTACTGGAATCCGGCGCGCCTGCAGGAGCAGACGCAGCTGCTCAACCCGCAGACCGGCCGGTTCGATGCCGTGAGCGTCACACTCGTCGGAGAGGAGTGGCTGCAGCGGCAAGGCTCTGCCGTTGCGGCGCGCCGCTATCGTCTGCAGAGCCCGGACCTGACCGTGCACCTGTGGTATTCGGCGGCGGGGGACTGGCTGCAGCTGGAGAGTCCGGCGCGCGGCGGGCGCACGCTGCGGTATCAGCTGCGCGAGTGAGCCGTTGCGGCGCCGCGGCGCCGTGGCAGCCGCACTTCGAAGAGGGCGCCGGGCCCGTCCGGATCGATGAGCCCGAGATCCCCGCCATGCGCCCTGGCAATCTGGCGCGCCAGGAATAGTCCCAGCCCGGTGCCTCCGGTCTCGCGCGCGCGTGAGGCATCCGAGCGGTAGAAGGGCTCTCCCAGATGTTCGCGCTGGTCGGGGGCGATGCCCGGCCCGAAGTCGCGCACCCGGAACACGGCTTCCCGTTCATTGCCCTGCACCGAGAGGATCACCGGTCCGTCCTCGGGCCGCGAGTAGCGCAGCGCGTTGCCGACGAGGTTCTTGAGCATGAGCTGGATGCGCGCGGCGTCCAGCTGCGCCGTGCCTGCCGCGTCCATCTGGATGCGCAGCCGCGGTTCGTCGTGGAAGTAGCGCGTGGCGAGCTGCTGCACGAGCTCGTCGAGCGCAACGTCGGTCAGGTGCAGGGCGGCGTGGGTCGAGCCGACACGTTCGCCCTCCAGCAGTGTCTCCACGATGCTGCGCATCTCGTCCACGTCCTGGCGCAGTGACCGCGCGGCCTCCTGCTCCTCCAGCAGCTCCAGGCCCAGGCGCATGCGCGAGAGCGGCGAGCGCAGTTCGTGGCTCACGCCCAGCAGCAGCTGGCGCTTGGCATCGAGCATGCCCTCGACCTTGCCGGCCATGAGGTTGATGTCGCCCGCGAGCTCGCCCAGCTCGTCGTCGCGGTGCGTGCGGATGCGATGGCCGAAGTGGCCGGCGCCGATGTACGCCGCGCCCTCGCGGATCGTGGCCACGGGCCGGAACAGCCAGCGCACCGCGAGGTAGCCGCACAGCACCAGCAGCAGCGCGAAGCCCACGAGGATGGGGATGAGCGGCGGGCGTGTGCGCGTCTCGGCGATCTTCGGAGTGACCACCGTGATGTCGTAGTCACCCTCGCTGAAGCGCAGGTAGCGGTGACGCTCGTGCACGGCGAACACCACGCCCTCGAGCTCGTCGAACAGCGCATCGGGCTCGGCGCTGAAGTAGTCGCTGGGACCGAAGTCCAGCGTGTCCGGGTCGGGAAAGGCCGGGTCGGACGACCAGCGCACATCGGGACCGGCGATGAAGATGTCCACGGGCACGCGTTGCGTGATGGCGAGCGCGCGGTCCAGGCGCGGCGGCGACCCGATGTCGTTGCGCACATAGTCCACGTGCAGCGAGAGGTGTCCGCTGATCACCGCGCGCAGGTCGTCGGCGCTGTAGGCCCAGCGGATGCCGGCCACCACGCCCCAGGCGAACAGCGCGGCGAGCAGCAGGAAGATGGCTAGCAGCCGCAGCGACAGCGAATAGGAGAACAGGCGGATCATGCGGCCGTGCGCCGGCCGATGAAGCGGTAGCCACGGCCCCAGACCGTGTGGATCCAGCGCCACGGGCGTGCGTTGTCGCCCAGCTTGGCGCGCAGGCGGCTCACGAGGATGTCCACGGCGCGCGTGAGCAGCGCCGCGTCGATGCCGCGCAGCGCGGCGAGGATGTCGTCGCGCGAGAAGTCGCGGCCGGGGTGCGCGGCGAGCAGCAGCAGCAGCTCGTACTCCATCGTCGTGAGCTCGAGCGTGACGCCGTCGGCCACCACCACGCGGCCGACGGTGTCGATCTGCAGCCCCTCGTACTCGATCAGGTCGCTGTGGGGCACGGCGTCGCTGCGCCGGAGCACGGTGTGGATGCGCGCCACCAGCTCGCGCGGCTCGAAGGGCTTGGCGATGTAGTCGTCGGCGCCGAGTTCCAGTCCCGTGACGCGGTCGGTGAGTTCCCCGCGCGCCGTGAGCATGATGATGGGCACGCGGCTGCGGCGGCGGATCTCGCGGCACAGCGCGAATCCATCGCGGCCGGGGAGCATCACGTCGAGCAGCAGCAGGTCGGGGCGCTGGTCCGCGAGCAGTCGCAGGCCCTCATCCCCCTCGTAGGCGCAGCACACCTCGATCTCGAAACGCCGGCAGTAGGCTGCCAGCAGCCCGGAGTGCCGACGGTCGTCGTCGATGAGGAGCACGCGGATCATCGGTGGATTCTAGGCGGATGCGGGTGAAAGGGAATGCGCTTGAGCCACAGCCGCAGCGCCTGCCAGTAGATGGCCACGAGCACCCGCAGCGTCGAGGCGGGGAAGCGCAGCATGGCGAGGGCGAGATTGCGCGTGTCGATGGGGCGGCGCGCAAGCGACAGCGTGGCGTCGAACACGGGGCGCCCTTCCTGCAGGTTCTGCATGTGCACGGCAAGCCGCGCGCCGGGAACACCGAACCGCCAGCGATAGGTCTGCCGCATCGGCATGAAGGGCGAGACATGGAACTGCTTGTCCAGGTCGAAGTCGAGCGCGGCCGCAGGCGGCGTGCCCGCAGGCACGGGCAGCACATAGGTGTGCCGCTCGCGCCACGGCGTGTTGGTGATCTCGGCGACCACGGTCTCGATGCGCTCCCCATCGGCCGTGTAGCAGTAATAGAAGGACACCGGATTGAAGCAGTGCCCGTAGTTGCGCAGCTGCGTGAGCATGCGGATGGGTCCGGCGGGGCGCTGGCCGAGCGCGGCGTGCACGCGCCGGCGGACGGCCTCGTCGAGCGGGATCGCCGGATCTCCCAGGTAGTCGGCGCGTTTCAGCCATGCCAGTGCCGGGCGGCGCGTGGACCAGAACCAGCGGCCGCGAAACACCTCGTCCTGCTCCGCGAGGTCGAGCCACAGCAGGCACACGTCGTAGCAGAAGACATGTGCGCGCGGCGCGTGACGGCGGTGCCTAAGCCGTCCGGTGTATAGCGCGCTGTGCATGGTCGGTGCGGAAATGCTCGAGGGCGGTCATGGCGCTCACCACACCGTCTTCATGGAAACCGTTGCGCCACCAGGCGCCGCAGTAGTAGGTGCCCTGATGGCCATTGAGCTCGCGGTGCCGGGATTGCGCGGCCACCGACGCCGGCGTGAACACCGGATGATGGTAGGTCTCGCGCCGCAGGATGCGCGCCGGATCGATCGCTCCGTCGTGGTTGAGCGTGACGAGCAACGGCGTCGGCGTGTCGAGGTTCTGCAGCATGTTCATGTTGTA
>CAUJIK010000021.1 GCA_963205255.1 Pseudomonadota bacterium
GCGAAAACATCGAGGTGCTGCCGCTATATTTCGCCGCCGAGCGCCCGGTGGTCGAGCGCGACGGCGCGCTGATCATGGTGGATGACGAACGCATGCCACTGCTGCCGGGCGAGACGCCCGAGATGAAGAGCGTGCGCTTCCGCACGCTGGGCTGTTATCCGCTGACCGGCGCGGTCGAGAGCACGGCCGCCACGCTGCCCGATGTGATCCAGGAGATGCTGCTGACCACCAGTTCCGAGCGCCAGGGCCGCGTGATCGACCACGACCAGGCCGGCTCCATGGAGAAGAAGAAACAGGAGGGGTATTTCTAAGATGGCCCACCACATCGACCTTTCGGGCCAGGACATCCTCGGTTACCTGCGGACGCACGAGAACAAGGACCTGCTGCGCTTCATCACCTGCGGCAGCGTCGATGACGGCAAGAGCACGCTGATCGGCCGCCTGCTCTATGAATCCAAGCTGGTCTACGAGGACCAGCTGGCGCAGCTGGCGGCCGACTCGAAGAAGGTCGGCACCCAGGGCGAGGACCTGGATTTCGCGCTGCTGGTGGATGGCCTCGCCGCAGAGCGTGAACAGGGCATCACCATCGACGTGGCGTACCGCTTCTTCTCCACCGAGAAGCGCAAATTCATCGTCGCAGACACCCCCGGCCACGAGCAGTACACGCGCAACATGGTCACCGGCGCCTCGACGGCGGACCTGGCGGTGATCCTCATCGATGCCCGCAAGGGCGTGCTGACCCAGACCCGGCGCCACAGCTACATCGTCTCGCTGCTGGGCATCCGCCATGTGGTGGTGGCCGTGAACAAGATGGACATGGTGGGCTACGACCAGGCCACCTTCGATGCCATCGAAAAGGACTACCGGCAGTTCGCGAAGCAGATCGGCCTCGAGAACATCCTGTGCATTCCGCTCTCGGCCCTCAAGGGCGAGAACATGGTCGAGCGCAGCAAGGCCATGCCCTGGTATCACGGCCCGTCCCTGATGCAGCACCTGGAAACCGTCGAGGTCGAAGACGCGCTGCGCGATGCGCCGCTGCGCATGCCGGTGCAATGGGTGAACCGGCCCAACTCGGAGTTCCGCGGCTTCGCGGGCCAGATCAGCGCCGGGCAGGTGCGGCCGGGCAGCCGCGTGCGCGCCCTGCCCTCGGGCAAGGAAGCGCTCGTGGAGCGCATCGTGACCATGGATGGCGACCTGCCGCTGGCCGTGGCGGGGCAATCCGTCACGCTCACGCTGGACCGGGAGATCGACATCTCCCGCGGCGACCTCATCGCCTCGGCCGACGAACCCGCCAGCGTCGCCGACCAGTTCCAGGCCGCGCTGATCTGGATGCATGAGGACGCCATGCTGCCGGGCCGCCCGTATCTGATGAAGATCGGCACCCGCACGGTCACGGCCAGCATTGCCGCGCCCCGGCACAAGATCAACGTCAATACGCTGGAGCATCTGGCCGCGCGGCAGCTGGAGCTGAACGAAATCGGGGTGTGCAACATCAACCTCGATCGCCCCATCGCCTTCGACCCGTACGGGGACAATCGCGATACCGGCGGCTTCATCCTCATCGACCGCCTCAGCAACGACACGGTGGGAGCCGGCTTGCTGCAGTTCGCGCTGCGACGCGCCGACAACATCCACTGGCAGGCGCTGGACGTGAACAACCAGGCGCGCGCCCTGGCCAAGGGCCAGAAGGCCTGCATCCTGTGGTTCACCGGCCTGTCGGGAGCCGGCAAATCCACCATCGCCAATCTGGTGGAAAAGCGGCTGCATGCCATGGGCCGGCACACCTATCTGCTCGACGGCGACAATGTGCGCCATGGGCTGAACAAGGACCTGGGCTTCACCGACGCGGACCGCGTCGAGAACATCCGCCGCGTGGCCGAGGTGTCGCGGCTGATGGTCGATGCGGGGCTGATCGTGCTGGTGTCGTTCATCTCGCCCTTCCGCTCCGAGCGGCGCATGGCGCGCGACCTGGTCGGCGCGGGCGAGTTCATCGAGATCCATGTGGATACTTCGCTCGAGGACGCCGAACGCCGCGACCCGAAGGGGCTTTACCGCAAGGCACGCCGCGGAGAGCTGAAGAACTTCACCGGCATCGATTCGCCCTACGAAGCTCCCGAGAACGCCGAGATCACCGTGCACACGCGCGACCTCTCGGCCGAACAAGCCGCCGAACAGATCATCGGGTATCTGGACAAGGCCGGTATCACCAATGTCTGGGACGCCCATCTTGCATCACTCTGAGCTGCTCCCCGGCGTCATCGACATCGCGCGCCGCGCGGGCCTTGCGATCCTCGATGTCTATGGCACCGACTTCGAAACCAGCGCCAAGGCCGACGCCTCGCCGCTGACGGAGGCCGACCTGCGCGCGCATCGCATCATCGTTGCGGAGCTTGCGAAGCTGACGCCGGACATCCCGGTCCTGTCCGAGGAATCGGCGGATATTCCCTTCGCCGAGCGTTCACGCTGGCAGCGCTACTGGCTGGTCGATCCGCTCGACGGCACCAAGGAATTCGTCTCGCGCAATGGCGAATTCACGGTGAACATCGCATTGATCGAGGAGCATCGCCCCGTGCTGGGCGTGGTGCATATCCCGGTGACCGACACCACCTACAGCGGCATCCCCGGCGTGGGCGCCTGGCGCGAAACTTCAGCGCGCGCGCGATCACCCATCGCGGTGCGCCTCACGCGGCGTCCGCCGCTGCGGGTGGTGGGCAGCCGCTCGCATGGCAACCCGGCGCTGGAACAGGCGCTGGCGGCATTGGGGCCGCATGAACTGCGCCCCGCGGGCAGCTCCATCAAGCTGTGTCTGGTGGCCGAGGGTGCAGCGGACCTGTATCCGCGCCTCGGCCCCACCTCCGAATGGGACATCGCCGCCGGCCAGGCTGTGGTGGAGGCCGCCGGCGGGCAGGTGGTGCGCCTGGCCGATGGTCAGGCCCTGGCCTACAACACCAAGGCTGACATGCTGAACCCCGAGTTCCTGGCCTACGGTGACCCGGACTGCTGGCGCCGCTGGCCGCGCGGCTGATCCCTCACTGCGCGACGCGCGCCGCGTCGATGCGGAAACGCACCGCCTGCAACTGCTCGGCGGTGAGGTTGCCGAGGCCCGTGTCGGCCGTCACCTGAGCGTTCGGCTGCACCGGCCCGCGGACCGTCACCGCCCGCCCCTGCTGCACGATCTGCCCGGCGCTGTTCACCAGCACCGGCGTCACCGAGATCGATGCCAGCGGCACCGGCGAGCGGTTCTGGATGACCATCACCGGCTGACCGTTATTGCCGGCACGCAACGCCGCGGCCACGTAGTTGCCGGGATTGCTGGGCAGATCCAGCAGCACCGCCTCGCGCGCCGCCTCCTGCCCCACGCTGCCTTCGGCCGAGGACGCCTGCTGGTAAAGCTTGAGCGCGCCCGCGGCATCACCCGTGTCGCGCGCGATGTTGCCGAGGAACAGCGCCGCCGGCGCCGTCGGCAGCAGTTCCATGCTGCGGTTGAGCCATTGCCGCGATTCAGCCCTGTTGCCAAGGCGGTACTGCGCCACGCCGGCGCCCAGCCATGAACCGAAATAGCCGGGACTGAGTTCCATGGCCTTGCGGTAATGCGCCAGCGAATCCTGGTTGCGCTTCTGGTTCAGGTCGATGTCTCCCAGCAGCTGGTGGAACCGGCCCTCGCGCGGCACCAGGCGCACTGCGTCCTGCGCCAGCGAACGGGCCGTGGCCACGTCCTTCTTCTGCAATGCCGCCAGCGCCTGGTCATATTTGTCGTAGGCCGGCTTGATCTGCCGCAGCGGCGCGATGCGCGCCACGTAGCGATCGGCGCCCAGATCACCGCCGGCACCCAGCTCCTGCACGGTCTGGCGGTTGCGGTTAACACGCTCCTGCGAGGGAGGATGCGAGGCGAACAGCCCTTCGAGCCAGTTGGTCTGCCGCCCTTCGGACAGGCGCACGAAGGTCTCCTGCAGCGTGATGGCCGCCGTGGGGTCATAGCCCGCCGCCTTCATCAGGCGCGTGCCGTAGAGATCGCTCTGCAGCTCCGCCTCGCGGCCGTAGCGGGTGTGCACCAGCTGCGCGCCCACGCTGGCGCCGGCGAGCAGCAGACCCGCCACCTGCTGGTTCATGTCGCCCAGAGCAGCGCCGATCTGCGCCGCCGCCAGCCCGCCCTGCAGCAGCGTGCCGCGCTCCTGGGACTGCGCGCCATGCCGGGCGGCGGCATGCACGATTTCATGCCCCAGCACCGCGGCGAGCTCCGCCTCGTTCTTCAGCTCCGTGAGCAGCCCGCGGTTGACGGCGATCTTGCCGCCGGGCAGCGCCCAGGCATTGGGCACCGAGCTGTTGAGCACATGGAATTCATACGGCAGGCGCCGCTCGCTCACCGTGATGCTGCCGGAGACGGCCGCGAGCTTCTGGCCCACGTCGTTGACGTAGGTGGTGAGATCCGGCAGGACCTCATAGTCGCCACCTTCGCTCTGGCGCATGGGCGCGTAGTTCTGCTGCCCGATCTGGATCTCCTGGCCCTCGGAGATGAACTGGATCTCGCGCTTGCCGGTGACGGGGTTGGTGCCACAGGCCGCCAGCAATGCCAGCGCAAGCACCGAGCAGGACTGCAGAACTGTGGATTTCCAGCGCATGACCAACTCCTTGTATCCAGTCAGTGCGAATGTACCGCCTTGGCGGGCGCGGAGCACCATCTGTGCGGGCGGGAGGAAGGCTGGCGCCCCGGGCAGGAGTTGAACCTGCGACCCCTCGCTTAGGAGGCGAGTGCTCTATCCACTGAGCTACCGGGGCTTGGGAGAGCCGGTAATCATACCTGCCTGGCGGGACTTGCAGAGCACGACATCGCGCGCAGGTTCACTGGGTCAGCGGCCCCAGCGCGAGGTCCGCAGCCCCGGCGCTGAGGGTCTGCGTGGTCAGCGGGCCGATCTGGGCGCGGTCTCGCCGCTGCCCGTCCCAGCGGGCGAGCAGTGCCAGCATCCGCGAGTTCAGTTCATCGATGCCGGGCCGCAGCACACCATTCAGATCCTGCACCTGCGCGAACCTGCCGGCGCCGGCGGCCTGCCAGCGCGCGAACAGATCCCGCTGCAACTGCTTTGCGGCCTCGATCTGTGCCGCGAAATAGCCGCGCGCGGCGCCCGGCATCCCGTCGAGCAGCACTCGTTCGCGTGCCAGGTCCTCGATGGGCGCCTCGTGGTTCCACTTCCAGCGCGCCACTTCCACCACCAGCGCCAGCCGTTCGTCGGCCAGCAGCGCCAGCTGCAGCGGGATGTCGGGGGAGGCAACCGCCCACGGCGCCGCAATCCACCGCTGCAGGCGCTGCGCATAGGATTCGCGCCGCAGCGCGCGCTCCAGGGCCGCGGACATCGACGCCCGCTGCGGCGCGGGCGCCGCTATCCACCAGGCCTTGCGCATGGGTTCCCAGCGCGCCCTCCCACCCACGGCGCACAGCCCGTCGTTCCGCGCCTGCAGCACTCTGCCTTCGGTCAGGTCGGTGACCATCACATCCGCCTGCCCGGCGCGGATCTGGTCGAACACCGTGACGTTGTCGTCATGGACGCGCAACTGCGCCTGCGCAAACCGCCGCCGCGCGAAGCGCTCGTTGGTACCGCCGGGATTGACGATCACGCGCGTGCCGGAGGTGTTGATCTCCCGCAGCGTGTCGAAGCGCGTCTGTTCGCCGCAGCGGACTACCGGAGACTTGTAGTCCCGCTGCAATGTGCGGGAAAAGGGAAACAGCGCGGCGCGCGCCGGCGTGATGCTCACGCCGCCCACCGCGATATCGAAGCGCCCGCCGCGGGCGTCTTCCTGCAATGTGGACCACGACGTCGCGATCCATTCGAGGCTCTGTCCCAGATCAACGGCCAGCTCACGCGCCAGCTCCACGTCGACGCCGCGCAACACACCGGTGCTGGCGTCCTTCAGGGCATAGGGGGCGTAGTCGGCCGGCGCGGCCACCCGCAATACGCTGCGGGCTGCCGCCGCCTCGCTCTGGACCTGCGCCGCGTCGTGCCGACCGGCAGCAGCGGACGCGATCAATGGAGCGCCGGCAAGGCCCGCTCCCAGCAGCCACGGCCCGAGGATTGCCGCGCAGGCGGCGGGCTTCATGGCGCTGATCGTGATTGCGGCGTTCCGATTGCGTCGAAGGCAGCAGACCATTCGTTGCGGTCGGCGGCAGCGTAGGTGCGCTTTCTGCCCCAGGCCATCATGTGGCGACCGTTCCACGACCAGCCGCCGACGGAAACATAGTGGTTGATGCGGTTGAAGCCGTTGGCCTGGAACCAGGCGAGATATTCTGCCCGCGCCTCTCTGGCCTCCCGACTCGTGGAATGAAACCAGAAACCCATCCATGCCGCGAACGCCCGCTCCTGGTCGTCACCAGCAGTGCGGTCGGCGAAGTTCGTTGCGAACCCATGCTGACCCATCTCATAAGCTGATCTGCCGAGGCCGGGCGCGTAGCGTGCAATCAGCCGGTTCCATTGGGTCATGTACTTGCTGTTGCTGGTCTGAACGTGCGCCAGATACCCCTTCCACTGCGCATCAGTCCACTGCCAGCATCTGGCGGCAACCAGCTCGTCCCATGTCCACGCCGAGTGATTCTTGTATTGATCAAGCTCGGTATGCTGCGGGAAGGTATAAGGCGCAAAGGACAGCTCGCCGCCCAGATCCCGCAGCTGGGCAAGATATGTCTTGCCATCGTTGAACACGCTGTCGTCCGGCAGATACAGCCAGTCGGCGATGAGCCCTTCCCACAACTGCACGTTGGCCTGCGGGCGAACCTTCGCGGCGCCGAACACCTTGATGAAGGACTTCCACGCCGTCCGGTCCACCCAGATGTTTCCCGGGCCGTAGGTGTGCTGCGGGTACCCTACCGTGACATCGCCGGCCAGCGCACCGCTGACGGAGATGCTGGTCAGTTCACTGAAGCGCATGTCCGTCTCGACGGTGCCGTTGTCGGGACCACTGCGCCGGTAGGAAACGACCTTGCCGGCCGGGTCCTTGCCGTTGAACGTGAACGTGACGCCGCCGAGATTGGCGCTGCTGGAAATCGTGAGCTGTGTCGGGAATGCCAGCGCGCCAGTGCCGGTGTGGCGCGCCTTGCCGTCGCCATTGAGCGTGAGGCTGCCGGCGCCGGCACGGGTCTGCGACCTCGCCAGCGCGTCGCGGGCGCCATCGTTCGGGACGCCGAACTGGCGAAAAAATCCCTGCGTGCGGCACCAGGCCTGCAGCACGGAAAACGGCGCGCTGAAATTCCACTTCTCGTTGCCGGCCTCGACGCTCCACATCGGGCACTCGGGCCATGCCGCATGCAGGCGCGCGGCATACTCCTCATAGACCGGAGCCGGGTCATGCATCTTCGAGATGCGATTTATCCACAGCTCTGCATGACTCAGCGGCACTGTCGTCTTGATGTCGATAACCGGCCCATCGGGCGTCACGGAGAGCTGGCAGGTGTTGCCGCTGATGTTTCTGGCGTAGAAAAGCTTCGGGCCGGCAAGACCGGGCGCAAACTCGAGAGTCTCGACGTTGCAGGGCATGACGGCATCGCCCTCGCTCCACGGACAGGCAACCGCCACGGCGCCGGTGCCTTCGATCCACCGCGCCGTCGTGATGCGGTCGGTATCGGCGTCGGCAGAGAACATCAGGTCATCCATGACAATGGGCAGATTGATCCAGCCTTCGGCGCCCAGGCGCCTGCAAAGCGCCGCGATGATCTCCGGAGGCCAGTCGCTGCCGATCCACGACTCCATCGTCGGAATGTCGGCAATGGTCTGGATACGCGGAAAATTCGCGCCATTGCAATCGAGGAAGCGCAGGACACTGCACCCTTCCAGGTCTGCCAGCATCAGCGGATTGAATATCTCGCCCGCGTCGAACAGGGCTTCATCGTCTTCGTGCATGCAGACGATGTTCGACCAGTGAAACGTCTGGTCCGAGCGGGTGTTGTTCATGACCGCGACACCGAATTGCGGCGTGTCGCTGGTCACGGTGAAGGTGCAGCGCGTGCCGGCGACGACACGGGTGACCCCGGTGACCACACCAGAGAGCTTGAGCGTAAGGCGTGCCGCGGCGATGCCCGAGCGCTGCGGCGTATCGACCGCCTTGATGATGTAGTTGCCGGTGCGAAAGCCACCGGTATGGGCGATGGTCAGCGCGGCATAGCGGTACACCTCATCGCCGCGGTGAAGCAGGACCGTCGCACCATTGACCTGATCGGCCGGGATGCCGTTCATCCGGTCATCGCCGGTATCCCGCAGGATGTCGATGAAATTCCTGTGCGCCCAGTAGTATGTGCCGGGATAGACATTGACGCCGCGCTGTATGCCACCTGGCAGCGGCGGTTTTCCGCCGGAACCGGTGGAGTCCTCACCCGCATAGGCGCTGCCACGGCCGGTCCCGTCGCGAAGGCGCAAGCCCGCGTAAATCAACAGCGAGGTGGCACCGCCGAGCAGCAGAACCCGGCGCACCGGATCGACGGCTCCCACCGGAGCGCTCCCGGTCCCGGAATCGGGTGCATCCAGCGTCGGTGGCGGTTTTGAACCCATGTTCAGATGCAAACCGGGCAAAAGAAGTGGTGGTGTTTGGTTGACCCCGCGAACTCGCCCTTACTGTGATGCATCGGAATAGATCGGGACCGTGCGGGATGCTGCGGGTTGGCGCGGCGCCATCCGAAATTCTCGGAGGACAGCGTTCTATCGACCATCACCGACATTGGCCGTATGGCTCATGAGCGATAGAAGTTGTTGACATTGAAGGCCGCCAAGCGATCTCGGCCACGTTCTATCGCCCATCTATCGCCGATTCTCCTGGACAGCTTTGAGGTGGTTGAGATGCCTGGAGCGAAAAGTCCAACGGCCTGTTGGACGGTTGCCCTCGCTGCAAGCCATGGGAGCAAAGCACTCGCGCTCCTGCTCCAGCCGTAGCCAGGGCTGGCGCCGATCGAACCTGAGGTCGTCATAGGCGGCCGCTACCTCAGTCGTGAGACCGCCAAGTCGTACCACGCAGGCTCGGGTACTCGTCCTCATCCTCCCCGCCTTCTGGCGTACTCGCGCAGGCGCTGGTAGTTCGGGTCTTGGGCGAGGCTCGGGTCCGCCTGCACGATGAGATCCAGGCATTGCCCCAGCTCGGGTGCGCCCCAAGGCTGATCGCTGACGATCGCCGCCAACAGTCGCAAGGCGTCGATCGGGAATCGGCCACACAGCCCTGACTCGTGCAGACGATGGATGATGTAGTACGGGTGCTCGATGGGCTGCAACCAGTCCAGGACCGCGTTCAGCGCAGCCGAGAACTCGGAGCCGGCCGCGATGCAGAGCCGCGTGAGAGATTCGGAGATGCCGGGCGTGGCGAGATCGCGCGACTTGGGCCAGACGTCCTGCCAGAACGGCTGGATGCGGTTCTTCCAGTATTCCTCTCGCTGATCTGCGGCCCCTTCGAGCGCCTGCACCAGCGCCTGTGCTGACTCCTGCAAGCCCTCCTTCGGCAGCGCCGCGATCGCAGCGCGCCACTCCGCAGCCGAGTAGCCGTCGACCGGCCCCAACGCTGCGTATGTCAGAAAGGCGGCGAACTGCTGGCCATGTTCACCCAAGTCGCCATAGTGGCGCGCCGTTGCGAGGAACTGCGGCTTGAACGCAAGTAGTAGCGGCCGGTACAGGCGAGGCGACCAAAGGAAGCCCTCCCAGGCGGCCTTGGCTTCCATCGGATCGGCCGCCCAATCGAACCGTGGCAGCAGGTACTGCTCAGTCCATTGGCGGTCAACACGGAAGAGCGCGATCAATCGGGAGGCCAGCAGGACCCGGCCGTGCCGGAACCGCTGGACTCGCACATCACACAGCTGGGTGAACAAGGGGCCGATGTCAGCGGGAAGCCCATCGCCGTCGTTGGGCTCTCGCTTGAACCAAACATTGATCAGTGCCTGTGTGACGTGGCCGATGGGGTGGTTGATGGCCTCGGTGACGGGCTGCTGGATCGCTTCGCCATCGCCCCCTCTGATCCCGGAGTCCTGGTCCAGCGGCAGGCCCAGGACACGCTGGCACATGTGCAGCAGGATGGCCTCGTGTCGATCGATCGACTTGGATGCAGCCTCCAGCCACCAAGTGACGCCATGCGCAAGTTCCTGCATGACCGTGTCGGGCATTGTCTGAACCAGCGGTGCGGCTAGGCGCCAGGACCGCAGCACCATGGCACCCTCGCTCCAGACCTGCAGCGCTTCTCGCCAGCGCCCTGCTGGCCATGCGTTCTGCTGTGCCAGGTCGCACAGCGCGTAAAGACTGTTCAGCGGGTGCTTTCGGCAAACATTGCGCCATGTGTCCTCGTAGAACGGACCCCTTTCGGTTTGCGGCTTGACGAGCCATTGCACGAGGTCGCGCCGCTTGCGGGGCGCGAAATCAACGTCCCGACGTTCCTCGTAATCCGGGTCGCCGGTGCCGCTCATCCAATGCGAGAACTCGTCGCGCTCGTTGGCGGCCAACTGCCATTGCGGATGCAGGCGCGATAGCTCTTCCAACCGCGCCGCGCTGGTCGCCCCGAGGGCTAGGCTGGATGCATTCAGCTTGGCCAAGTGCAACCAGACCGAGCGCGCAACCAGGTCTTGCCACCGATCGAGTTCGAGATCGTCGCGGTACATCTCACGCGGCGGCCCCGCCAGGATGGCCGACTCCAGCCGTTCCTGTGATTCCGGCGGCAACCGGCGACCCTGCTGCACCAGCAGCCGCAACACCTCCCTCTGCGTGTCGACCGCCCATAGCCACCAAGCACCATCAGCCAGCAACCACTCCACCCATTGCTCAGGAGCAATGCATCCGTCCTGACTCGCAGCGAACAGGGCGAGGCGCCTGAAAGTGGGATACGCCAGATCGAACCACGCCGCCGCTATCCGCGCCGAGCGGACCCCATCGGCACTGTGCACCGCCAACCATGCATCCCGCAGCAACTCGATCAACGACACCCAGTCGCGGTATCCCCGGTTCTGCCAGTGTGGGCTGATCGAGGGCAGGTCCCAATGGGAGCGGTCGCTGCGCTCGTCGGCCTCACCCAGTTCGCGCAGGAGGTCCAGCGCATCTCGCAGCAGTAGCTGCATGTCCTCCAGCAAGGCCGGCAAGGCCGCTTGCCACTGCGCATCGGCCAGGTCGCGCAGGGCCGAGTGCACATGATCGGCGGCCAGCACCAACTCCCAGTCCACCAGTTGCCGCAGGCGCGTAGGCTCGTCAGTGCTCTCGGGCTCCTCTCCCCTGCGGAACGGCTTGCTCAGACGCACCTTGGGCGACAGCAGTTCGCGCAGCTCCAGCCGCAGGGTCGCTGTCAAGCCTTCGCGCTTCAGCCGGCTCTTCCACCGGTATAGGTCAGGTTCACGCCACGGCGACTTCACTCGCCCGCTGAGCAGCAGGCGCCACAGGGTTCGCATCAGCGGGCCCGGGATGGCGTTGGGGGCGTGGGCGTGAATGTCCTCCAGCTCGGATGTCTTGCCGTCGCGTTCCAGCAGGGCGAGCTCGTCCAACCTGTGCTCGATCTGCCAGATCCATTGCTCATGAAGCTGACCGCCACGCTCCGCGATCCACAGAACCACCCGCGGGTCATTCAGGTGCCGTACCAGCCAACGCGCAAGCTGGACCATCACATCGTCCCACTGCGTGCCCGCGCCGCCACCGGCAACCAACCGCATCGGCGGCGCGAGCGAGTACGGCGCCGGGCGATGAATCAGGCTAAACCGCAGCTTCGGGTCGGTGGTGTCGCGCGGCGGCACGCGGAATCGGACAAGGTCGCTGTGCCCGTAGCGGTCCGCGGCGAATGCATCCAGCAGCCAGTCCAGCGACGGCACCGGATTGAACTCTGCAAACCGCCTGGCCGGCAGCCCGGACGAGTCTGACAATGCCCACAGCATCCGACCCACAAAGTCATCCTGTTGTGTGCTGGCCGACGGCCGTGCCAAGGCATGCGCGACCACGATGCGCTCCTTGCCCGTCACACCGTCGCGGTAGGTCTCGGCCCAGGCCTGCAAGGTCTGGTGCAGCGCCGAATGGTCGTGCGTGCCGGCCGCCACGGGGTACAGGATCGGCGTGACGCCCTTGGCCTCCCATTCGATGCTCTTGCGCGCTTCCTGCCCAGGCTCGGAGTCGCCCAGCGCCCAGGCCTGCGGTGTGACTTCGCCCAGCATGCGGTCCGCCGCCAAGGCGTCCATCATGTAGCGCAGCACCGGGTCGTTGATGCTGTAGCCGACGAAGCACACCACGTAGTTGCGGAACAGCTCGCTCACGAAGCGAGCCGCCCAGCGCTCGGTCAGGTAGGCCAGCCCGAAGTCGCCGCTGGTGACCACCAGCCGGTTCAAGGCCGTGACGTCCGCCTTCTCGGGCAGCAGGCCATGCAGATAGACCAAGCCGTTCCATCGGCTGTTCTTCGGGATCGGCAACATCGGCGCGGCATGGGCCTGGAACGCCTGCGCTGAGCGTTTGGCTGCGGCGTGAAAGACGCGGTCGAAGTTGGTGGTGACCAGCCGCAGTGCGCTTTCACGGTCTCGCGCCAGCCGCAGCAACGCGGCATGCGTCTCGGTGGCGCCCTTGCGGCGCAGCTTGGGCTTTAGAGCCTCTGCCAGCGCGCGGCGCACTGCGAGGCGCTGGCCCGGCAGGCGCCGCTCCAGCAAGTCGAGCGTGGCGTCGTACTGCCCCCGGTCCAGGGCCGCGCGCTCGATGTCGCTGGGCGCGGTGCCGTTGCGCCGGTAGATCTCGTCCACCAAACCCTTGAAGCCCGGCAAACCGGCGGGGTAGGAGATGCCGGCACCGCAGAAGAACACCACGCGGCCGTCTTCGTGCGCCTGCAAGAGCGCATCGGGAATGTCCGGGCCGTTGGTGATGAACTGCACTACGCACTCCCGGCGAAGAGCCGCTCTAGCGTGGCGGGAAGTAGCGCGGCATTGGCCTGACGAATGGCGGCGTGCTTGGCCTTGAGCGCGAGGTGCTGGTCGAACATCGAATCGATCCGACGTAACTCCTGCCAAGGCGGGATCCAAATCTGCCGCGCAAGAATGTGTTCCGGCTGGATTCTTAGCCTCCGATCACCCACACCCTTTGTCGATGCGCGCATCTCTTGCCAATCGGCCTCCGTCATGAAGAGCGCCATCAAGAACTTCGATGAAGCGAGATCGCGATTGACGTCGAAGGTCGGGAACTCATTCGAGACGTAGCAGCCGTCGAACTCGTCGAGAACAAGAGCGTATGCCCCTTCGAAGGCGAATAGTCGGCTGTAGATGAATTGGCCAGACCTGATCCGGTACAGCGTCTTGGCGCTGGTAGCAGCGCCATCGATCGGCACCTTGCCAAAGAGGCCTCTTGCATAGCTCAAGATGCCGACATTCGGGTAAGAGCGATCAGTCTTGACGGGATCGGGATCTAGTGCGAGCGCCGCTATGTCGGCAATCGTTCCGGGTCGCCAGCCGAGCGCGCGCCTTTGCTCGTCCGACAGATCCCGCCTAGTTGCGAGCGTCACCAACAATCGCAACGAATCACTCTCGACCGCATCCAGATGCGCTTCGACTTCCCGAGTCTTGTCGGCCAGCGCGTCGAGGCGGGCGACGATGGCTTGTTGTTCGGACAGTGGCGGAAGGCCGATCTGCTGATCGAGAAACCGGTCTTCCTTGATGCGCACGCGGTTGGTGGTGCCTTCGCTGGCGGCTTTGCATAGTTCGACGAAAGGTGCCGAGCGGACCAGCCAGCCCATGAAGGCAGCGTCGCATCGCTTGGGGTCGCGAAACTCGAACGATGGGAAGTCGTTGCTGACGATGGCGCCGTCGAGTTCGGGCGGTACCAAACCGATCGCACCGTTGCGTGCGTCGATCTTGGAAAGAATCAGCTGGTTGGCGCGAACGACGCGGCGCACCGAAACGACGTCGCCGCCGTGGACCTTGCCCCGGCTGACGACGCCTTTGCCCCACAGCTTGATCGTCACCTCGTGGTATTCGGCTGCGGGGTCAAGTACCGTGGCCTCATCGGAGCGCCGCAGCAACTCGCCCAGCGCAACTTTGGTCCACCCCTTCATTCGCCGTCCACCGCGCTGACCAGCGCCTCAATTTCACCCAGTAGCCGCATCACCTCGGCCTCGTGGCTGCGCATCGAGGCGATCAGGTCCTTCGGGTCGGCGTGCTCCAGGCCCGCGCGGGCGTGCGGGTTCTTGAGGTCCAGGTTGTAGATGGGCCAGTACTGCGCGTCGCCCTCGGCCTGGGCTGCCCTCGCGGCCTGCTTGTGGGCCTGCTGCTCGGCCTTCAATGCACGGACCCTCTCCTGCAGCGCGGCCTTGTCGCCGTTCGCCGCGGCCTGTGCGGCCTGCTCCAGCTCGCTGATGGGCTTGCCCAAGGCGACCGCCACGTTGCGCTCGGCTTCAGCACGTTGCCAGTGCGGCGTGGCGGCCTCCACGGCGGCAGCGCGCCTGGCGGCGAAGTCGATCTGCCAGGCTTGCTGACCTTCCTCGCGGGCGTTCCACCAGGCCAGAGCCGGCGCGAACTCCTCGAACTGGAGCGGCGCGGTCTTGCTGTACTTCTTGCGCCCCGCGGGCAAGGGAAGCTCGTAGTACCAGATGGTGTCGGTCGGACCGCCGCGCTCGAAGAACAGCAGGTTGGCCGGGATGTCGGTGTAGGGCGCGAACACGCCCTGCGGCAGGCGCACGACGGTGTGCAGGCGAAACTCCTTGAGCAGTTCCTCCTTGATGACGGCGCTGATGCCGTCGCCGAACAAGGTGCCATTGGGCACGACCACGGCAGCACGGCCGCCACGCGCAGCGGGTTTGCCGCCGGGCACCGGCGCGCCCGCCACGCGCAGCTTGCGCATGATGTACTGCAGGAAGAGCAGCGCCGTTTCCGCCGTCTGCATGTTGGGCGGGAAGTTGGCCTTGATGCCGACCTCCTCCTCGCCGCCGAACGGCGGGTTGGTGAGGATCACGTCCACGCGTTCGCTGTGGCCGATTTCGTTGACGCGGCGGTCCAGCGTGTTGCCGTAGGCGATCTGCGGGGCTTCCAGGCCGTGCAGCAGTAGGTTCATCTGCGCCAGCATGTAGGGCAGCGGCTTGGCTTCCTGACCGTAGAGGGTATCGCGCTGCAGGGTGCGGCGTTGTTCGGGCTTGGTCACCTGCGGGGCGAGGTGGTCGTAGGCCTCCACCAGGAATCCACCGGTGCCGCAGGCGGGGTCGAGCACGGTCTCGCCCAGGCGCGGGTCGGTCACCTGCACGATGAAGCGCACCACCGGGCGCGGGGTGTAGAACTCGCCCGAATCACCTGCAGCGTCACGCATCTCGCGCAGCATCGACTCGTACAGGTGCGAGAGGGTGTGGACCTCCTCGCTGCTGCTGAAGTGGATGGCATTGATCTTGTTGACGATGTCGCGCAGCAGATAGCCGCTGACCATACGGTTCTGCACGCCCTTGAACACGTTGGCAATGACTTCGCGCTGGCTGCCCTTCTCGCCGCTGCCGGCCAGGCCGCGCAGGTGCGCGAACAAGCCCGCGCCGCGCGAGCCATCGGCGCGGTAGGTTTCGTCCTGGTTGATGAAGGCCAGCAGCTCGTCGCCCGTCAGGCCGTCCTCGCGCGCGGCCCAGTCGCGCCAGCGGTACGGCGCCTCGATGATCGGCTGGTAGCGCTTGCCGTCGAGTTCGGCCTCCTGCTCGTGGACGGCTTCGAGGTCGTCGAGGAACTTGAGGAACATCACCCAGGTGAGCAGCGGCAGGCGATCCACGTCGCCGTTGAGCCCCTTGTCCTTGCGCAGGATCTGCCGGGCGGTGCCGATTAGCGCCGACAGGTTCTCGCGGGTCGTGAGCGGCGCCTTGGCCTTGCGCGCGGCGCGGGGCTTCTTTTCGACGGTGGCGGCGGCGTTGGCCGCTGAACGTTTGGAAAGGGGCATCGATTCGGGTTCTCGTGTGTCTTGTCGTTATTGGTAGAGCGCGGTCTGCAGGCGGGAGACGGCGTCCTTCATGCCCCGCACGCCGCCGAAATGACGGGTCGCGATCTCGGCAGGGCTGCCGTAGCGGTCGAAGGGTTGGACCTTCATCAGCTCCGACAGCGTGCTGAACTGCAGGATGCCGCGCTCGACGTAGCGTTCGAGCAGCAGCGCCAGGATTTCGCGCGCGGTGTCTCCGTACTGGCCGAACAGGTCCTGCGCCCGGCGACGGGCCGCTTCGGCGCGCTGGCGGCGGGTGAGCAGCGGTGCGTTCCAAGCCAGATGGCACAGCAGGTCGAAGGGGTCAGCATCCGGCTGGTCGCTACTGGCGGCCAGCTCCTTGAAGCTGATGCCGCGCTCGGTGAGTTCGCGCAGCACCTCGCTGCGCGTATCTGGGTCGGCCCAGGCTGATTGAAGGGCCTCGCGGGTGGGGTACAGGGTGCGCACGGCGCGGCCGGAGTACTCGGTGTACTTGACCACCTGCAGCTTCTTGCCGTCGGTATCCAGGTCGTACACCAGGTGGCCGATGACTTCGACTTCGCCGCCGTCGATGTAGAACTTGCGCGGCTCGGGTGGCGGCTCGTTGATGAGCAAGCCGCCTGCATCCGGGCCGATCTGTTCCTCGGGAACCCCGTACTCCACAGGCTGGGCTTCGGGCGGCGTTTCAGCAGCCGTCTCCGTGACGCCGACCTGTTCGCCCGACTC
>CAUJIK010000022.1 GCA_963205255.1 Pseudomonadota bacterium
CCGGCTACGACTTCCTGTTGCTGCGCACCGAGAGCGGCGAGGTGGACCGCGAACTGGCCGACTGGTGGCGAACCTTCATGAACGCCGACACCGAGGCGCGGCTGGCCATGCTCACCCCCGAGAAAAAGTCAGGCCGCCGGAGACGGCGGGGACGCAAGGCAGGCGACAAGGGCGCCGCCGAGGCCAGCGCGGCATGAGCGTGCGCGCCTACGTCGCGCTGGGCAGCAACCTCGGCGATCCGCAGGCCACCGTGCGGGCGGCCTGCACGGCGCTGCACGCCCTGCCCGAAACGACGCTCGCCGCCGCCTCCTCGCTCTACCGCAGCGCGCCGGTCGGTCTGAAGAACCAGCCGGATTTCATCAATGCCGTCGCCGCCCTCGACACGCGGCTGGCCGCCGAGGCCCTGCTCGACGAACTCTTCGCCATCGAGGCGCGCTTCGGGCGCAAGCGGGAATTCCGCCATGCGCCGCGCACCCTCGACCTCGATCTCCTCCTCTACGGCGCCGAGACGCGCGCCACGACGCGCCTGGCCCTGCCGCATCCGCGCATGCACGAGCGCGCCTTCGTCCTGCTGCCGCTCGTCGAGATCGCGCCGGCGGCGGCGATTCCCGGACGCGGGCTGGCCGCCACCCTGCTCGACGGCGTGCGCGGCCAGGTGCTGGCCCGGCTCGATCCGGTCGAGGCGTCCTGATCGTTCCCGCTGCGGTTTATTTCATCTTCCGTTTCTGGCCGCACTGCGTTTATGATGCGCGCTCCATCCCCGCATCGTGAGTGCCATGAGCTATCTTGAGAACTCGAAGCCGGTGACCCTGACCGAACTCGCGCGCATGCGCGCCGAGGGCGAGAAGATCGCCGTGCTGACCTGCTACGACGCGAGCTTTGCCGCCCTGCTCGAGCGCAACGGAGTGGACATCCTGCTGGTGGGCGATTCCCTCGGCAACGTGCTGCAGGGCCACGGCTCGACCCTGCCGGTGACGCTGGAACAGATGGCCTACCACACCGGCTGCGTGTCACGCGGGGCAAAGCGTCCCTTCATCGTTGCCGACATGCCCTTCGGCTCGTATCAGGAAAGCCCGGCGCAGGCGATGCGCTCGGCGGTACCCTTGATGGCCGCCGGCGAGCAGATGGTCAAGCTCGAGGGCGGCGCCTACATGGCCGAGACGGTGCATTTCCTCGTCGAGCGCGGCGTGCCGGTGTGCGCCCATGTCGGCCTCACGCCACAGTCGGTGAACCAGCTCGGCGGCTACCGCGTGCAGGGCAAGACCCAGGCCGGCGCGCAGGCGATGCAGGACGACGCGCGGGCGCTCGATCAGGCCGGCGCCGCGCTGCTGGTGCTGGAGATGGTGCCCTCGACGCTGGCCGCGGAAATCAGCGGAGGCCTGACCGGCATGGCCACCATCGGCATCGGCGCAGGCTCGGACTGCCATGGCCAGGTGCTGGTGCTGCACGACATGCTCGGCGTCTATCCGGGCAAGAAGGCGCGCTTCGTGAAGAACTTCATGGAAGGCGCCGCCAGCATCGACGGCGCCGTGCGGGCCTACGTCGAGGCCGTCAAGAACGGCAGCTTCCCCGGCCCGGAAAACTGTTACTGACATGCAAATCCATTCGACCATCGCGAGCCTGCGCGCGGCGCTGGCCGGCGCCGGCCGCGTCGCCTTCGTGCCCACCATGGGCAACCTGCACGAAGGCCACATCGCCCTCATGCGCCAGGCGGGCCCGCTCGGCGACTGCGTCGTCGCCAGCCTCTTCGTGAACCGCCTGCAGTTCGGCCCGAAGGAGGATTTCGACACCTACCCGCGCACCTTCGAGGCCGACTGCGCGAAGATGGCGGCGGCTGGCGTGGCGCACCTCTTCGCGCCCGACGAGCGCGAGATGTACCCGGCGCCGCAGGCCTATCACGTGCAGCCGGACCCGGTCCAGGCCGACATCCTCGAAGGCGAATTCCGCCCCGGCTTCTTCCGCGGCGTCGCCACGGTGGTGATGAAGCTCTTCTCCATCGTGCAACCGCAGGTGGCGGTCTTCGGCAAAAAGGACTACCAGCAGCTGATGGTCATCCGCAACATGGTGCGCGAACTCAATCTGCCCATCGGGATCGTCCCGGGCGAGACGGTGCGGGCCGAGGACGGGCTGGCCCTGTCCTCGCGCAACGGCTACCTGTCGACCGCCGAACGGGCCGAGGCCCCCCGGCTGCATCGGGCCCTGGACGCCGTTCGGCAGGCCATACGGGCCGGAGAACGAGACCTGGCGCGGCTTGAGCAAGGGGCCATGGCGGAACTCCGCGCCAGTGGCTGGATTCCGCAGTATGTTGCGGTGCGAAAACAACTTGATCTACAATTGCCAGCCGCTCACGATTCTGGGTTGGTGGTGCTGGGCGCGGCACTCCTGGGGAGCACGCGCCTGATCGACAACCTGGAAGTTTAGGGTACCGTCTTGCGCTCAGGCCGTCGGTGCACCAGCAGCGCACCTTGCGGGAGAGGAAACCGCAACCTGCCAGCTACTGAGTACTGAGAGAAGGAGCGACCACGATGCAACGGACGATGCTGAAATCCAAGCTGCACCGCGTGACGGTCACGCACTCGGAACTGCACTACGAGGGTTCCTGCGCGATCGACCAGGACCTGCTCGATGCCGCGGACATCCGCGAGTACCAGCAGATCGACATCTACAACGTCAACAACGGCGAGCGCTTCACCACCTATGCCATTTCCGCCGAGCGCGGCAGCGGCATCATTTCGGTGAACGGCGCCGCGGCGCGCAAGGCCGCGCCCGGCGACCTGCTCATCATCGCCACCTACGCGATGTACGACGAGGCGGAACTGGCGAAGTTCGAGCCGGACCTGGTCTACGTCGACTCGCGCAACCGCATGATGAACCAGCGCCACAAGATTCCCGTGCAATTGGCCTGACCGAGTCCCCTTGGGAGTGAAAGCCCGCGCGACCCGCGGGCTTTTTATCGCCCGGCGCGGGGCCGCCCCAAGGCGGGCGACGCCAATCGCTTGGAGGCTGCGCCAGCGCAGCCGAACTCTCGTTACCCCCTTTCCCGGAAAGGGGGCCGGAGGGAAAGCCTCTATTGCCGTACCGAATGCATCAGGCCCGCCGCGGCAGCGAGCAGGAGGGCCGCGCCGACGTTGTGCGCCACCGCCAGCCAGAGCGAATGGCCGCTCGCCACGGTGAGCGCGCCAAGCAGGGCCTCGATCAGCAGGAAAGTCAGTGCCGTCAGGGCGGCGTTGCGCGCCTGCGGCGCCTTGCGCAGCCGCAGCGCCACCCCGGCCAGCAGCACCGCCGCCAGCGCCGCCGCGTAGCGGTGCAGGAGATGCAGCGCCAGCCCGCCCGCCTCGCCCGGCGCCGCCGGCCCGGACAGGACGGCGAAGGGATGCAGGGCCGCCCAGCCTTGCGCGGCCGGCCACCAGACGCCCTGACAATCGGGCAGCGTGCCGCAGGAGGAGGCGGCATAGCGCGCGCCGATCAGCCCCCCGAGGAGCACCGTCAGCGTCAGCATGGCCAGCGCCAAGCGGCACGCCGGGCCGCCGCGAACGCGCTCCACCCAGCGCGACGGCTCCGCGCTGATCGCCACGCGCCACGAGAAGGTCACCAGGCCGAGCCCGCCGACGAGGTTGATGAAATTCACGACGGCCAGGCGCGGATCGGCGCTCCACACGCCGACGACGGAGAGAAAGAGCATCAGCGCCAGCAGCAGCGTCGCGTATCGCGCCGCCGGCTGCAGGGGTTGCGGCCGCCAGCAGCGCCACGCCAGCAGAATGGCCGCCAGCAAAGCCAGGGTGGCGACGATGCGATGCAGCAGTCGCGCGCCGGGCCAGGGTGTGGGGGGCGCACCGGCCAGGATGCCGCCGTAGCAGGCAGGCCAATCGCCGCAGCCCAACCCGGCACCGGACAGGCGCAAGAAGGCGCTGACCATGACGACCAGAACGGACAAGGCGCAACTGACCAGCGCCAGGGTGCGGACACGCCGGGCGCGTAGCTGCAGAACGCGACCGGAGTCGATGGTCATCCCGCTCAGGCGCTCCGCAGTTGGGCCGGCACCCGCAACTCGTGGTTGAGCCAGAGCAGCGTCGCCATCAACACCATCGAGCCGCCCTGATGGGCAGCGCCCAGCGCGACCGGCACGGCGTGCAGCACCGTCAGGATGCCGAGGGTGATCTGCACGGCCAGCACCAGCAGCACCAGGTCGGCCACCCTTTGCGCTCGCCGGCGATCGGGAAAGCGGCGCAGCCTGAACCAGAACCAGGGCGCGAGAAAGGCCAGCAGCCAGGCGCCGAGCCGGTGGTCGAACTGCACCGTGGCCATGTTGTTGAAGAAATTCAGGTACCAGGGATCGATCATGAACGTCTCCGGCGGCATGAAATGGCCGTTCATGAGGGGAAAGGTGTTGTAGGCCTTGCCCGCCCGGATGCCGGCGACGAAACCGCCGGTAACGACCATGTAGCAGGCCAGCGCGAAAAGCCAGGAACCGAAGTGCTGCAAGCGGCGATAGCCCGCGTGGGCGAAATAGCGCGAGCGCTCTTCGACCAGCCCCAGCGCCACCCACATCATGGCGATGAAGATGAGAAAGGCCAGGGAAAGATGGGCCGTCAGCCGGTACTGGCTGACCTTTGGATCGTCCACCAGGCCGCTTTGCACCATGTACCAGCCCATCGCGCCCTGCAGGCCGCCAAGGATGAAGATGCCGACCAGTTTGGGCACCAGAGGCCGCTCGATCTTGCGTCGCAACAAAAAGTACAGAAAAGGCAGGAAAAAGACCAGCCCGATGGTGCGCCCCAGCAGACGATGAAAATATTCCCACCAGAAGATGAACTTGAACTCGTCCAGCGGCATGCTGTGATTGACCTGCTGGTACTCGGGCGTTTGCTTATATTTTTCAAAAACTTCCAGCCAGTCCGCGTGTGACAGCGGCGGCACGGTGCCGACCAGCGGCTGCCACTCGACGATGGACAGCCCCGAGTGCGTCAGCCGGGTGACACCGCCGACGACAAGGGTCGCGAAGACCATCGCGGAACAGAGGAAAAGCCAGAGCGCGATCTGGCGGCGAGCGGAGGGATGCATGCTTGGGAGGGAGCGTTTTTTTGTGATTTTGCAGCTTGATATCCGAAGCGAAATTATATGCGACAATGCGCCGCACTGCCGTCCGCAAGTGATTGCGTATTAGGCGGTTTCTTAACCTAGATCAAACTATTCACGCAACCTCCGGCGTAGTTTATGGCCGGTCAAATCCCCGTAGTATGTCTTTTAGAAAATTTGCCGTCCGCGGCGCAAAAAAAGGAGGCTTAGATGGCTGATAACAATGACGACGTTCCGGTCATGCAGAAGTGGCTGGACAATCCGTTCCTGCTGCTTTTCCTGGGCATCACGATTCCTACCGTGCTCTACATCGTGTGGGGCGTGATGGAAATCGCCAACATTCCGGTCGCGCACTGATCGGCAGCCTTTAATTTTTTCAGGGAGAAATTGATGAGCGCAATCCTGCCGCCCGCTGAGAGGCTCTGGTGGAAGCAGCCGATCGACAAGCTGGAATTCATCTGGGTCGCCATCGCATTCGTGTGGTCGCTAGTCATGTTCGGCATGATGATCTGGTGGCACATCTACGGCAACCAGAACCTTTCCAACGAAACCTACAAGACGACCAAGGAGATGTTCGCCGCCAAGGCCCAGGCCGTGGTCGACCAATATACCGTCCGCACCGAAACCGACCAGCAGGTGCCCGTCGTCAAGCCGCCCGCCGGCTCCGACATCTACCTGATCGGTCGCCTCTGGGCCTGGTGGCCGATTTACGAGCTAGAGCAGGGCAAGACCTACAAGCTCCACCTCTCCGCGATGGACTACATGCACGGCTTCTCGCTGCAGCCGCAGAACATCAACATCCAGGTGCACCCGAACTACGAGCACGTCGTCAAGATCACGCCAACCCAGTCGGGTACCTATTCCATCGTCTGCAACGAATATTGCGGCATCGGCCATCACACCATGGTCGGACGCATGTACGTGAAATAAGGGGGCACGTAAATGGCTACGACTTACCGCATCTGCCCGCGTTCCGGGCTGCAATTCGACACCGAAGCCGAGAAGCTCATGCGCTTCCACGCCGTCTGCGGCGTGCTCTCGCTGCTCGTCGGCGGCATCATGGCGCTGGGCGTCATCCTGACCCGCTGGCCGGCCGTGCATCTGCTGTCGGCCGACGTGTTCTACATGGTGCTGACGGCGCACGGCATCGACATGCTGATCTTCTGGATCATCTTCTTCGAGATGGCCGTGCTGATCTTCGCCTC
>CAUJIK010000023.1 GCA_963205255.1 Pseudomonadota bacterium
CCCAGGATCAGGCTGGGCGCGAACTTCGGGTTGACGAAGATGCGGATCGTGAAGTCGATCAGGAAGGCCACAACAAAGACCCGTGTCGGCTGGAAGTTGCCGACCAGCCAGGCGTTCATGAACGACACGATGGCAAAGAAGAACACGATGCCGGCAGCGGCGCGCACGGCACGTTCGTTGAGCACTGGGACGGCATAGCCGTCCAGGCGCTCGCCGAAGGAGAAGATGGCAGACATGCTGAATAGGGACCCGGGTGTGTTGACCTGCCCGCATTGAAACCGCTGCAGGTTGCCGGCCGCACGGCGGCGGCCCAGGGAATTGCATCGCCAGCTTGCGTGCGGGCCGCATGCAACACTGCGATACAAAACTCGCCATGTCCCGGCACCTCGCTGGCGGACGCCGACTTTCACACTACGGCCATGGACCCGAAGGACAGCATCCTGATCGTCGATGACGACCCCGAGATTCGCCAGCTGCTGGTCGACTACCTCGCGCGCAACGGATTCGATGCCAAGCCGGCCGGCAGCGGCCGCGACATGTGGCAAGTACTGGACAAACACGCCATCGATCTGGTGGTGCTCGACCTGATGCTGCCCGACACCGACGGCCTGGTGCTGTGCCGCGACCTGCGCGCGAAATCGAACCTGCCGGTGCTGATGCTGACGGCCCGTGGCGAGGAAACCGACCGCATCCTGGGCATCGAGATGGGCGCCGACGACTACCTGGTCAAGCCATTCAGCCCGCGCGAGCTGCTGGCGCGCATCAAGGGCATCCTGCGGCGCACGCGCTCTCTGCCACCCAACCTGAAGCCGGACACCCAGCGCTGCCTGGTCTTTGCCGGCTGGAAGCTGGACACCGCCACCCGGGTCCTGACCGGTGCCGATGGTGTTGCCACGCCGCTGTCGGGCGCGGAGTACCGCCTTTTGCGCATCCTGCTCGATCACCCCAACCGCGTGCTCAACCGCGACCAGTTGGTGGAGCTCATCCACGGCCGCGAGGCCGAGCCCTACGACCGGGCCATCGACGTTCAGATCAGCCGCCTACGCCAGCGTCTGCAGGACACCGGCCGCGAAACCGGGTTGATCAAAACCGTGCGTGGCGAAGGCTACGTCCTGGCAGCTGCGGTGGAGGGCTTGCCGTCATGCGACTGAATCTCGTCAGAATGCTGCCGCGCTCGCTGTCGGGCCGCATGACGCTGATCCTGGTGCTGGGCCTGCTGGCCGCGCAGTTCGCGAGCCTGCTGCTGCACCTGCAGGAGCGTGCCGCGATGCTGGCCGACGGGCATGTGCATCCGGGCATGCCGGCGCTTGATGCGCTGCCGCTGCGCTTCATCTGGCACGTCTCGTTGACCTTGGCCGCCGTCATCATCGTGTCGCTCGTTGCCGTGCGCTGGGCCACTAAGCCGCTGCAGCAGATGGCATCGGCGGCGACGGCGTTTGCGCATGACCTGGACGCTCCAGCACTGCCTGTGAGCGGCCCCACCGAAGTGCGCCGTGCGGCCGAGGCGTTCAACTTCATGCAGCATCGCCTGCGCCAGCTGGTGGTGGAGCGCGGGCGCGCGCTGGCCGCGGTCTCGCACGACCTGCGCACGCCGCTCACGCGCATGCGGCTGCGCGCCGAACTGGTGGACGATCCTGTCCTGCAGGACAAGCTGAATGCCGACATCGACGCCATGCAGGGCATGGTCAACAGTGTGCTGGCTTACCTGCGCGGGTTGGAGGACGCCGAACCGATCCAGCCGATCAACATGGAGGCGCTGCTGTCGAGCATCGTCGAGGACGAGCGGGCGCTCGGGCGCGAGGTCAGCCTGTCCGAGGCTGGATCCGGGCACGCGACGGCGCCCTATGCCGGCAAGCTGTCGGTCCTGAAACGGGCAGTCACCAACCTGATCGACAACGCGGTGGCACACGGCAAGCACGTGGCTGTGCGGCTCGAGGACTCCACGAGCACGTTGCGCGTGGTCATCGAAGACGACGGCCCGGGAATTCCAGCGGACGACCTGGTCCGCGTCACTGAACCATTTGTTCGCCTGGACACTTCGAGAAGTCTCGACACCGGCGGGGTGGGCCTGGGTCTGGCGATCGTGCGCGATGCCGCGGCGTACCACGGCGGGACCGTCGTGTTGGAGAACAGGGACAGCGGCGGATTGCGCGCGATTCTGGAGTTGCCGCGTGCGCGGTAATCCAACTCTGTGGACAGCGCAGGCCATGTAGCGGCGACGTTCGCCGCCTGGCGCAACCGAGTTCGGACGGAGCGCCCTTCGCCCACTGTGCGATGGGCTGCCCCACAGCTGCCGGTCGCCAACACCCGGAAATGGCCGGTCTGAGCCTGTGGATGTGGCGCTCCATACCGGCCGTTGAGTTTCAACGGCCCGCGGCCCGACGTCGGCTTCGTGCACACCGCACGTGTGGCCCCGATCGGCCACAAGGAGTCACCGACGAGTGGCCGCTACATGCGACCTTCGTTCGTGTTCGCTCCACTCTCCACCTTCAGCTTCTTCATCTTCTCCCACAGGGTCTTGCGGCTGATGCCCAGAAGCTCGGAGGTCTTCATGACACTGCCGCCGGTGCGGTCCAAGGCGCTGCGGATGTGCCGTCGCTCAGCCTCCTCGACCATCGCATGCAGC
>CAUJIK010000024.1 GCA_963205255.1 Pseudomonadota bacterium
CCGCACCAACCTGGTCGAGACCCGTGCCTTCACCGAGCGGCTGGAAGACGCCATTGCCCGTTATCACGCCAACGCCATCACCACCGCCGAGGTGCTGCAAGAGCTGATCAAGCTGGCCCAGGACATCCGCGCTGCGCGTAACCGGGGCGAGGAACAGGGCCTGTCCGACGAGGAGATCGCCTTCTACGACGCGCTGGCGGAAAACGAATCTGCTCTGCAAGTAATGGGTGACGACAAGCTGCGCGTGATTGCCCACGAGCTGCTGGTCAGCCTGCGCGAGAACGTCGCCGTCGATTGGGCACACCGTGAATCGGCCCGCGCGCGGCTGCGCGTATTGGTCAAGCGCATCCTGCGCAAGTACGGCTACCCTCCCGACCTGCAGGACGCGGCGGTGCAGACCGTGCTGCAGCAGGCCGAGGTGCTGTCCGCCTCGTGGCAGCCGGGGCATTCACGCGCATGAGGGCCTCCAGTTATTCGACGTTTTCGAATAACTGGCTCCGATGGCAAGTACGCCAACACCAACATACGCCGGCGCTGAACAACGGGGAGTCAGCCTGATGAAATTCAGTCCAACGTGGTACCTGCTCGAACAGGAAGGACTCCTGGCCCAAGCATGCCTCTGCAACGGTCTCATGGCACTGCGCCGCGCCAATCTGGGTGACAAGAAGGGATTGTTCTATTCGGCCTTCTTCGAATTATCGATTGGTTTTGAGCGGGTGTTGAAGCTGGTCTTGATCCTCGACCATATGGCGCGTAACCAGCTGGTTCCTCCCGACAGCAAGGCCGTCGAGGATTACGGGCACAAGCTTCGCGCTCTCTTCGACGCCGCACAGTCCGTTTGCGCTGCGCGCAACGTGACTGCACTGGATGGATTTCAGGCCGATTCGTTGCCCATCGTGATCCTGGGCTTTTTGGACGATTTCGCACACCCCGGCGGGCGCTATTCCAACATCAACAAGCTGACCGGCCACAGGCATCAGAAAATGGTCGACCCGATCGCACGGTGGGGCGAGATTGCGAGCCAGATCATGCAAACGCAGGCCACCCCGCGGGAACGCGAACGAGCTCAGATGAACGGACGGATGGCAAGTATTGCGTTTGGTGATGCTGCAGCCAGCCTGATGAGTGATCTCGACCAGCAACACATGGATGTAGCGCCGCTGCATGTCCGAGCCTCGGAACTGGATACCGCCGCCAAGTACGCCATCTACGCACTGGTCACCCTGATCGCCGTGTTGCGCGATGTGATCGACTCGCTTTGTGACAGTGCGTGGGCGGTCAATCGGGCCGCTCAATCCGGCGCAGCTGAGGTGCCAGCCATGAAAGAGTTTTTTCAGTTTGCCTGGGCTGACAAACAGTACGTGATGCGGAAGCGGCAGTGGCCATGACCGATTGAGACAAGATCCTGCTTCTTGGGGCAGTGCCGCCCGACAACTGTAAAGGCATCCTTGGCGGGGGGCGGCCGGCGGCAGACCCTCCGATCAAAGGCTGCTTTAATGCTGGCGCTTAGTATTAAAGAATGCTTTAATACGACAAGTTCACATTAAAGATGACTTTAGCATGAAGCGGACCACGGGCAATTACGCCATCTCGACCACGCCGGGTGAACCGATTCGGGCCTTCGTCCCACATCCCCTGCCGCCCAGCAACCCTGAGCTGGCCCCAGAGGCGTATGCCGACCTGAATCATCAGGCAGAGCTGGCGCTCGCCCGCCTGTCCGGGGTGTCCGGGCTGGTGCCGTCGGTGGACTGGCTGCTGTACAGCGCGATCCGCAAGGAGGCCCTGCTCACCTCACAAATCGAAGGTACCCAGGCGACATTGACCGATCTGTTCGACGAGGAAGCAGGTTTCGCCGTCAGCAACACAGACGATGTCGAGGAAGTCACCAACTATCTGCGCGCCTTTCGGCTGGTGCAGGACAACCTGCGCGATCCCAACGGGCTGCCCATCAGTGTGCGCCTCCTGTGTGAGGCCCACCGTGTCCTGCTGGACGGGGTGCGAGGTGCCGGGAAGCAGCCGGGCGAACTGCGGCGCTCCCAGAACTGGATTGGCGGTACCCGTCCGGGCAACGCCGCCTTCGTGCCGCCGCCGGCCGACCGGGTGGGAGATCTGCTGGGCGACCTGGAGCAATTCATTCACGACGAGGCAGGCATGCTGCCGCCGCTGGTCAGGATCGCGCTGGCACACGCCCAGTTCGAAACCATCCACCCCTTCCTCGATGGCAATGGTCGCATTGGGCGCTTGCTGATCGCCGCACTGCTGGAACACTGGGGATTGCTGGCGGAACCGCTTATGTACGTCAGCGGTTACCTGAAGCAGCATCAGGCCGAGTACTACCGGCGCCTGTCGATCATCCGCACCGAAGGCGACTGGGAATCCTGGGTCGCGTTCTTTCTTGAAGGCGTGGCGACGGCCGCCAGTGACGCCGAACGCAGCATCATCGCCATCGCCAGCCTGATCGCGGCGGATCGGCGCCGCCTGCTCGAAACACCCAAGGCCAGCCCCGCCAGCTACCGGCTGTTCGAGTTGCTGCCCATGATGCCGCGCTTCACCATCGAGCGGGTGCGGCAAAAACTGGAAACTACCTTTCCGACCGCCACTGCCGCCGTCAAGGTACTGGAAGATCTGGGCATCGTGTCGGAAATGACCGGCCAGAAGAAGAATCGCAGCTACAGCTACCAGCCCTACATCGAGCTGCTGTCGCGGTGATTACGCGGGAATTCGCACCGGTTCGCAGTAGTCCGAAACGACTGACCGAGGACCCAGTTCTACGGTCAACCATCCGCCACCACGGACACATGCCCGAGATCGATCTCACCGCGCCGGATGCGGCGCGCGGGATCTGGGCGAGGTACGACTATGTGGAGTTCGAGCCCTCAGCCGACGGCACGCGATCGGGGATCGGCAGGGTGTCGTGTTGCGCGCCGGCGCCGTGCGAAGTGACGCGGGCGACGGTTCGGGCTGTGAAGGGCTCAGCGTGACGCCGGTGTGGAGCGGCGGGCAGAGGAAATTCGTAGGTTGGCCTCTCGTTCGATGCCCCGGATTCTCCCCTTGATGCGTCCGTCGTTCTGGGACCACGCCGTCGCCGCCGTGATGCTGCTGCTCCTGCCACTGGCCCCCTTTGCGGCCGCCGTGCTGGCGCGTGATTCCGCCTACCTGCGGGACTACGGCGGTTCCCTGCGCCGGGCGATCCGGCACGTGCAGGAGCAGAAGCGCGCTCGCCTGATGTCGCGCACGCTAGTGGCCCGGGTCCGCGGCTGGCCGCCGCGGGACGAGATCGAGGGCGGCTGCACCCACTGCGGCGCCTGCTGCCTGTACCACAGCTGCATCTTTCTGAAGATGGACGATGGCGGCCGCTCGAGCTGCCGCATCTACGGATCGGGCTTCTTCCGGAAGCTCGGGTGTGCCGAGTACCCGCGTACGGCCGCCGACATCGCGCTCTACGACTGCCCGAGCTTCACGGCCCGCTCGCCGGAGCGGACGCCCGGCCGTGTGCCCGTGGCGATCCCGGTCGTCGTCGAGCAGGACTGAGATGCCGCCGGCCGTGCGCGATGCGGCCAACGCCAGCGCGCTGATCGAGTTCCTGCGCCTCCGCGGTCATCGCGCGCCCGTAACTCGAGGACGTCGACTACGCGCGCATGAGCCGGCGCGAACTGGCGCCGCGCATCGGCGCGCTGCTCAACCGCTACACCAATGCCGCGCACTGGATCGATTACCAGATCGGTCGGGTGCTCGACGAGATCGAAGCGCAGGGGTTGCTGGAGAACACCGTCGTGATCGTCACCGACGATCACGGCGAGGAGTTCATGGAAAAGGGTGCCTGGGGCCACAACTCGGGTTTCGTCGAGGAGCAGATCCACGCGCCGTCGGACGAGGCCCGGGTAGGGGGGCGACAATCATCCTGGCCGGAAGTCGTCCGCTGCTGCTCGCTGCCGTGGCGGAGTGTTCGCGGTTCCGGGCGCGTTGAGAGAGAAGGGCGCGCGGCGCTGTACCACGGCGAAAATTCCCCTATTCTTCTGCCGGAGTTGATGTGGCGGCACCTTCGGGCTGCCGGAGCGGCGACAGGAGGCGCTGAGCCATGCCGGTCACGCGTGAACTGCTGATCCGGCTCGGTGCGTCCGCCGCCGACGCCGGGCGCTACCTCGATGCACTCAACGAGGCGATGCGCACGCACGGCATCACCTCGGAGCGGCGCATCGCGCACTTCCTCGCGCAGTTGATGCACGAATCGGGCTGTCTGGCGCACACGGAGGAAGACCTGCGCTACTCGGCCGATGGCCTGCGCCGCTGCTTTCGCCGGCATTTCCGCGACGAGGCCGAGGTGTGTGCCTACGCCCGGCAGCCCGAGCGCATCGGCAGCCGGGTGTACGCCGAGCGCCTCGGCAACGGCCCCGAAGCCAGTGGCGACGGCTACCGCTATCGCGGGCGCGGACTGATCCAACTCACCGGCAAGGACAACTACCGCGGCTTCGCCGACTGGGTCGGTGCCGACGTGGTGGCCAATCCGCAGTGGGTGGCCGAGCGCTACGCGGTGCAGTCGGCGGTGTACTTCTGGGTGCGCAACGGGCTGTCGGCGCTGGCCGACGCCGACGATCTCGGCGCGATCACCCGCCGCGTCAACGGCGGGCTGAACGGTTACGAGAATCGCCGTGCGCTGCTCGAGCGGGCACGGCAGGTGCTCATGGAACAGGCCTCGGCGGCGCCGGTCATTCTGCAGCCGGATCCGCCGACGGGCGTACCGTTCGTGCCGCCGGCGGCGCATTTGTCGCGGGATCGATCCGACATCACGCGCCAGCGCGACGGTGGTCGCGCGCATCCGCTCGGCGAGCCAGACCGTCCGGCGCGGGAAGGGCGCAGCGCGGCCGCGCTGGCGCGCTCGGTGTCGGCGATCGTCGATTATCTCGATGTGCGCAACCCCGATCACCGCCGCTACCGGCCGCGCCGCAACGCCGCCTACGCCAGCGTCTACGCTGCCGATGTGGCCTACCTGTGCGGGGTGTACCTGCCGCGCGTGTGGTGGAGCGCGGCGGCGCTGCGGCGGCTCGGTGACGGTGACGCGGTGGCGGCGGAGTACGGGCGCAGCGTGTGCGAACTGGACGCCAATGCCCTGTTCGACTGGCTGCAAGCCTTCGGTGCCGTGTTCGGGTGGGTGCGTGTCGATGGCCCCGACGCCCTGCAGTCCGCCGCGAACGCCGGCGAGGTCTGCATGATCGTCGCTCGCGGTGCCGGCCGCGCGGGTGGCATCGCGGTGGTGGTGCCGGAGACGGCTGGCGTGCGTGCGGCGCGCAATTCCCGCGCTGAAGTGCTGCGTCCGGTCGAATCGCGGGCCGGGGCGCGCAATGTGCGGCGTGCGGCGCCGGCCCGTGCCTGGTGGCGTGGCGCCCGGTACCGGTCGCACGCCTTCTGGCGACATGCCTGATCCGATTCACGACATTCGAATATTTACGGAAAGTAACAACAGTGACCGTATCGTAATGGCGAAGAAGTAATGTGTTGACAA
>CAUJIK010000025.1 GCA_963205255.1 Pseudomonadota bacterium
CCACTCGGGGGCGCGGCGGCGCCAAACCCGGGGTGTTTTTTGTCCCCCGCGCGGCGGGGGGTAGCATCCCCGCCATGAAAACCTCCCCGATCACCCGCCGCGCCCTGTGTGCCAACGGCTCGCTCCTGCTCCTGACCGGATGCTCGGGACTGCATGACGCCACCGACACGCCCTCCGCAATGATCCGCCTCGAAGGCACGGCCGCCTACCGCGAACGCATGGCGCTGCCGCCCGACGCAAAGCTCGAAGTGGTGGTCGAGGATGTCTCGCTCGCGGACGCGCCGGCGCAGGTGCTGGGAAGCACCACGGTGCAACCTGCGGGCCAGGTGCCGATCCGCTTCTCGGTGGAATATCCCGCCGCGGGCATCGTGGCCGGCCACCGCTACGGCGTGCGTGCGCGCATCGAGCACCAGGGCAGGCTGCTCTTCATCAGCGACACCTTCAACGCCCTGCCGCCCCCTGGCGGCACGCTGGACCTGATGTTGGTGCAGGCACGGCCCGCACAGCCCACCGCCACGCTGGAAAACACCTACTGGAAGCTGCTGCGCCTCGGCGAGGCCGAGGTGACCGTTGCACAGGATCAACGCGAACCGCACATGATCCTGCAGGCTCCCGGCGATGGCACGAAGCGTGTCGCCGGCTTCGCCGGCTGCAACAACATGGGTGGCGGCTACACGCTCGACGGCCAGAGCATCAGCTTCACGCAGATGGTGAGCACCCTGCGCGCCTGCCCGCAGGGCATGGATACCGAACACGCCTTCCACCAGATGCTGGTGGCCGCCCGGCGCTGGGCCATCCGTGGCGAACAGCTCGACCTGTTCGACGCCGACGGCCAGCGCATCGCCGTGTTCGAGTCGCGCTACCTCAGGTAGCGCGACTCGCCCGGCGGGGCGCCGATCTCAGTGGCCGCTGCCGCGCCGGAAATTGCCCGGAATCGGCGTCGGGATCAGGAAGAAGCTGACGGCAGTCAGCACCGCGACACCGGCGGTGAACAGGAAGAACACGTTCACCGGCGGCTGCGTCTGCATGTTGAAGTAGAACGTCGCAGCGCTCGGGCTGAGCACGCCGCCCAGTCGCGAGAAGGTCTGCGCCATGCCCACCGCCGAACCCCTGATCTCGGTCGGATAGGAATGCGCCGCCACCGCATACATGAAGGCCTGCATGCCGTTGATTGCCGCACCCGCGATCAGGCAGTAGGTCAGCAGCTGGGCCGTCGAGGCGCCCGCCGATACGGCCGCAACACCGATCAGCGCCGTCCCCATCGCCCCGACGAAGGCAATGCCTGAGCCCACCCAGCGGGAACCCAGCCAGTTGATCAGGAAGCCTCCACCGATGGTGCCGATGGCCGCGCCGAAGGTGAAGCGCTGCAGACCCAGCGAGGCCATTTCCGCGCTCTGGCCGGCGTCCCGCAGCAGCACGCTGAGGTAGTTGGTAAAGATGTACAGCACGAAGCTGTTGGCGGCGAAAGCGAACCAGATCAGCGACGTGCGCTTCCAGAAATCGTGGTTCCAGATGGTGGCGAACCAGTTTGTCGAGCGCTTGCCCTCCTCGATCACCACAAACTCTTCCGTGCCATCGAAACGCTTCTCGCCCAACAACCGGTTCAGCGCCTTCGCCAGCTTCTTGTGCTGGGAGGGATGCTGCGCCATGTACTTGGGCGACTCGGGCATCAGGAACCAGAGGATCACGAACAGCGCCAGCGGCACCAGAGCGCCGATGAGGAACATCGCGCGCCAGCCATGCTCGGGCACCACGGCCTGTTCGACGATGCCCGCCAGCGAACCGCCCAGAGGAATGGCGACGATCACGCAGGCCACCACAGCACTGCGCACCCGCTTGCTGGTCCACTCCGAAATCAGCGTCGTGGCCAGCGGCGTCACGCCACCCAGCCCCAGGCCGGTGACACTGCGCCAGATGGCGAGCTCAGTGACATTACTCGCGTAGTAACAGAGCATCGAGCCGGCAAACAGCAGCACCAGACAGGAAACATAGGCGCGCTTGCGACCGATGCGGTCGGCAAACCACCCCATCACCACCGAACCGATCGCCATGCCGATCAGGCCGGCGCTGTTGACCGGGCCCAGATCGCCACGCGTGATGCCCCAGTCCTCGACCAGGTGCGGCCCGACATACCCCATGGTGAAGAGATCGAAGCCGTCGGACAGCATGATGAAAATCATCATCACGGTGATCCAGAACGGCACCCAGAAATACTTTGCCGAGTCGATCACCGCCCCGACGTCGACTATCTTCTTTTGTTCCATGCTGATGGTTTCTCTGGTTGTTATGACGAGGCCGGCGAATCAATAGCCGGCAGTGAAACGTTTGTTGACGAACTGCGGCTTCTCGACCTCGTCGAGCATGGCCACGGCATAGTCTTCCATCGAGATCGCGCTCTTGCCCTCCGCGTCCACCACCACCTGCTCCGTGCCGAGACGGAACTTGCCGGTGCGCGTGCCGGGGCTGATGCTGCGCGGCGGGCTGAAGAAGGTCCAGGACAGGTCATTGACGGTGCGCAGCCAGTCCAGCGCCAGCACCGCGCCGCTGACTTCGTTGGGAACTTCGCCCTGGAGGCTATCGATCAGGCGCTTGCCATCCGCGTCGTAGAGGCTGCTGGCCCCGCCCACCACGAGCAAGCGTGTCTTCTGGGGACCCGCCTGCGTGCGCAGACCCTCCACCATGGCCTGCACCACGCGCAGCGAGAAATCCGGCGTGGGCGCCGGGCGCACGATCACCGAGGAGATGACCACATCCTGCCCGGCGGCGTTCTTCGCGATGTCCTTCGGGTCCAGGGCGTCGCCCTTGACCAGCTTCACATGGTGGGCGTGCGGGCCCTCGATGGCCTTCGGGTTGCGGTCGACAATGGTCACCGCGTGCCCGCGATTCATCGCCTCGTTCACGATGCGGCTGCCGATATTGCCGCTGCCGCCATAGACGATGATCTTCAGGGGCTTGGCCGCCCGCGTCTGGGCCAGCGCGGCTGGCGCGAGGCCGGCCGCCATCAACAGGCCGGTGACCGTGGCAACCACGGCTCGACGGGGAATTCGCATCTGTCCTCCTTGGGGCAACGCTCGCGCCTGCCGCGACTCTAACGGGACTGCAGATTACTGACTACTGTATCGTCCACGTTCTGTTCAGTATCCAGCACCAGGCGCTCCTGGCGCAGCTGCAGCTCGTGGATCACGTACATCAGGATGATGCTGATGACCAGGGCCACGAACGTGGAATTGAAGGCTATGCCCAACCCCGAGGTCACCGGGCCGGTGTCGCCCTTCAGCGCGGTCTGCGCACCCGCCAGCGCCTCGCCGATGCCGCGCACCGTGCCGACGAAGCCGACGGCGGGAATGGCCCATACCGAGAAGCGGATCAGCGCCAGCTCCGAATCCAGTCGGGCAGCCTCCGATTCGCAGTAGTCGTGCACGGCCGTGGCCGCGTCCTGCACATTTTCCGTTTCCCCGAAACGCTTCAGGGCACGGCGGGTGACCCGGGCCGGGATCAGGTCGCGTTCCCCGGCGGCCAGCTCATCGAGCTGGCGCGCATAGTCGCGCACATCCGTCGGCAGGATGCGATAGCCCGGCGGCACCTTCATCAGGCCCCGGTCGAGCTGGCGACGGTGACGGGACAACGCGAGCGCCTTGCGCACAGCCAGCGCCAGCGCCCACAGCCCGAGGATGATCGCCACCTCCTGCTCCGGGTCCTTGAGGATCACCGACAGCGTGCGCTGCGGCTTGTAATCCGGATCCGCGTCGCGCTGCGCCACCTGCTCCGCCAGCCACCCTTCGGCATGCGGACGGATGTACGCCGCATAGGCCAGCTGCACGAGGATGGCAATACCGAGCAGCAGGCCCAGTGTCCACAGGCGATCGCGCGAATACTGCTCTCTCGGCATGTTTGCGCCCGTTGCTGGCCTGTCAGGATTCCATCAGCTTCAGCAGTTCCGCGGTCCTGGCCTTCATCAGCGCCTCGTCCCCGCGGGATTCCACGTTCAGCCGTACCAGCGGCTCGGTGTTGGAGGCGCGCAGGTTGAAGCGCCAGTCGTCGAACTCCACCGACAGGCCGTCGGTGTGATCCACGGCCCTGGCCTGCGGAGCGTAGTGCTTCTGTGCCTTTTCCAGTATGGCCTTCGCGCCGCCGCTGGAAGGATCCAGCTTGCGGTTGATCTCGCCGCTGGCCGGGAACAGCCTCATGCGCTCACCCACCAGCTGCGAGAGGCTCTTGCCGGTCTCGCTCATCACCTGCAGCACCACCAGCCAGGGGATCATGCCGCTGTCGCAGTAGGCAAAGTCGCGAAAATAGTGGTGCGCGCTCATCTCGCCGCCGTAGGCGCCGTCGCACTCGCGCATCACCTGCTTGATGAAGGCATGGCCGGACTTCGACAGCACCGCCTTGCCGCCGCTCCTCGCAACGATGTCCAGCGTGTTCCAGGTCAGGCGCGGGTCGTGCACGATGCGGGCGCCCTTCTCCCGCTTCAGAAACACCTCGGCCAGCAGGCCCACGAGGTAGTAGCCCTCGATGAAAGTGCCCTGCTCATCGAAGAAGAAGCAGCGGTCGAAGTCCCCGTCCCAGGCCAGGCCCACATCGGCCTTGTGCTTGACGATGGCATCGATCGTGGGCTGGCGGTTCTCCTCCAGCATCGGGTTCGGCACACCGTTGGGGAAGGTGCCATCCGGCTCGTGGTGGATTTTGATGAACTGGAATGGGAGCTTCGGTTCGAGGCGGTCCACCACCATGCCCGCCCCGCCGTTGCCGGCGTTCACCACCACCTTGAGGGGCTTGAGCTTGTCCAGGTCCACATAACCCAGCAGGTGGGCGTCGTAGCTGGCGCGGGTATCGATCTGCGTCAGTCTGCCCGGCGTCGCGGCCCTGGGCGGCAGCTGGCCGGTTTCGATCAGCCGGGCCATGTCCATCAGGCCCGTGTCGGCGCTGATGGGTTTGGACTGCTCGCGCACGAACTTCATGCCGTTGTAGTCCGGCGGGTTGTGGCTGGCCGTGACCATGATGCCGCCGTCGAAGCCTTCGGCGAAAGTGGCGAAGTACACCCCTTCCGTGCCGCACAGGCCGATGTCGGCCACGTCCACGCCCGAGTCCGTGAGGCCCCGGACCAAGGCCTCGCAGAGCTGCTGGCTGGAGAGGCGGATGTCGCGGCCCACGCACACGCGCTTCGGTTTCACGAAGGCCGCATAGGCCTGGCCGATCTTGTAGGCCAGGTCGTCGTTGAGCTCGGTGGGGATGCGACCGCGGACGTCGTAGGCTTTGAAGGCGGTGAGAGTGGTCATGCGGGCGAGTCTAGCAGTTCGAATCCCGGGTGGCGGGCCGCAGACCGCGACGCCCGAGCGTCAAAATTGGTGATATCAAACAGATATAAATGATATCATTTTGCCCATTCTCGGCAAAACTGCATCCATGCCAACCATGCCATCAGTAGTCATCAGAAACCTGCCCGACGCCACCCACCGCGCCCTCAAGCAGCGAGCGACCCGCAACGGCCGCAGCACCGAAGCCGAGATCCGGGCAATCCTCGAGAACGTCGTGCGTCCGGCCCATCGAATCAAACTGGGCAGCCAATTGAAG
>CAUJIK010000026.1 GCA_963205255.1 Pseudomonadota bacterium
GTTCACGATTTTCTGCGCAGCAAGGGGGTGATGAAGGAGGGGTTGGCCAGCGACCACCTGCATGACGACCCGGCGGTGGAGATCGAGGTGATGGGGGCGGACCCGGAGGCGGTGCGCTGGAGGCAGAGGGTGAAGGCGGGGCTGGCGACGATCGACGGGGTGTCGATTGCGAACAAGCGGCGCATTTTGGCCCTGTCGAAGGAGGTGGCGGAGTTCCGTGCCGCCAAGACCGTCGCCGCTATCCACAAGGCCGTCGAGAGCAAGGGAAACCTGGCGGCGTGGGCTCCCTATGACGTGGACGAAGTGCCGCTGGCGAAGATCGCCGCGGACCTCGCGAGCGGCAGAACGACGGCGGTCGCCGTCACGCAGTCCTATATCGACCGGATCAGGAAGTACGACGCCGCGCTTCGTTCCGTCATCGCCATCGCGCCGGATGCGCTCGAGCAGGCGGCGGCTTCCGACCAGCGTCGCAGGAACGGAAACGCGCTCGGCCCGATGGACGGCATCCCGGTGATGTTCAAGGACAACATCGGCGCGGTCGGCATGCCCAACACCGCCGGCTCGTTCGCGCTCGAGCACAATCTCCCCGCGGAGGATTCCGAAGTCGTGCGGCGTCTGCGCGCCGCCGGCGCCATCATCCTCGGGAAGCTCAACACCTCGCAGTTCGCGGGTCTGCGCGCGATGTCGACCTTCAATGGCAGCACGGTGGGCGGCGTGGCGCACAATCCGTACGACCTTTCCAAGTCGCCCGCGGGTTCGAGCTCCGGTTCCGGCATCGCCGCCGCCGCGAGCTTCGCGGCCGCCACGGTCGGCTCCGACACCACCGGCTCCATTGTTGGTCCGTCCTCGGTCAACGGCCTGGTCGGCATGCGCCCGACGGTGGCGCTCATTTCGCGCCGGGGCATCGTGCCGCTGAGCATGACCATGGACACCGCGGGTCCGCTTGCGCGCGACGTTACCGACTTCGCCATGATGCTCACCGTGATGGCCGGTTCCGATCCTGCGGACCCCGCGACGGCGGAGGCCGACGCGCGCAAGAGCGACTACACGAAGGCGCTCGATCCGAACGCCCTCAGGGGCAAGAAGCTGGGCGTCTACCGGGCCACGCGCGGTCATGACGAGAAGACCAAGGTGCTTCTCGAGGAGGCCATCGGCGTGCTCAAGGCCCAGGGCGCCGAAGTAGTAGAGCTTCCGGCCGACATCCTGGAAGACATGAGTCCCGAGACGCTCAGCATCATGTCGTACGAGTTCAAGGAAGACATCGCTGATTATCTGGCGAGCGCGCCGGCGGCGCAGCGGGCCCGCACGCTGGCCGACATCATTGCGTTCAACAAGGTCGATGCGCGGGAAGGCATCGTCGACCAGGGCGCGCTGGAATTGTCCGAGAGCCGGGCCGGTCGCCGGGATGCCGAGTATCTCCGGATGGTGGAATACGCCAAGCGTCGGGCCGGGGAGAACGGCTATGGCCGCGCGTTCCGGGAATTCGGCGTGAGTGCCGTGATCGGCATCAACAGCGGCCCGGCATCCGAACTGATTCCCAACGGTACCGTGACCGAACGTTCTTCCAACCGCGCCTCACCCAAAGGCACGGCGCCGGCATCCATGAGCGGCAACGCCGCGATCGCCGGTTATCCGCACATGAGCGTGCCGATGGGGCTGGTCGAAGGCATGCCAGTGGGCCTTTCGATGACCGGCCCGCCGTGGTCGGAAGCCATGCTCGTCGGCTATGCCTATGCTTACGAGCAGGCGTCGAAGAAGCGGGTGCCGCCGACGGCCTACAAGCAGGCGGCGCAGTAAGCGTCGCGCGTCGCCCGCGGCCATGGCCGCGGGCGTTCGTTTCTCAGGCGCCTTGCAGGGCCGAGCGCAATTCGGCGGCAAGCTGGTCCACGTGCGCGGTGGTGTGCGCCGCGGACAGGAAGCCCACTTCGAACGCGCTGGGCGCGAGATAGATGCCGCGGTCGAGCAGACGGTGGAACACCGGGCCGAAGGGTTTGCCGCCCCTGGCCTTCAGCTCGCCCAGGCTGCGGATGGGCGCCGCATCGGCGGCGAGGAAGGTCCAGAACAGTGAGCCCGCGCGTTGCAGCGTGAGGCCGGGAATGGCGCCCAGCGCCTGTTCCAGATATGCGCCGAGGGCTTCGAGCTGTGCATACACCTTGCCATCCGCGAGCTGCTCCAGTGCCGCGAGCCCCGCGCACATGGCCACCGGATTCGCGGCCAGCGTGCCGGCCTGATAGACCGGGCCCACTGGCGCGACCAGCTCCATGTACTTGCGCTTGCCGCCGTAGGCGCCCACCGGGAAGCCGCCGCCGATCACCTTGCCGTAGGTCACGAGGTCCGGCTCGATGCCGTAGAGGCCGGCGGCGCCCTGGAAGCCGACGCGAAAGCCGCTGATCACTTCATCGAAGATAAGCAGTGCGCCGTGCTTGCGGCACAGCTGCGCCAGGTGCCTGAGGAACGCGGGCCTCTGAAGCAGCAGGCCGTAGTTCGCCGGCACGGGCTCGATGATGGCGCAGGCGATCTCGCCGCCGTGCCTGGCGAAGATGGCATCCAGCGCCGCCTCATCGTCCAGCTGCGCGACCAGTGTGCCGCCCAGCGTGGCCTTGTCGAGACCGGCGCTGTCGGGCTCTGCGGTTTCCGCAAGACCCGAACCGGAGCGGATCAGCATGGAATCGGCGTGGCCGTGATAGCAGCCGTCGAATTTCAGGATCAGGTCGCGGCCGGTGGCGCCACGCGCCACGCGTAGCGCGCTCATCACGGCCTCGGTGCCCGAGGTGACGAAGCGGATCGATTCCACCCACGGGATGCGCGCTGTGATGAATTCGGCAAGCGCCAGTGAATAGGGCTCGGCGGTGCCGAGGCTCCAGCCACGATCGATGGCGGCCACTGCCGCATCACGCACGGCCGGATTGCCGTGGCCGAGGATCAGCGGGCCGAACGCCATGCAGTAATCCACCAGTTCGCGGCCGTCCACATCGCGGATGGTCGCGCCGGCGCCGCCGGTCATGAAGCGCGGCGTGCCGCCCACGCCCTTGAAGGCGCGCACCGGCGAATGCACGCCGCCTGGGGAAACCAGCTTCGCGCGCGCGAACAGTTCGTCGGAGCGGCTCATGAGGCCAGCCATTCGCGCGCATGGCGCGCGCCGTAACTGATGATCATCGAGGCGCCGGCACGCACGAAGGCGGTCCATGCTTCGCGGTGCGCGCCGACGCGGTTGGCGAGGCCCTGTTCGGCCAGCAGCTCGATGCCCGCATATTCGCCGCTCACCTCGTACACCGCCCAGGGCTGCGCGAACTGCTGCGACAGCGAGGCGAGGATGTCGAGATAAGGCAGGCCGGGCTTGACCATGAGTATGTCCGCCCCTTCGGCCACATCGCGTTCCACCGACAGCAGCGCATCGCCGGCGCGGGCCGGATCGATCTGGTAGCTGGCGCGGTCGGTGAGACCGACGGCGGCTTCGCCGGGCTTGGGAGCCGAGTCGGCGGCCACGCGGAAGGGGCCATAGAAATTCGAATGGAACTTGGCGGCGTAGCTCATCAGCAGCGTGCGCTCGCGGCCGTCGCGCGCCAGCTGCTCGCGGATGGCGCCGATGCGGCCATCCATCATGTCGCTGGGCGCCACGCAGTCGGCGCCGGCGGCGGCATAGGCGGCGGCGGCGGCGGCCAGCTCCTTCACGCTGGCGGCGTTGTCCAGGTGGTCGCCCTCGGGGTTCAGCACGCCGCAGTGGCCGTGCGGCGTGGAGGAGCACAGGCACACGTCCACGGCCAGCCAGATGTCGCGCCCGAAGCGGCGGCGCAGGGCCGCGATCTGGCCGGAGGTGAATGACCAGTCGATGTCATGCGTGGCCCGGCCGGCCGGCACGCCGAACAGCAGGAACTTGCTGCATCCGGCGGCAAGGTCCGCCTCCACCTGGCGCAGCAGGGAGTCGGGGGTGTCGCGGTGCACCCCGGTCAGGCCAGGGATGGTTTCACGCCCGGCAAGGCCCTCCACGACGAACAGGGGCTGGATGAATTGCTCGGGGTGGGGGCGGACGTCGCGGGTCAGGGAGCGGATATGCGCGTCCTGCCGCAGGCGACGGAGGGTGATCTGGCTCATTGTGCAACGCAATAAAATGGGTGGTGGACGGGGCTATCCTGCCACGTTTTCCGCTGGGCAGTGTCTGGGCAGCGTCATGGCGAAGCGGTATCCGTCCGGTTACAGGCCGGTATTAGTCATGCGCCAATGTTATGAGTCCACTGGCCAGAATGCAGCGCATGACAGGAACCGAACTCGCTGCCGCATCCGACGGTCTCGATGCCAAGGTGCAGGCCACCCTGGAACTGTTGCGCCAGTCGGTCAAGGACTACCGCAAGGTGGTCTACGCCAGCAGTCTGGGCGCCGAGTCGATCGTGCTGACGGATCTCATCTGGACGCATGTTCCCCAGATCGAGATCTTCAGCATCGACACCGGCCGCCTGCACGAGGAAACGCGCTCGGTGCTGGAGCGCCTGGAGCGCCGCTACCAGCGTCGCATGAAGCTTTACTACCCTGATCCGGCCAAGCTCGAGTCCTGGGTCGCGGACAATGGCATCAATGGTTTCTACAACGGCCTCGCGCAGCGGCAGTCCTGCTGCCACATCCGCAAGGTGGAGCCGTTCCAGCGCGCCATCGCCGGCGCCGATGCCTGGATGACCGGCGTGCGCCATGAGCAGTCGGCGACCCGCGCGCTGGCCAAGTCGGTGGATTTCGACGCCACCAATGGCCTGGCGAAGATCAGCCCGATCCTCGAGTGGACCCACGACGACATCTGGGCCTACATCCGCCAGCACAAGCTGCCCTACAACCCGCTGCATGACCGCGGCTACCCGAGCATCGGCTGCGCGCCGTGCACGCGCGCCGTGGAGCCGGGCCAGGATGGCCGCTCGGGCCGCTGGTGGTGGGAGAACGCGGATTCGAAGGAGTGCGGCCTGCACCCGAAGATCCGCATCGTCGCGCTCAACACCGCGAAGCTGTAGGCTTTCCCGGGCGCTTGCGCCCTGGAGTCCCGCATGGACTACCTACCCATATTCGTCGACATCCGTGATCGCCTGGTGGTGGTGATCGGCGGCGGCGCGGTCGCGGCCCGCAAGACCGAACACCTGTTGAAGGCCCATGCCCGCGTGCGGGTCGTGGCGCCGGAGCTGGACACCACGCTGTGCGTCTATCGCGATCTGGGGCGCATCGAGCACCGGCCATTGCTGTTCTCGCCGGCGCAGCTCGAAGGCGCGCAGCTGATAGTTGCGGCCACCGATGACGATGCCGTGAACGCAGCGGTGGCGCAGGCCGCCCGCGAGCGCGGCATCTGGGTCAATGTGGTCGATGACGCGGCCCGTTCGGCTTTCATTTTCCCCGCCATCGTCGACCGCTCGCCGGTGATCGTCGCCGTGGGCACGGCGGGCAATTCGCCCACGCTGGCGCGCCGCGTGCGCACCCAGATCGAAGCGTTGCTGCCGGAGCGGCTGGGGCAGCTGGCCGATTTCGCCGGCAGATGGCGCGCCCGGGTGCAGGCCGCGCTGCCTGCCTTGCCGCAGCGGCTCAAGTTCTGGGACAGCTTCTTCAATGGTCCGGTGGCCTCGCAGCTGATCGCGGGCCGCAACGCGGGCGCCGATGAGGCCATGCAGCAGCGGCTGGAGATGGAGCGGGCCACGCCGGACTCGAAGCGTGGCGAGGTCTATCTCATCGGCGCCGGTCCCGGTGATCCGGACCTGCTCACATTGCGCGCCCAGCAGCTGCTGCAACAGGCCGATGTGCTGCTGCATGACCGCCTGGTGCCCGAAGCCATCCTGGCGCGCGCGCGGCGCGATGCCGAGCGCATCAATGTGGGCAAGGTGCCGGGGCGGCAGGATGTCACCCAGGACTACATCAACCGCATGCTGGTCGAATACGCCCGGCGCGGGCTGCGCGTGGCGCGCGTGAAGGGGGGTGACCCCTTCGTCTTCGGGCGCGGAGGCGAGGAACTGGCCGTGCTGCGTGAAGCCGGGATACCGGTGGTGGTGGTGCCGGGCATCACCGCGGCGACGGGTGCGGCGGCCAGCGCCGGCCTGCCGCTGACCCATCGTGGCCTGTCGCAGTCGGTGACCTTTGTGACCGCCACCGGCGCCGACACCTCGCTGCTGGACTGGAAGGCGCTGGCGCGGCCCAACCAGACCGTGGTCTTCTACATGGGCGGCGCGCAGATCGATCTGATCGCTTCCCGACTCATGGAGCTGGGCCTGCCGGCCACGCACCCGGCCGCCATCGTCGAACGGGCGACATGGCCGGATGAGCGCGTGCTGCCCACCACCGTGGGGCAGATGTCCGCCATGGCGCGGCAGGAGCCGCTGCGTTCGCCGGCGCTGCTGGTGGTGGGGGAGGTGGCTGCGCTGGCGCTACCCTCCCAGATCGGCGCTCATCACGTCGCGGATGCCCGGGTCGCGGGCGAACTGGACCTGCACGTAAGAGCAGGTGGCTGACAGTTTGGTGCCGCTGCGGCGCGCCCATTCCACCGCCGCATCCAGCAGGCTGCGCGCCACATTGCGCCCGCGCAGGGCGGGGGCCACCAGGGTGTGGTCGATGACGACCTGGGAGGCATTGCTGCGCACATAGGTCATCTCGGCGACGCGCTGGCCGTCCTGCAGGATGAAGAAGACGCCCTGCCGGCCGTCGTCCTCATGAGTGATCGAGTGCTCCATCGACGACTCCACATTTGCTGTCGCAGGCCTGATCATAGGCCAATATGAACCTGCCTCCCGCCGTGATCTCCATCGGGTTGCTTGCCATCGCCAATGTCTTCATGACCTTCGCCTGGTACGCCCATTTGAAGAACCTCTCCACAAAGCCGTGGTTCATCGCGGCGCTGGCAAGCTGGGGCATCGCGCTGTTCGAGTACCTGCTGCAGGTGCCGGCGAACCGCATCGGCTACCAGACGATGACATTGCCGCAGCTGAAGATCGTGCAGGAGATCATCACGCTGACGGTGTTTGTGCCGTTCGCCGTCCTTTACATGCGCACGCCCATCAAGCTCGACTATCTGTGGGCCGGGTTGTGCATGCTCGCGGCGGCATGGTTCATGTTCCGCGATTCGGGAGCGCCGGCTTGAGCGCGGCAGGCTCCACCGCCATCCATCGCCGCGTGGTGGCATTGCAGGCCGGAGAGGACCCCACGCTGATCGCGCGTCTGCCATCGGGATGGGCGGTGCTGGGGGAACAGCAGTTCCTGCGCGGCTATGCGCTGCTGCTGCCGGATCCGGTGGTCGGCACGTTCAATGATCTGGACGCGGCACAGCGGGCGCAGGCGATGCAGGATGCGGCGCGGCTGGGCGATGCATTGCTGGCGGTGACCGGCGCGCTGCGCATCAACTACGCCATTTTCGGCAACCTCGAACCGGCGCTGCACATCCATGTGGTGCCGCGCCATGCGGACGAGCCTGCCGGGTTGCGCACCGCGCATCCGTGGAGCTATGACTGGGCCGCGGCGCCGCGCTTCGATGCCGCGGCCGACGCGGCGCTGATCGGGGCGTTACGCGCCGCGCTGCAGCGCGGCGGTTAGCTCGCCCAGCGAGGCCAGTGGCGCCTCGCATGCCAAGCCGCGGCACAGATACGCAACGGCGTTGTCCTGCGGCGCCCTGGCGGCGAGCGCCGGCGGCAGGTCCGTGATGTCCGCCGGCACGGCGATCACCATGAGATTGGGGTCGTAAAGGCGCTGCAGTTCGCGACGCCAGATTTCCAGTTCATCCTGCCGGCCGCGCAGCACGATCAGGGTCGGCAGCGCGAGAGCTTCCTCCAGCGCGGTCGCCAGATGCACATGCGCCAGCGGTTGCCTGCGCAGCAGGGCGTATCCGCTGCGCAGGGCGCGTTCGGCGGCGATGAGGTAACGGCTCTCGCCCAGCAGATGCCCGAGGCGCCGCAGCGCGCGCGCGGCGACGGCATTGCCCGATGGCGTGGCGTCATCGTCGAAGCTGCGGCTGCGATGGATCAGCGTCTCGTGGTCGTGGGCGGTGAAGAAGAAGCCGCCATGGTCGTGATCCTCGAAGCGTTCGAGCAGCGCATCGGCGAGCTGCGTGGCCCAGCGCAGGTCGGCGGCGCGGAAGCGCACCGCCAGCAAGGCCAGGATGGCGTCGATCAGGAAGGCGTAGTCGTCCAGATAGGCCGGCAGGTGCGCGGCGCCGTCGAGCGAGCTTGCCAGCAGGCGCTCATTGCGCCAGTGGTGTGCGCGCAGGTAATCGAGCGCCAGCGCGGCGGCATCGGCGTAGTCCTCGCGGCCCAGTGCGCGCGCCGCGTCCGCCAGGCCCTTGATGGCGAGCGCGTTCCAGGCCGTGAGCACCTTGTCGTCGCGGCCTGGCCATACCCGCAGGCTGCGCAGTTCCAGCAGGCGCGCGCGGGACTGGTCCAGCCGTTGCGCCAGGTGCGCAGGCTCGGTGGAGCCGAAGCTCCCCGAGCGTGCCAGATCGTCGATCTCCTGCGCCGCGACCAGTTGCCAGCAGCCTTCGAAGTTCGCGGGTTGGTCGAGGCCGAAGCGCGCCGCGAACAGCCGGGCTTCTTCTTCTCCCAGGGCGTTTTGCACCTGTGCTCTGTCCCAGACGTAGAAGCGGCCTTCGTGGCCCTCGGAGTCGGCATCGAAAGCGGCACAGAATGCGCCGCCAGGCAGGCGGCAGTCGCGCAGCAGGTAGTTCGCGGTGTCCTGGGCAACGCGCGCGAAGAGCGGCTCGCCCGTGGCGAGCGCCGCATCGGCGTACACCGAGAGCAGCTGGCCGTTGTCGTGCAGCATCTTCTCGAAGTGCGGGATCTCCCAGCGCTCATCGACGCTGTAGCGTGAGAAGCCGCCGCCCAGCTGGTCCTGGATGCCGCCGTCGGCCATGCGCTTGAGCGTGAGGGTCGCCATGAATAGCGCCTGCAGATCCGGCTGCTCGCCGCGCGCGGTGGCGCGCCAGTCGCGCAGCAGGCGGTCGATGACGCCGGGCTGCGGGAATTTCGGCGCCGGACCGAAGCCGCCATAAGTGCGGTCGAAACGCTGCGAGAGCTCGTGCCGCAGCAATGCCAGCGGCGCGGCGTCCAGCGGCGTCGCGTCCGCAGGCGCGGCGGCGTCGATGCGCGCCAGTGCTTCGACCAGTGCCGCGCCCTGTTCGCGCAATGATTGCTGCTGTTCGCGGTAGTAAGTGGCGACGCGTTCGAGCAGCGTGCCGAAGGCCGGCATGCCGGAGTGCGCCTCGCGCGGGAAGTAGGTTCCACCGAAGAAAGGGCGCTGGTCGTCGTGGGTGAGGAACATGGTCAGCGGCCAGCCGCCGCCATGCCGTGTGAGCAGCTGATGCGCCAGCTGGTAGATGCGGTCGATGTCGGGACGTTCCTCGCGATCCACCTTCACATTGACGAACAGCTGGTTCATCAGCTGTGCGGTGTCCGCATCCTCGAAGGACTCATGCGCCATCACATGGCACCAGTGGCAGGCGGAATAACCGATGGACAGCAGTACAGGCTTGCCGGTGCGCCGCGCTTCGGCGAAGGCGGCTTCACCCCATGGATACCAGTCCACCGGATTGGCGGCATGCTGGAGCAGGTAGGGGCTTGTTTCGCCGGCGAGGCGATTGCGGGAGACGTCGGGAGCTGTCACGGGCGTGGAAGGCGATTGCGGTACACTCTGCATCCACTATGACAGATTCCTCCGCGGCGATGGGTTTGCCGGCACGCGCGTTGTTGGTGTTCGCTGTGGCGGGCCTTGCGGCCTGCTCGCGCCAGGGAGCATCCGAGGCTGTTTCCGCGCCATCCGCCGCATCGATCCAGGTGCCCGGCGTGTTCCAGGGCGATCTGCCCTGCGCGGATTGCCCGGGTATCCGCCATACGCTGGAGCTGCTGCCGGACAACCGCTATGTGCTGCGACGGGAATACCTGGAGCGGGCCAGCGCTTCCGAGGACGATGGTCACTGGCATGTGGACGAGGGTCGCCAGGTGCTGGTGCTCGAGGATGAGCAGGACGCTCCGGCGCAGTGGCAGATCGAATCCCCGACGCGGCTGCGGATGCTGGACATGGAAGGACAGCCGATCGCCTCGGGGCTGAATTACACGTTGACCCGCCGTCCATGACGGTCACGGGCGGCGCGCTGCCGCAGTTGCAGCTCAGGCGCCATGAGGAACGGCGCATCCGCTCAGGGCACGCCTGGGTGTTCTCGAACGAGATCGATACGCAGGCCACCCCACTGACGGGCCTCGAGCCGGGCGCGGCCGCGCGCATCGTCGACGCGCGCGGCGCCTTCGTGGGGCATGCGCTGGTGAATCCGCATGCGCTGATCTGCGCGCGCATCGTGAGCCGCGTGGAGGCTGAGCCGGTCGGGCCGGCATTGATCCGCCGGCGTCTGGAACAGGCCCTGGCTTTGCGCGGCCGCTATGTCGGCGGTGAGCACTACCGGCTGGTCTACGGCGAATCCGATGGCCTGCCGGGGCTGGTGGTGGACCGCTTCGGCGATGTGCTGGTGGCGCAGAGCGCCACCTGGGGCATGGAGAGGCTCAAGGGCGCAATCGATGCGGCGCTCACGGCGCTGCTGGCGCCGCGGCTCATCGTGTGGAAGAACGATGGCAATGCGCGGGAGCTGGAATCGCTGCCCCGCGAGGTGACCGTGACCGGCGGCGCGGCGCCGGAGCATTTGCAGGTGCGCGAGGGCGCGCTGCGCTTCGAGGTGCCGCTGGCCGACGGCCAGAAGACCGGCTGGTTCTACGACCAGACCGCGAACCGCGCGCGGCTCGCGGCGTTCATGTCGCCGGGCGCGCGCGTGCTGGATGTGTGCAGCTATGCGGGCGGCTGGGCGGTGACGGCGCTCGCCGGCGGCGCGGCCGAGGCCTTGTGCCTGGACAGCTCGCAGCGGGCGCTCGACGCCGCTGCACACAATGCGGCGCTCAACGGCCATGCGCTGCAATGCCGCCGCGGCGACGCCTTCGAGGAACTGGAAGCGCTTGCGGCCGAAGGCCGGCGCTTCGATGTGGTGATCGTCGATCCACCCGCCTTCATCAAGCGGCGCAAGGATCAGGCCCGCGGCGAGGCGGCCTATCGCCGCCTCAACACGCTGGCGATGCGCGTGCTGGCCGATGAGGCGCTGCTGGTGAGCTGCTCGTGCTCGTTCCACCTCGCCGCGGATACCTTGCCGGTGCTGCTTCAGTCCGCTGCCCAGCATGCGGGCAGCAGGCTGCGCATCCTCGCCGCGGGCGGCCAGTCGCCGGACCATCCGGTGCATCCGGCCATGCCCGAGACACGTTATCTCAAGGCACTGTACTGCCATGTTTCCCGATAGAATTCGCGCATGATCCGCTATCCCGACATCGACCCGGTGGCGCTGAGCCTGGGTCCCGTGCAGGTGCACTGGTACGGCATCATGTACGTGATCGGCTTTGTCGCCGCCTGGTGGCTGGCGCGACGCCAGGCCGCGCGCCCGGGCAGCACCTGGCGCGCCGAGGACGTGGATGACCTCATCTTCTGGGCCATGCTCGGCGTGATACTGGGCGGGCGCATCGGCTATGTGCTGCTCTATGTGTTGCCGCATACGCCGGAGCTCATCAGCCACGATCCGCTGTATCCGCTGAAGATATGGCAGGGCGGCATGTCCTTCCATGGCGCGCTGGCGGGCGTGATACTGGCGCTGGTGCTGTTTGCCCGCAGCCGCAAGCGCAACGCGCTCGATGTGCTGGATTTCGCCGCGCCCCTGCCGGGGCTGGGCATCCTTGCCGGCCGCATCGGCAACTTCATCAACGGCGAGTTGTGGGGAGCACCCACCGAGGTCAGCTGGGCCTTTGCCGTGCCCGACCCGGTGACCGGCCAGCTCATCGGCCGGCACCCCTCGCAGCTCTACGAGGCCGTGCTGGAAGGGCTGTGCCTGTTCCTGCTGCTGTGGTGGTTCTCGCGCAAGGCGCGGCCGCGTGGCTCGGTGCTGGGGCTGGGGCTGGTCTGGTATGCCGTGGTGCGCTCGCTGGTGGAGTTCGTGCGGCTGCCGGATGCGCAGATCGGCTATCTCACCGGCGACTGGCTCACCATGGGGCAGCTGCTGTCGCTGCCCATGTATGTGGCTGGAGCGTGGCTGCTAGCCTCGGCCTGGCTGCAGCCGCGTCCGTCCGGCAATTTCGCCCGTCCGTGAAGGCCTATCTCGACCTGTTGCGCCAGGTGCGCGACCACGGCGTGGTAAAAACCGATCGCACCGGCACTGGCACCCGCTCGCTGTTCGGCCTGCAGATGCGCTTCGATCTGGGCGCCGGCTTTCCGCTGGTCACCACCAAGCGCGTACATGTGCCTTCGGTGGTGCATGAGCTGCTGTGGTTCCTGCGCGGCGACACCAACATCGCCTACCTGCACCAGCATGGCGTGAGCATCTGGGACGAGTGGGCTGATGCCTCGGGTGATCTCGGCCCTGTCTATGGCCGGCAGTGGCGTGCCTGGGGCACGGCCGATGGCCGGCAGATCGACCAGCTCGCCAAGGTGATCGACACCCTCAGGCGTGACCCGGATTCGCGGCGCATGGTCGTGAGCGCCTGGAATGTGGGCGAACTGGACCAGATGGCGCTGTTGCCCTGCCATGCGCTGTTCCAGTTCCATGTGGCGGCAGGGCGGTTGTCCTGCCAGCTCTACCAGCGCAGCGCCGATGTGTTCCTGGGCGTGCCCTTCAACATCGCCTCCTATGCGCTGCTCACGCACCTGGTTGCCGCGCAGTGCGACCTGGTGCCGGGGGATTTCGTATGGACCGGCGGCGACGTGCACCTGTATTCGAACCACCAGCAGCAGGCCGACCTGCAGCTCACGCGTGAACCCCTGCCATTGCCCAGGCTGGCGCTGAAGCGCCGGCCGGAGAGCCTGTTCGATTACCAAGCGGAGGATATAGAGTTCGTGGACTATCGACATCATGCGCCCATCAAAGCGCCCGTAGCGGTCTGAATCATGGCTGCAACGAAGAAAACGGGGCGCCAGGCGCCCAACAAGTGGCTGGTCGTGCGCCGGTCGAAGATCCACGGGAATGGCTGCTTCGCGCGCCGCGACATCCCCAAGGGAACCCGCATCATCGAGTATCTCGGCGAGCGCATCTCCCACAAGGAGGCCGACAAGCGCTACGAACATGCCGATGTGAACGACAATCACACCTTCCTGTTCATCGCGGACAGCAAGACGGTGATCGACGCCACCCACGGCGGCAATGACGCGCGCTGGATGAACCACAGCTGCGACGGCAACTGCGAGTCGGAGATCGAGAACAGCCGTGTGTTCGTCGATGCGCGCCGCGACATCAAGAAGGGCGATGAGCTCGTCTACGATTACCAGATCGGCCGCGACAAGTCCGATCCGCCGAACGTGGACGAGATCTATGCCTGTCGCTGCGGCACGGCGAAGTGCCGGGGCAGCATGCTGTGGCCGCCGAAGCGCAAGAAGAAGGCGAAGAAAAAGGCCAAGGCAAAGGCAGGCGCCAGGGCCGGCAAGTCCGTGGCAAAGCGGGCGAAGACGGTCACGCAGGTCAGCAAGCGCAAGGCCAAGACCACAAGCAAATCCAAGGCCAAGCGTCAGCCGGCCACTCGCCGCGGCAAGGCCAAGCGCAAGCGCGCATGAAGCTCTGCGCCGTCGTTGCCGCGTCCGACAATGATGTGATCGGGCGCGACAACACCTTGCCCTGGCATCTGCCTGCCGATCTTGCGCATTTCAGGCAGCTGACGCTGGGGCATCCGGTGTTGATGGGGCGGCGCACCTTCGAATCCATCGGCAAGCCGCTGCCGGGCCGGCGCAATCTGGTGCTGAGCCGCGGCGGCTTCAGGGCGGAGGGCGTGGAGAGCGTCTCTTCGCTGGCCGAGGCGCGCGCCCGCGCGGCCGATGCCGCGCAGCTGATGGTCATCGGCGGCGCGGATCTGTTCGCGCTCGCCATGCCGCAGCTGGATCTGATCCACCTGACGCGCGTGCATGCCCAGGTGCCGGGCGACATCTTCCTGCCGCCGCTGGCCGCTGCGCAATGGCGGGAGATTGCACGCGAGGAGCGCCCGGCGGACGAGCGCAACGCCTATCCGATGAGCTTCATCACGCTGGAGCGCGTGCGCGACTGACCGGCGTCAGGGCTGCGGCAGTGGCGGCAGTTCCCCGACCAGACGATCGGCGAGCGCCCAGTCGACATCATCGGGCGTGGCGGTCAACGCATCGAGGATCTGCTGCTGCAGGCGGCCACGCTCCTGCGCCACGGCGTAGGGGATCTCGTCGTGGAACATCACCATCGAATAGCGCGGAATGAAGCGCGCCGGGTGGCGCCGCTCCAGCTCCAGCGACAGGGCCTTCTGGCGCTGGAAGCGCGGATCGAGCACCGTGTCGCGCATTTCCTCGTAGTTCTCCAGCGCCATGGCGGCAATGGCTTCACAGTCGGCGTGGCGTTCGATCTGGAAGCGGGAGAACGCCGTGTGCGGATCGGCGAGCAGCAGCGTGTCCAGAACACCGCAGTCTTCGAACGCGCAGTTCATGCCCTGGCCATGGAAGGGCACGATGGCGTGGGCGGCGTCGCCGATGAGCAGCAGCTGTTCGCCTTCGTGCCACACCGGGCAATGCACGGTGCCGAGAAAGCCCTGGCGATGCGCGGCGAACTGCGCCGTGAGATCGGGGATCAGTTCCAGGGCCTGTGGAAACTCGCTGGCGAAGAACTCCCGCACCTGCGTCGCAGAGGTGAGCTGCCCAAAGCCGGGACTGCCTTCGCGCGCGAGGAACAATGTGGCCGTGAAGCTGCCGTCGGAGTTCGGAAGCGCGATCAGCATGAAGCCGCCGCGCGGCCAGATGTGCAGTGCGTGCATGGCCAGTTGCGGCCGGCCATGCAGGGTGGGAATGACGAGTTCCTTGTAGTCGTGCTCCAGGCGATCCTCGCGGACCGTGAAGCCCAGCCGGGATGCCAGCGCCTGGCGCAGCACCGAGCCGCCACCGTCGGCGCCGATCACGCGCGGCGCCTGCACTTCGTATTCACGGCCGTCCGCGGCATCCACCAGATGGATGCGGCCATGACCGGAATAGCCGGTGCAGCGCTGGTTGAAGTGCAGGCGCACATTGGGCAGTTCGCGCGCTGCTTCGATCAGCCGCGCGGTGAGCGCGGCGCGGGAAATGGAGTAGATGACTTCATGTTCGCGCTGCCCGTAGGGCACGAAGCGATCACTGGCTCCGGGCTCGTGGATCATGCGGCCGGGCATCTTCACCAGAAGATCGGCGAGGCGCTGTTCCATGCCGGCCTCGCGCAGCGCGCGCAGGCCGCGCGCCGCCAGCGCGAGGTTGATGGAACGGCCGGATTCGGGCGGCACCTCGCGCGGGTCGGGGCTGCGCTCGAACACTTCCACCTGGTGGCCGCGCCGTGCCAGCATCAGCGCCATCAGGCAGCCGGCCGGTCCACCTCCGACGATGGCGATCATGACGACTCCTTCAGCAGTTCGTCCAACCTCAGCAGCAGGCGCGCGACGTCGCCATGCGTGTTGTAGAGCGGCACCGGCGAGATGCGCAGGATGTCCGGCTCGCGCCAGTCCGCGACCACGCCGCGGGCCGCAAGGCCTTCGAACAGCCGGCGGCCGGCCTCGCGCCCGGAGCGCACGCGCAAGGAAAGCTGGCAGCCATGCCGGGCCGGTTCGCGCGGCGTGACGCCGTGCAGCGCCGCGCTGAAGCTTGCGTCCAGGTGCCGGCGGAGAAAAGCATCCAGTGACAGCGACTTGGCGCGCAGTGCGCCAATCCCCGCCTCATCAAACAATTGCAGCGAGGCGATGAGCGGTGCGGCTGACAGCACCGGCGGGTTGCTCACCTGCCAGGCCGCGGCGCCCGCCGCCGGCACGAACCCCGGCTCCATCAGGAAGCGTGTCCGTGGATCATGTCCCCACCATCCGGCGAAGCCGGGCAGGCTGGCGCGTGAGTGACGCGAGTGCACGAAGGCGCCACCGATGGCGCCCGGACCGGCATTGAGATATTTGTAGCTGCACCACACGGCGAAGTCGGCGCCGTCGTCGTGCAGCGCCAGCGGAATGTTGCCGATGGCGTGCGCGAGGTCGAAGCCGCAGATCGCGCCGGCGCGACGCGCCGCAGCGGCCACGCGCGCAAGGTCGAAGGCCTGGCCGGTGCGGTATTGCACACCCGGCCACAGCACCAGCGCGACCTCGGCGCCGCGACTGGCGAGCAACGATTCCAGCGCGCTCTCCTCGATGAGATCAGAGCCGCCAGCCGGCGCGATCTCGATCAGCGTGGTGGCCGGATCCAGGCCATGCCATTGCAGCAGGCTCGCCACGGCATGGCGATCCGAGGAAAAGGCGCCTTCCTCGATCACGATGCAGCGCCGCTGGCACTGTGGCCGGTAGAAGCTCGCCAGCAGCAGATGCAGGTTCACCGACAGCGCATTCATCGCCACGACTTCCGCCGCATCGGCGCCGGCCAGACGCGCTAGTCCCTGCTGCATGAAACCGGCGTACTCGATCCACGGGCGCCGTGCGCTGTGGTGGCCGTTCACACCAAGGCGCGCCCAGTCCTCGAGCTCTTCGGCAACGAGGGTCCGCGCCGCCAGCGGCATGAGGCCCAGGGAGTGGCCACAGAGATAGGTGAGCGTTGCGCCGTCATCCGCGACCGGCAGCGCAAAGCGTGCGCGCAGGGGGGCGAGGGCGTCCCTGGCGTCGAGCGCCGCGGCTTCGGCCAGCAATGCAGCCGTATTCATGAAACCGCCAGCGGCAGATGGATGGGCCGGCTGGGCACCGCATCGCCGGAGAAGGCCGGCAGCTGCATCAGCAGGCCGCAGGGCCCCTCGGCGACAGTGGCGGGGAATTGCGCGAGCTCGGTGATGGTGCAGTCGCCGCGCGCGGCGTCGGCGGCGCTGCGGCTGCCTGGCGGCAGCCCGAAGAACACGCGGTGCGCCGTGAGGCGACCCTGGTCCTGGCTGCGATCCACGGAGGGCAGGTCGACCAGCAGGTGTTCAATGCCGCGCGCCACGATCTCGATTGCCGCCTCGCGCGAGAGGTAAGGAGGATTGTCGTCGCGGGCTGCGCCGCCACGTGTGCGCAGCAGCAGCGCCCGCGGCGTGAAGGGCAGGGCGGCGGGCCAGACGCGGCGCAATGCGGCGGCCGTGACCAGCCAGTCGCCGGTCTGCGGGGCTGGGTCACTGCTTTCGCCGGCCGCGGGGGCCTGGACCAGATCGATGGTCAGCAGCAGGGCCGGTATCGGCCCCAGAGGCAGCAGGCGATGCACGGGCGTGGTGGCGTCCGTGACATGCGCGACGCTCTCGGTGTGCGTGCCGTTGCAGTGAGGCACGAGGCTGATCCGGTGGCAGTTGCAGCTGGCGCCATGGCGGATGTCGCCGGTGAAATCCCCCACCACCAGCGGCGCGCTGCTGGCGCGCGGCGCGCCGAAGAAGGTCGGCTGGGCGCCGCCGAAATCCAGCTCGCGCGCCAGCGAAGTGGCGGCGTCGAAACGCAGCCGTGCAATGAAATCCGCCGCGGTCACGATTTCTTCTTGCGGTTTGCCGGCACGGCCTGCACAGCACCGCAATTGCCGCAGGTGCGCCGCTGCTCGCTGGCGTAATAGCGCTCGAACACCGGCGGAAACTGCTTCTCGATGTCGGTGAGCTCGAAGAACTCCTCGTACAGCAGCGTGGCGCAATGGTCGCAGTACCACTGCAGGCCGTCCTTTTCGCCGGGACGGCGGCGGCGCTCGATGACCAGTCCGACGGTGTCGGGCAGGCGCTGCGGTGAATGCGGCACCCGCGCCGGCAACAGGAACATCTCGCCTTCGCGGATCGGGATATCGACGAAGCGCCCTTCCTGCAGCGTGCGCAGCGTCATGTCCCCTTCGATCTGGTAGAAGAACTCCTCACCTTCCTCGAAGTGGAAGTCGCTGCGGGAGTTGGGCCCACCGACCACCATGATGATGAAGTCGCCATTCGGGAACAGTAGCTTGTTGCCGACAGGAGGCTTGAGCAGGTGCCGATGTGATTCGATCCACTGTTTAAAATTGAAGGGCTGGAGCATGGGTGGCCGCCGGTTCAAGCTTGTGATTCCTGATGCATTGTAGAATGAACGCCATGCACCGCAATCGCGCGCTCGCCGCCGTGACTCTCGCCTGCCTCGCCATGCTGGCCGGCTGCGCCACGGTGAAGTCCCACTGGCCCTTCGTCCGTCGCGCCGCGCCGCCGCCCGAGGCGGTCAATGAGCTGGTCGTGACCACGCCGGAGAATTCCCCTCCCCAGGTGGTGCTGCAGTACTGGGAGCGCAATACGCTGGTGCTGGACCTGCAGAATTCGGCCAGCACCGGACAGATCCTGGTGGCGCTGCGCGCGGGGCAGGCCTGGCCGGCACGCATCGGCTTTCGCATGTCGACTACCCGTTTCGAGGCGCTGGAGGTGCGCGGCGCACAGCGCGTGGTGCTGCCGGTGTCGAGCCAGGGAGCCGGCCCCGTGACCGTGGAGCTGCCGCCCGGTGTCCATGCGGCGGCAACCCCGCAGATCGCGGTGCGCTGGGGGGCGGTGGGCAGCTTCTAGTTGCTAGCCGCCGGCGCCGCGCCACTGCCACTGGGCGCCAATGGTGCCGCTGCGGTCGAGGCCGGATTCGAAGAAGCGGCTGTTGCCCTCGTTGACGATCACCGAGCCGACATATTTCCTGTCGAGCAGGTTCTCGCCGCGCGCAAACACCCGCAGCGTGCCGCTGCTGAAACCGAAATTGCGGCCCAGCTCCGCGTTCAGCAGCATGAAGCCGGGAGAGGTCACGCTGCCGACGTCGTTGGCGACCAGGCCGCTCATGCCGGTCACTTCCAGCGATCCTGACCACGGGCCCGGGGAGTAGCCCAGCACCAGCTGACCCATGTGCCGGGGTAGGCCCGGGATGCGGGCGCCGGCCGGCACGGTCACATTGGGCACGGTGCAGCCGGGGCTGACGCAGATGAGATAGGCGCTGCGAAAACGCGCATCCAGCCAGGTGTAGGCCAGCTCCGCGCGCAGACCGCGCGGCAGCGGCATTGCGGCGGTGAACTCAAAGCCCTGGCGGCGCGCGTTGCCCACATTGCGGTAGCTGCTGCGGCCGCCGGTGTTGCGCGCCACGGCCAGCTCATCGCCGGTGTCGGCGCGGAACAGCGCGGCGTCGATGGCCAGATCAGCCGCGCCGCGCCACTTGGCGCCGAATTCGTAATTGTCGCTGACCGATGGCTTGAGATCGAAAGCAAGGCCGGCGCCGCCATCGGCGCGATAGGACATTTCGTTGAAGGTGGGTGTTTCGAAGCCGCGGCCCATCGAGACATACAGCCGCAGCGGTTCGCTGGCGCGGAACGCGAGCCCGGCCACCGGCGTGGTGTCGCTGTAGTGGCGGCTGCCGCTGTCGTCCGGATTGGCGCCGACGATGTAGCGGTCGCGCGAGCGGAAATCCACGCTGCTGTAGCGCACCCCGGCGAGCACCGACCAGCGCGGCGCGAACTGCCACCAGGCTTGCGCGAACTGGTCGCTGTTGCTGACGGTGTTGTTCTCGTCACGCCGCAGCACGCCGCGCACGCCCAGCACGCTGCCGACGAAGTTGGTGAAGCCCAGGCGATGCTGCGCCTGCTCATCCACATTGGCGCCCACCGTGATTTCCGCGCTGCGCCCGGCGAGTTCGCCCAGCCAGGACCAGCGCAGGTCGGCGCCGCGGTAATCGCTGTCCAGATCGATGTCGCCGCCGGAATGCAGCGGGTTGGCCTGGGTGGCGGCGGGAATGGCGAGGAATTGCTCCACCTGGCGGTTGCCCGCATAGCCCATGACGCGCAACGTGTTCGCGTTGCCAATGCGCTGCTCGAACACCAGGCCGCCCTGGTACTGGCGAACCGTCTTGCGCGTGTTGAATTGCTCGGCCACTGCTGTGGCCTGCCGTGGATCGGCGCGCCAGTCCGCCGGCGCGAGGCCGAGCGGATCCTGCGCCTCGGGAATGTCCACGTAGTTCAGCACCAGCGACAGGTCGCGGCTCTCGCCGACGTCGAAGCCCAGGCGCGCATTGGCCGAATCGCGCCGGGCGGCGCTATGGCCGCGATAGCCGTCGGTCTGGAGACGCGACACAGCGAGGTTGTAGTCCAGCGGGCCCGCCGTACCCAGCGCCTGGGCGCCGAGGCTGCGGGAATCGTAGCTGCCCCAGGTGGCGCGCAGGCGCGAGGGATCGCCATCACGGCCGGAGCGGCTCCACATCTGCACCACGCCGCCCGAAGAGTTGCCGTACAGCGCCGAGAACGGCCCGCGCATCACCTGCAGGCGGCTGGCGCCCATCACGTTGAAATGCGACAACTGGCCCTGTCCGTCGGGCATGGAGGCGGGCACGCCGTCCGAATACAGCCGCAGCCCACGCACGCCGAAAGTGGAGCGCGCCCCGAAGCCGCGGATCGACAGCTGCGTATCCTGGGCGAAGTTCTGGCGATCCAGCGCGGTGACGCCAGGCAGGCCCGCGAGCACCTCGGTGATTTCGGTTTCGGTCTGGTTGCCGGAAGGCGACAGCTGCACCGTGGCGACGGAAGCCGGCACATCGACATCGGCCACACCGCGCAGCCGCGTGGCGCTCACCACGACGGCATCGAGTTCGACTGGCTCGGTGGCGGCCGTCGCGAACGACGGGGTGACGGCGAGGGCCAGTATCACTTTGATGCGCAGATCAGGAACAGACATTGCTGATTACTCCGGTGCGATGGTGCCTATGCCGTTGATGGTGGTATCCGCTGCGGCGGGTTTGCCCCGATAGCGGATCGAGCCCACGCCGTTGACGGTGGCCTTCAGTGACGCGGTGGCATGGACTCCGAGATTGCCGGCGCCATTGACCGTGACCGTGGCGCTCCGCGCGACCAGATCCGACAGATTCATGTTGCCGGCGCCGTTGATGCGCGCGGTGAGGCTGTCGACGGCTCCCGCGGCCTCGAGGTTGCCGGCTCCCTGGATCAGCAGGGTGAGCTCGCCGCCGGCCAGGTTCTCGATGTCCACGTCGCCGGCGCCGTTGATCGCGACGGAGTTCAGCAGCGGCAGGGTCGCGTCGATCTCCACATCGCTGGAGGATGGCAGCCACAGCCAGCCACCCCGCTGCTCGATCACCAGCACGCCATCGCGGACGCTGGTTTCGAGCCGCTCCAGCGCTCCGGCAGTGCCGGTCACGCGCAGTGAAGCGGCGGGGCCCACATGCACATCGAGGTCGCCCGCGCCCCTGAGGTCGATGGAATGGAAGGCCGCAACGTCGCGCTGCTGGGTGATCTCGGGACCGGCGCCCGGTCCGGAGCAGGCGGCCAGCAGCAGCGCACCGGCCAGCAGGCCGGCAATGCGGATCTCAGGCCAGCGTGTGGTAGACGTTCTGCACATCTTCGTCCTGTTCCAGCTTGTCCAGCAGAGTCATGACTTCCGTGGCTTCAGTCTCGGAAAGGGTGATCGGTGTTACGCAAATATACTCATGGGCGGCGGACAGCGGCGCGATGCCGCGCTGTTCCAGCGCCTGCTGCAGCTGGCCGAAGTGCTCGAACTCGCCGCGCACCACCAGCTGCGGCTCGCCCTTTTCGCCGCTGCCTTCGCCCATTTCATCGAGGCCGTGGTCCATGAGGTAGAGCTCCAGATCGTCCTGGTCGATGTCCGCCGGGTCGAGGCGGAACACGCCCATCTTGCGGAACAGGAAGCTCACGCTGCCGGTGCTGCCCAGGTTGCCGCCGAACTTGGCGAAGGCGCTGCGCACATTGGCCACGGTGCGGGTGGGGTTGTCCGTCGCCGCCTCGACCAGCACGGCCACGCCGTGCGGCGCATAGCCCTCGTAGATGATCTCGGTGTAATTGGTGGCGTCGCGGCCGCTGGCGCGCTTGATGGCGGCCTCGACCTTGTCCTTGGGCATGTTGACGGCGCGGGCGTTCTGGATCACACGGCGCAGCGCCGGGTTGCCGTTGGGGTCGCTGCCGCCGGATTTCACGGCGATGGTGATGTCCTTGCCGATCTTGGCGAACTGCTTCGCCATGCGGTTCCAGCGGGCGAACATCGTGTGCTTGCGGGTTTCGAAAATGCGGCCCATGGACCTTCAGCCTCTGTTGCGAAGGGGGAATGATAAGTGAAAAGGCGCCCCGGCCTGCAGTCGCGTGGCCATTCCGGCTGGCAGGCCGCGGGGCATTTGGGGGAATATGCGCCGCGTTCCGGCAACCCAGGATGATCCATGCCCCCGAGCGACATCGAAATTGCCAGACAGGTGACGCTGCAGCCCATCGAGAGCGTTGCGGCCCGGATCGGCATTTCCCGCGACCAGCTGTTCCACTATGGCCCCTACAAGGCCAAGCTGTCGCTGGATGCGGTGCGCGAGATCTCGGCGCGCAAGCCCGGCAAGCTGATCCTGGTCACCGCCATCAATCCGACGCCGGCGGGCGAGGGCAAGACCACCACCGTGGTGGGCCTGGGCGACGCGCTCAATGCCATCGGCAGGAATGCGGTGATCTGCCTGCGCGAGCCGTCGCTGGGGCCGTGTTTCGGCATGAAGGGCGGCGCGGCCGGCGGCGGCCGCGCGCAGATCGTGCCCATGGAGGACATCAACCTGCACTTCACGGGTGATTTTCACGCGATCGCGGCCGCCAACAACCTGCTGGCGGCGATGATCGACAACCACATCTACTGGGGCAACGAGCTGGATATCGACACGCGCCGCGTGACCTGGAAGCGTGTGCTCGACATGAATGACCGCGCGCTGCGCCACATCACAAGCTCCCTGGGCGGGCCGGGCAATGGCTATCCGCGCGAAGACAGTTTCGACATCGTGGTGGCTTCGGAAGTGATGGCGATTTTCAGCCTGGCATCCGACCTTGCGGATCTGTCGCAACGTCTGGGCGACATCATCGTGGCGCGCACGCGCGCGGGCACAGCGGTGCGCGCGCGGGACCTGTGCGCCGACGGTGCGATGACGGTGCTGCTGCGCGACGCCATCATG
>CAUJIK010000027.1 GCA_963205255.1 Pseudomonadota bacterium
GGAATGAATGGCCCCGCAGGATTCCAGCAGCGCCCGGTGAACCTCCTCGTTCAGGGGCAGGGAGCCGGTGTTCGCGGCCTTGGCGAGCTGGTTGACGTTCTGGGAAAGCCGCGACTGGCCGAGCAGCCCGAGAAGTTTGGCGAGCGCCGCCCGGTCCTTGACCGGCTTGGCTCCACGGGTACGGGGCCGGACCTCCCGGTCCAGGAGCGCATCCTTTATATAGGCACCGAGGGGCTGGCCGTCGGCGAGTGCGTCGAGCGCTTTGCGTTCCTCCGGGGTCAGCCGCAGGGAGAACGGCGCGCCGTGTCGGCGCTTGTCTAACGGGCCTCCGGTGGGTGGGCGCTCGCGTTCAGGCATGGCCGCCCCCATTTTGGGTTGCGGTGCGCGGGATTACGCAAGTAGAATGCGCGGCTCTGGAAGCGCGAACTCCCTCCGAGTCGGACAGTACCGCGCTTGAAGTACACAGGGCGGCAGGGCCGGCAGCGACATCGAATGCTCGGAAGAGCAGTAGATAGCGTTGGTAGGGAGCCCCCGCTACCAATTCATCTACCTGTTCGCAAGAAGAACGGTAGATGAGGCCCACACCTCAATCTGCTCCAACTCACGCCTCGAACTTCAGAGACGCCAAGGCAAAGCGATGTCCGCATGAAAGCAATGGCTGTCATGGCGATGCTCGCCGCATGGGGCTGCATGTTTTTCGCGCCTCGTGGTTCGCTCAGCACGCTTCTGCAGCTTCTGGTCTTCGGATTACTGGGCGCGCTGTTCACGCTGGCCGGTGGATTCGCGTGGTGGTGGGGGCAGGGAAGAGAGGATCGCAGCGCCCTCATCATGATCTGCGGCCTGCTGACGCTGGCGCCCACGATCTGGGTGTGGCTGCGCGCCGCGGCGGACGCCGAGTTCGGGCCGGACCCGCGAGCTCCCCGGGGGCGCCGGGACAGGCTGCGCTGATTCCAGTGTGCACCATGCGGCCCGCGGTGATGGCGCAATGCTGCGAATCCAGCGGGTTTTGAATACGCCATGGGTTATGAATGCCCGCCGGCCCGCCTGCCGGGGCAAGGATTTTCAGCCCTGGCAGGGATTTACGCGGCGTCCATAAACGCCTAGACTCTGCGCCCCGCTCGGAGAGTCTCCTGGCGGGGCGAGAGCGTCGAGGCCCTTGGCGGGTCTTTATCTTATGAAGTTCCCGCCGCTGGGAACGGTGAGAGGGCCTTTTGGGGCCCTTTTTTGTTTCCGCGGACGGGAGGATGGAACGAGGAATGCTGCGCGAGCGCCTGCTGGAACTGGTGGAGCCGCTGGTGGCCCGTCTGGGCTATGAGCTGGTGGACATCGAGTACGCGGCCACGCGCTCGGAGGCAACGCTGCGGGTCTACATCGACTGGCCCGACGGGCAGGTGCCGCCGGAAGTTGTGGCGCAGCCTGATGATGAGGACCGCGCCTTCGACGGCATCGGCATCGATGACTGCGAAAAGGTGAGCCGCGAGCTGTCGGCGCTGCTGGATGTCGAGGATCCGATTGCCTCGGCCTACCAGCTCGAGGTGTCCTCGCCGGGAGCGGACCGGGTGCTGCGCACGGCGCGGCATTACCAGCGCTTCATCGGCGAGCGCGTGCACGTGGAGCTGGCGGCGCCCCGCGACGGACGGCGTCGCTACACCGGCACGCTGGTGGCGGCCGACGGGGATGGCATTGAACTGAATGTGGATGGTGTGCAGGTGACTGCGAGGCTGGCGGAGATCGGGCAGACCCGACTGGCGCCGGAGTGGTCAAAACCCAGGCCGAAAGGCAGGAAGAGATGAACAAAGAGATTCTGATGGTCGTGGATGCCGTTTCCAACGAGAAGGGCGTCGACAAGGAAATCATCTTCGAGGCGCTGGAAGCCGCGCTTGCCGCTGCCACCCGCAAGAAGCATGGCGAGGATTGGGATGTGCGCGTTGCCATCAACCGCAAGACCGGCGACTACGACACTTTCCGCCGCTGGAAGGTGTTCGCCGACGATTCGAATGAGCTTGAGACTCCGGAGCGCGAGCTGCGCCTGGATGATGCGCTGGACCTGAGCAAGGAGGCCGAGCCGGGCGGTTTCGTCGAGGAGCCGATGGAGTCGGTGGCCTTCGGCCGCATCGCCGCGCAGCAGGCCAAGCAGGTGATGGTGCAGAAGGTGCGCGAGGCCGAGCGCGCGCAGGTGGTCGAGCAGTTCCAGGATCGCGTGGCGACGCTGGTCAGTGGTGTGGTCAAGCGCGTGGATCGCAATGGCATCTTCGTGGATCTGGGCGGCAACGCCGAAGGTTTCGTGCCGCGCACCGACATGATTCCGCGCGAGGCGCTGAAGCCGCAGGACCGCGTCAAGGCTTTCCTCAAGGACGTGCGCTCCGAGCCGCGCGGTCCGCAGCTGTTCCTGTCGCGCACCGCGCCGGAATTCCTCATCGAACTGTTCAAGCTCGAGGTTCCCGAAGTGGGCCAGGGCACCATCCAGATCCTCGGCGCCGCGCGCGATCCGGGCATCCGCGCCAAGATCGCCGTGCGCAGCAACGAGCCGCGCATCGATCCGGTGGGTGCCTGCGTGGGCATGCGCGGTTCGCGCGTGCAGGCGGTGTCGAACGAGATCGCCGGCGAGCGTGTGGACATCATTCCCTTCGACGACAATCCGGCGCAGTTCGTCATCAACGCCATGTCGCCGGCTGAAGTGCAGTCCATCGTCGTCGACGAGGATTCGCACAGCATGGATATCGCCGTGGCCGAGGAGAAGCTGTCGCAGGCCATCGGGCGCGGCGGCCAGAACATCCGTCTGGCGAGCCAGCTCACCGGCTGGGAACTGAACGTGATGACCGAGTCGGACGCCGAGGCCAAGAGCGAGTCCGAGTCCTCGCGCCTGGTGCAGATGTTCATGAAGCAGCTGGACGTGGATGAGGACGTGGCCGCGATCCTGGCGCAGGAAGGTTTCTCGACCATCGAGGAGCTGGCCTATGTTCCGGTGTCTGAGCTGGCCTCGATCGAGGCTTTCGACGAAGAGCTGGTCAAGGAGCTGCGCAACCGCGCGCGCGACGTGTTGCTCACGCAGGCGATCGCCAGCGAAGAGAGCCTGGAGCAGTCCATGCCGGCCGATGATCTGCTTCAGCTTTCCGGCATGAGCCCGGATCTGGCATTGCAGCTGGCGCGCATGGGCGTACGCACGCGCGAACAGCTGGCGGAGCAATCGGTCGAGGATCTGGCGGAAATCGAGAGTCTGGACGCCGCGGATGCCGGCGCGCTGATCATGCAGGCGCGCGAGATCTGGTTCCAGGCGGAAAAGTAGGCCCCGGAGGGCTAAGAAGTATGGCTGACGTCACCGTCGTGCAATTCGCCGATGTATTGAAGGTTCCTGTCGACAAGCTGCTCATGCAGCTCGAGCAGGCGGGTATCACCGTGTCCGGCGCGAACGACGTGATCAGCGACGAGGCCAAGCTCGAGCTGCTGACGCACCTGCGCCGCAGCCACGGCAG
>CAUJIK010000028.1 GCA_963205255.1 Pseudomonadota bacterium
AACAGCGCGAACAGCGAACCCGCGACCAGCACGTAGTGGAAGTGCGCGACCACGTAGTAGGTGTCGTGCAGCTGGATGTCCAGCGGCGCCACCGCAAGGATGATGCCGGTCAGGCCGCCGATCGTGAACACGAAGATGAAGCCGATCGCGAACAGCATCGGCGTCTCGAAGGTCATCGCGCCGCGCCACATCGTGGCCACCCAGTTGAAGATCTTCACGCCGGTCGGCACCGCGATCAGCATCGTGGCGTACATGAAGAACAGCTGGCCGGTGGTGGGCATGCCGGTCGTGAACATGTGGTGCGCCCACACGATGAACGACAGGATCGCGATCGACGCGGTGGCGGAGACCATCGAGCTGTAGCCGACCAGCGTCTTGCGCGCGAAGGTGGGGATCACCTCGCTCACGATCCCGAACGCCGGCAGGATCATGATGTAGACCTCGGGGTGCCCGAAGAACCAGAACACATGCTGGTAGAGCACCGGGTCGCCGCCGCCGCTGGCGCTGAAGAAGGTGGTGCCGAAGAAGTGGTCGGTGATCAGCATGGTCACCGCGCCGGCGAGCACCGGCATCACCAGGATCAGCAGGTAGGCGGTGATCAGCCAGGTCCAGCAGAACAGCGGCATGCGCAGCAGCGTCATGCCCGGCGCGCGCATGTTCATGATGGTGACGATCACGTTGATGGCGCCCATGATCGAGGAGGCGCCCATCAGATGCACCGCGAACATCGACAGCGGGAAGCTGCTGCCGTTCTGCACGGTGAGCGGCGGATACAGCGTCCAGCCGCCGGCGGGCGCGCCGCCCGGCACGAAGAACGACAGCAGCAGCAGCGTGAACGCGAACGGCAGCAGCCAGAAGCTGAAGTTGTTCATGCGCGGCAGCGCCATGTCCGGCGCACCGACCTGCAGCGGGATCATCCAGTTCGCCATGCCTACCCAGGCCGGCATCACGGCGCCGAACACCATCAGCAACGCGTGCATGGTGGTCATCGAGTTGAAGAACTGGGGATCGACGAACTGCAAACCGGGCTGGAACAGTTCCAGGCGGATGACCATCGCGAACGAGCCGCCGATCAGGAACATCAGGCTCGCGAACACGAGGTAAAGCGTGCCGATGTCCTTGTGGTTGGTCGTCAATACCCAGCGGCGGAAGAAGCCGCTCGGGGCGCCGTGGTGTTCGTGATCGGCGTGGTCAGTGTGTGCGGTAGCCATGTCTTGATTCCGTCCGGATTCCTGGGGTGCGAGGCCTTAGCCGGCGCTCGCGGTCATCGTCGCCGTGGCGGCGTTGCGCTGCTCTTCGAGCCACGCGGCGAAGTCATCAGGCGTCTTGGCTTCGACCACGATGGGCATGAAGCCATGATCGCGGCCGCACAGCTCGGCGCACTGGCCACGATAGGTGCCGGGCTTGTCGGCCTGGACTTCGAACCACAACTCGTTGACCACGCCGGGGATGGCGTCCTTCTTCACCGCCAGATCCGGCACCCACCAGGCGTGGATGACGTCCTTCGAGGTCAGCAGGATGCGCACCTTGGTGCCCGCCGGCACGACCAGCGGACGATCGACATTCAGCAGGTAATGCGGCACGTCGCCGGGCTTCAGCGAAGCATCGCGCTGGCGCGCCTCATTGCTGTCCTGGTCCAGCGTTGAGAAGAAACCCACGCCCGACTCGAGATATTCGTAATGCCACTTCCACTGGTAGCCGGTGACACGCACGGTGAGCTGCGTGGCGCTGGCGTCTTCGAGCTTGATCAGCATGCGCGCCGAAGGTATCGCCATCACCACCAGGATGACGACCGGGATGACGGTCCAGATGACCTCGGCCTTGGTGCTGTGCACCAGCTTGGTGTCCGGCACGGCGCCCTTGGACTTCCGGAACGCCACCATGGAATAGATGATCCAGCCGAAGACGATGGCCCCGATGAGCACGCACCACCAGAACACCTTCATGTGGAGGTCGTAGATCTCCCCGGACATGGTGCTGACACCACGCGGCATGTTCACGAGGGACCAGTCCGCATGCGCGGGCGCAGCCATAGCCAGTAGGGTTGCCGCGGCGGCGCCCCAGGTTCCAGTTTTGCGAAGCATCGTAGACCTTGAATACCTTGTTGCGTTCAACCGGAAGGAATGCGGCCCCCCGGGTTTTCGCCCATGCCGCCGACCAGGCCGCGCAGCTCCCGGGCCAGCTCGCGGCGTCGTTCCTCCGTCAGAAATTCCCCGACTTCGCAGGATTTGCCGCTGGACTCGAGAGTCAGGCGGGCGGGATGCGAGGTGATTGCCGACCGCGACAGTTTAACCCGCGTCCAGTACCTCGGGAACACCACTTCCCGTTCCACCCCGTTCTTTTCCCGCTTGCGGATGCGCACCTCGTCGTCGCTGACCCATATCGTCTGCGTCAGCAGCGCGCGGCGGCGGTTGACCCGCAGCGCCAGCGCGACCAGCACGACCTCCAGGCCCGCGAAGGGCAGCACCGGCCAGAAACCGCGCGCCGTCCAGACAACTGCCACCGTCAGGCATCCCGCCGCCACCACCGCGATGAACAGGCGGGCCTGCCGCGGATTCAGCGCATTGGTCGCCGCGAGATCAATGCGGGAAACGCCGGAACTCATGTTCGAGAGGCTAGCAGACCTCGTCATCGGGCAACGACACGCGCGGCGCCGGCAGCCGGCGCTGCAGCGATTCGACATAGCCCCGGTAGTCGGCGAAATCCGGATCGATGCGGTTGGCTGCCCAGGCCGCGAGGCGCAGGCCGCTGGCGCGGATCGCGGCGGCCGTCAGCAGGGCATGGTTCAGCGCGCCCAGGCGCACGCCCACCACCAGCAGCACGGGCAGGCCCAGCGCCCGGGCCACGTCCTCCATGGTGGGGCCGCGCTCGCCGGCATGGTCCGGTTCGCCGATGGGCGCCCACCAGCCTCCAGCGCCTTCCACAGCTATAAGATCTGATATTGAAACAATATGATCAAAATTAAGCTTAATTGTATCAATAGATATGCTTGTACCCACTTCCTGGGCCGCCATGTGCGGCGAGGTGGGCCGGGGCAGGCAGCAGGGATTGAGCGCCCTGTAAGGCAGATCCACATTGCCGGCCGCCTGCAGCGCCAGGGCATCTTCATTACACAGGGTCGCCGCAGTGACGCCGGCGACGATACCTGCCCCTGCGGCCGGGGAACCGGCGTCCACCGGATCAGCGCCCGCGGCTACGGGCTTCATGCCCGCCGCCCGGTAACCGGCACGCGCCCAGGCCCGCAGCAGCCGCGTGGCCACCCAGGTCTTGCCCACCCCGGTGTCCGTGCCGGCGATGAAGAGGCTCTGGCGCAGCAGCGGGTCCAGCGCGTTCATCGGCGCGCGGCCCGCCGCAGGGACGAGAAGGGCACCACGGTCTCTCCGGAGAACGCATCCCGCGGCGGATGCTCGCCCGCCCAGGCGGCGACATAGTCCACCTGCCAGGTGGCCGGCAGGCCGCGCGCCTCGCGCAGCGACTCATAGGCCGCGATCATCCGGCCCCAGGCCTTGCGACCGGTGAGGCCGCGCCCGCGACCCGCATTGAGGTTGTGCGCGCCGATGGCCCGCAGACCACGCATGAGCGCCGCGGGCTCGGCATACCAGCGGCGCAGGCTGTCGGCATCCAGCACCGGCTCCACGAAACCGGCCCGCACCAGCGCGCTGCCCAGGTCGTGCATGTCGATGAAGCGGTTCACGTGCACGCCCTCATCCGCCGCTGCCCAGGCCGCGCGCAGTTCCTGCAGCGTTGCCGGGCCGAAGCTGCTCGCCAGCAGCAGGCCGCCCGGCTTGAGCACGCGGCGGATCTGCGCCAGCGCGACATCCAGCGGATCGGCCCATTGCAGCATCAGGTTGGTGAACACCAGATCAAAAGAGGCGTCATCGAAGGGCAGTTCGTGGCAATCGGCCAGCGTCACCTCGATGGGCCGCCAGAAATGGCTGCGGCGCCGGGCCATCGCCACCATGCCAGGCGCGATATCCGCCGCCACCACGCGCGCGCGCCGGAAGCGCCGCTTCAGCGCCACGGACGCGGCACCGGTGCCGCAACCCAGATCAAGGATGCTGGCGCGCGCCGTGCGCAGTTCGTCCACACGCGAAAGCAGTTCCGCGCGCACCTCGGCCTGCAGATCGGCGGCGGCGTCATAGTGGCTGCTGGCCGCGCCGAAGCTGCGGGCCACGCCGCGGGCGTCGATGCGGTAGTCCGCTTCCTCGTCGCGACTCATGCGGGCCGCGCTCCGCTCGCGATGCGGGTCAGGAAATTCCGGATCGGCGCCGCCGTCTCCTCCACATGCGACAGGAACGGCGCATGCGAGGCGCGCGGGATGCTGTGGTATTCGCCCCTCAGCGCCTGCGCCAGCCACTCTCCGGCGGAAGGCGGCGTGACGCGATCGTGCTGGCCGGTGATCACCAGCGCCGGCTGGCGGATGTCACGCAGCTGCTCACGCAAGTCCAGCGTGCCCAGCAGACCCATGCCGGCCACCAGCGCCTCGCGGCGCGGCTCGCCCTGCGCGCGCAATGCCGCCTGGATCTGTCGCTGCACGACATCGGCATTGCGGCTGCCGCGCAGTTGCAGCCAGATGAAATCCTGCAGCGTGTGCTGCCAGTCCTGCTCCAGCGTGGCGTTGAAAGCTTCCATCGCCAGAGGCTCCAGCCCATGCGGCCAGTCCGGCGCGCCCGCGAAGCACGGCGTCGCGGCGATGAGCACCAGCCCGGCCACACGTTGCGGCCAGCGGCGCGCATATTCCAGCGCGAAGTACGCGCCCAGGGACCAGCCCAGCACCACGCCCCGCGGCGGCATCGCGCGCGCCATATCCTCCAGCTGATGCTCGAAGCCGGCGCGCTGCGGATTCCAGCCACTGCGGCCATGTCCCGGCAGATCCACGGCGCAGTCCGCCACACCCAGCGCCGCGCGCAACGGATCGAAGACGCGCAGGCTCATGCCCCAGCCATGCAGCAGCACCAGCGGCAGCTCGCCGCTGCCGGCGCTTTCAGTGTGCACGCTGATGCTCATGCGCGGTTCCCGCGCGGCAACACCGCTGCCAGCGCATCCAGCAATGCATCCACCTCGGACTCTTCATGACCGGCGGTCAGCGTGACGCGCAGCCGCTCAGTGCCGGGCGGCACGGTGGGGCGACGCATCGCGGCCACCCAGAAACCACGTTCACGCAATGCAACGCTTGCCGCAAGGCAGCGCGCGGTGTCGCCGACGATGAGAGGCTGCACTGGCGTGCGCGAGATGCCCAGCGGCAGGCCCAGTTGCTGTGCGCCACTGCGAAAGCGCGTGATGAGCTGCGCCAGGCGGTTGCGTCGCCAGCCTTCCTGTTCGGCAATGTCCAGCGACGCGAGCGTGGCCGCGGCAGCACCTGGTGGCAACGCCGTCGTGTAGACGTAGCTGCGCGCCCGCTGCAGCACCAGGTCCACGATGTCACGGTCTCCGGCGACAAACGCGCCGAAGCTGCCGAAAGCCTTGCCGAACGTACCGACCAGCAGCGGCACATCCTCTGCACCGAGGCCAGCTTCCTCGAGCGTGCCGCGCCCGGTCGCGCCGGTCACACCGAGGCCATGTGCGTCATCCACCAGCAGCCAGGCCTCGTGCATGCGCGCCGTGCGCGCCAGTGCCGCCACCGGCGCCACATCGCCATCCATGCTGAACACGCCATCGGTGGCCAGCAGCGCCACGTTCTCGCCCGCCTCTTCCAGCGCGCGCGCGGCCGCGGTGGCATCGGCATGCGCGTAGCGGATCAGTCTCGCGCCGGCCAGCTGCGCGCCGTCCAGCAGCGAAGCGTGGTTCAACCGGTCCTGCACCACCGCTTCGCCGCGGCCGGCGAAGCTGGTCACCACACCGAGATTGGCCATGTAACCGGTGGAGAACAGCAGCGCGGCCTGCCGGCCGGTGAAGGCAGCCACACGCTCTTCCAGCGCGTGATGAACCGCGGTGTGGCCGGTGACCAGGTGCGCGGCGCCGCTGCCCGCGCCCCATTCACGCGCCGCGCCCGCCATCGCCTCCGCGAGGCGTGGATCGCGCGCCAGGCCGAGATAATCGTTGCTGCAGAAATTGATGAGCTCGCGACCTTCGACGATCACGCGTGTGAGCCGCTCCGCCTGCACGAAACCTTCGACCTGGTGCCGCACGCGCGTCAGCCGCGCATCGGCGATGCCGCGCAGCAGCTCTGCAACGGCGTCATCCCTGCGACGCATCGATGCGCCTAGCAGCAGCCGGAACGGGCGTCGGTCTGGGTCTGGGTCTCGGGCTCGATCTTGAGCCGCGCCAGAAGCTGGCGGTCGCGCTCCACATCGGGATTGCCGGTAGTGAGCAGCTTCTCGCCATAGAAGATGGAGCTCGCACCGGCCATGAAGGCCAGCGCCTGCAGCTCATCGCTCATGGCTTCACGTCCCGCCGAGAGCCGCACCTGCGCCAGCGGCATGAGGATGCGCGCCACGGCGATGGTGCGCACGAACTCGAAACCATCGACCGCGGCCGGCGCGACGACTTCACCCTTCGCATCGGCCAGCGGCGTGCCCTTCACCTGCACCAGCTGGTTGATGGGCACGCTCTGCGGATGCTCGGGCAAGTTCGCCAGCGTCACCAGCATGCCGGCGCGGTCGGTGCGCGTCTCGCCCATGCCGACGATGCCGCCGCTGCACACCTTCAGGTCCGCGTTGCGCACCGCTGCCAGCGTGTCGAGGCGGTGCTGATAGGTGCGCGTGGTGATGATCTTGTTGTAGAACTCTTCCGAGCTGTCGACGTTGTGGTTGTAGTAGTCGAGGCCAGCGTCCTTGAGCTCGTGCGCCTGTTCCGGCGTCAGCATGCCCAGCGTCGCACAGGCCTCCAGCCCCAGCTCCTTCACCTCGCGGATCATCTGCGCCACGCGCTCGATGTCCTTCTTCTTCGGCGAGCGGAAGGCGGCGCCCATGCAGAAGCGCGTGGCTCCCGCGGCCTGCGCCGTGCGGGCCGCCGCGACCACGGCTTCAACCGGCATCATCGCGTCGCGCGCCACGCCGGTGTCGTAGTGGATGCTCTGCGGACAATAGCCGCAGTCCTCGGGGCAACCGCCGGTCTTGATGGACAGCAGCGTGCTCATCTGCACCCGGTTCGGTGCATGGTGCTGGCGGTGGACGGTCTGGGCGCGGTAGACCAGATCCATGAAGGGCAGCTCGAACAAAGCCTCAACCTCGGCCAGCGTCCAGTCGTGGCGCAGGCCGTCAAAGTGGCTGATCGGCTCCGATATCACTGCGTTCATGGCATTTGTCTCCCTTTTGACGAAAAATCCGGCGAACTGAACCGCCACCGGACCGCCAGACTGCCGGCGATGTTCAGGAGGGCCAGGAATCTTGTCAACCCGATCCGGCGGGTGTGGTTGACGTATGGTCATTTATTGACCAATGCGGTGGCGCCGCCGGTATGCCTGCTCTGCGGCGGCGCGGGCCAGGGACGGGGCCATGATCCGCTCGAGCCCTGGGGTCTGGACCTTTGTGTGCACTGCGAAGCCGCCTGTGAGCTTGCCGGGCCGGATCAGCAGGCGCCGCCGTCAGGCATCGACCAGCTGCGCGCACTCCTCCTATATAGGCCGCCCGTCGACGAACTGGTCCAGCGCCTGAAGTTCCAGCACCAGCTGGTGCCGGCGCGGGTGCTGGGCATGCTCATGGCCCGGGCCTGGCGCGACGCCGAGCTGCCCCAGGCCCTGGTGCCGGTGCCCCTGCACCCCCGGCGACTGCGCGAGCGCGGTTTCAACCAGGCCGCCGAAATCGGCAGGCATCTGGCCGGCAGGCTTGGCCTGCCCCTGCTGCCCGACCTTCTGGAACGGCAGCGCGACACGGCGGCCCAGAGCGGTCTTGGCGCGTCCGAACGGGCGCGCAACATCGCGGGCGCCTTCCGTTGCCGCTCCGGCGCTGCGCCGCCCACGCAGGTGGCCCTGCTCGATGACGTGCTCACCACCGGCGCCACGGCCGCCGCCGCAGCCAATGCGCTGCGCCGTGCCGGCTGCGGCCGGGTCGAGCTGTGGGTCTGCGCGCGCACACCGGGCCGGCCGCGGGAGCCACAGGGCGGCATCTGCTAAGCTCTTGCGTCCTTGCCCATCCGGAAAGCCGTGTCCAGCGACAACACCCAGATCCTTGCTGCCCCCAGCCGGTGGCGCCTGTATCTGGCGCTGACCAAGCCGCGCATCATCGCATTGATCGTGCTCACCTCCGTGGTGGGCACCTTGCTGGCGAGCCCCGGGCTGCCGCCGCTGGGCGCATTGATCTGGGGCAACCTCGGCATCGGCCTTGCCGCCGCCAGCGCCGCCGCGGTGAACCAGCTGCTGGACCAGCGCATCGATGCGCGCATGGCGCGCACCCGCTTCCGTCCACTGCCGCGCGGCGGCGTCACCGAGCGCCAGGCGCTGGTATTCGCAGTGGTGCTGGCCGTCATCGCCATGCTGCTGCTGTGGCTGCTGGTCAATCCGCTCACCGCGTGGCTCACCTTCGCCTCGCTGATCGGCTACGCCATCATCTACACCGCGTGGCTCAAGCGCGCCACGCCGCAGAACATCGTCATCGGCGGCGCCGCGGGCGCCGCGCCGCCGGTGCTGGGCTGGGCGGCGGTGACCAACACCATCGACCCTTACGCGCTGCTGCTGTTCCTCATCATCTTCGCGTGGACGCCGCCGCATTTCTGGGCGCTGGCCATCGCGCGCCACGAGGAATACGCCAAGGTCGGCATCCCCATGCTGCCGGTGACCCATGGCGTGGAGTTCACGCGGCTGCACGTGCTGCTGTACACCGTGATCCTGGTGATCGTCACGCTGCTGCCCTACCTCACCGGCATGAGCGGCCTGATCTATCTGGTTGCGGCGCTGGCGCTGAACTTCGTGTTCCTGCGCTATGCCATCCAGCTCAAGCGCACCACGCGCCGGGAACTGCCGATGCAGCTGTTCCGCTTCTCGGTAAAGTATCTGATGTGGCTGTTCCTGGCCCTGCTCGTCGACCACTACTTCATGTACAGGATGCAATAGTGAACACCCTCTCGCGTCGCCTGTTCACCGCCAGCTGCCTCGCGCTGCTCGCGCCTGCCGCCTCGGCCCAGTTCCTCTGGGAGGAAGGCCGGCACTATCTGCGCGTCGGCCCGCTCGATCCACCGGATGTGCCGCCGGGCAAGATTGCCGTCACCGAAGTCTTCTCCTATGTCTGCGGCGGCTGCTACCAGGCGCGCGACCATGTGGAGAGGATCAAGTCCGGCCTGCCCGCCGATGCCGCGATGACCTATCTGCATGCCGGCTTCAATCCGGCTGCCGGGTGGCCGATGTTCCAGCGCGCGCATTGCACCGCGCAGGCGCTGGGCATCGCCGACGCCAACCATCACCGCCTGTTCAGCGCCATCTGGGAGACCATGGAGTTTCCCTACATAGACCGCGAGACGCGCCGCCTGCGCCGGCCATTGCCCACCATCGAGGACGCCGCGCGCTTCTATGCGCAGTCCGGCGATGTGACCGAAGCCGCGTTCATCGCCAGGGCCGCCTCGCCCGAGATCGCCGCCGCCGTGAGCCGCGGCGATTCGCTGGTGGCGGGCTGGAAGGTGCCCAGCACGCCTTCGTTCGTGGTGGGCGGGCGCTACCTCGTCAACAGCGCCGCCATGTCCGACTGGCCGCAACTGGCGCAGGTCCTGGACTACCTGATTGGTCTGGAGCGCGTGCGCCTGCGTTCCGCGGCCGCTGCATCGCCATGATCGTCGAGCGCCTGTGGCCCGATATGCGCCTGCGCAACTACCACTACCTGGTGGCCTGCGACGAAACCGGCGAGGCGCTGGCGATAGATCCTTTCGACGCCGACATCATGCTGAGCGCCGCGCGTGAACGCGGCTGGACCATCACGCAGATCCTCAACACCCATCACCATCACGACCACACCGGCGGCAACGAAGCGGTGCGCGCCGCGACTGGCGCGAAGGTTCTTGCACATGAGGGCGCCGCCAGCCTCATCAGCGGCGTCGATCGCGGCCTGGCCCAGGGCGATGTGGTGCGTGTGGGCCGCACGGTGGAGCTGGAATGCCTGGACACGCCGGGCCACACGCTGTCGCATGTGTGCCTGTTCGCACATACGGACGAGCCCGCGCTGTTCTGTGGCGACACCTTCTTCAACGCCGGCGCGGGCAACTGCCACAATGGCGGCGACCCGGCGCTGCTGTACGAGACCTTCGCGCAGCAGCTGGCGAGCCTGCCCGACGCCACGCGCATCTACGCCGGCCACGACTACTTCCTCAACAACCTTGGCTTCACGCTGGACCGCGAGCCCGGTAACGAAGCCGCCGCCGGATTGCAGACGCAGCTCGGCGAACGGCCTGCGCCGGACATGCCGGTGACCACGCTGGGCGAGGAAAAGCACTTCAACACCTTCCTGCGCCTGCAGAATCCGCAGATCATCCGCGGCCTGCGCGAACGCTTCCCGGACCTGCCCGAGCAGCCCACGCCGCGCGAAGTGTTCATGCGCCTGCGCGAGTTGCGCAACCACTGGTGACATCTTGAGCGAGGAACGCCACAGCCAGGCCCTGCGACGCTGGCTCGCCATCGGCACCTTCGTCGTGGTGCTGTGGGCGATCTGGCTCATCCTGCGGCCCATGCGGATGCCGATCGCCTGGGCGGCGATCCTGGCTTTCCTGATGGCACCGCTGCAGGCGCAGCTCACGCGACGCTTCGGCAACCGGCCCGCGGCGGCGGCCGGCGTGCTCACCGCGCTCACGCCGATAGCGGTGTTCGCGCCACTGACGCTGCTGGGCATCGCCTTCGCGCAGCAGATCGCCGGCATGGCCGTGTCGCTGCAGCAGAACCCGCAGCTGTTTGATCTCGCCGTCTGGACCGACAGCCAGCAGCACCCGCGCATCGCCGGCCTCTTCGAGTGGGTGTCCCGATACACCGACCTCGACCTCGCCCAGCTGCAGCGCTACATACGCCAGAACCTGCAGGCCTGGGTGGGCACGCTGGCGGGCATGAGCGGGCAACTGTTCCTCAACGCCGCCGGCATGATCCTGCGTTTCTGCCTGATGCTGTTCATCCTGTTCTTCATGCTGCGCGACGGGGCTACCTGGTTCGCGCGGCTCGCCGAGCTGCTGCCGCTGGAGCCAGCGCGCCGCGCGCAGCTGTTCACGCGCCTGGGCAAGGTGACGCGCGCCGTGGTCTACGGCTGCGGCGTGACGGCCGCGATGCAGGGCACGCTGGTGGGCGTCGGCTTCGCCATCGCCGGCCTCACCGGACCGGTGGTATTCGGCGTGTTTGCCGCGGTCTCCGCGCTGCTGCCCTTCGGCGGCGCGGCGCTGGTGTGGGTGCCGGGCGTGCTGTACCTCGCGGGCTCCGGCCAGTTCGGCTGGGCCATCTTCCTGCTGGCCTGGGGCGGCTTCGTGTCCACGTCGGACAACTTCATCCGGCCCTGGATCATCTCGCGCTACACGCCAGTGCCGATACTGCTGGTGTTCCTGGGCGTGCTCGGCGGCGTGGCCGCCTTCGGACCCATCGGCTTCATCGCAGGCCCCGTGATCCTGGTGCTCGCCACCGAGCTGCTGAGGTTCGCCGAAGGGTCGCTGACCCGCAACGACTGACCGAATGGATATTTCCCCGATTCTCGATCCGCTCAACGATGAGCAGCGCGCCGCCGTCACCGCTCCGGCAGGCGCAACACTTGTGCTGGCCGGTGCAGGCAGCGGCAAGACGCGCGTGCTCATCCATCGCATCGCCTGGGCGCTGACGGCGCTCGGCGCCTCGCCGCACAACATCCTCGCCGTGACCTTCACCAACAAGGCCGCGGCCGAGATGCGTCACCGCATCGAGAAGCTGCTCGGCATGCCGGGCGGCGCGATGTGGGTGGGCACTTTCCACGGCATCGCGCACCGGCTGCTGCGGCTGCATCACCAGCTGGCCGGTCTGCCGCCCGGCTTCCAGATCCTCGACAGCGAGGACCAGCAGCGTCTGATCAAGAAACTGATCCGCGCCCAGGAACTGGACGACACGCGCTTCGTGCCGCGCGATGTGCAGTACTACATCAACAAGCTCAAGGACGATGGCGTGCGCCCCGCGCAGGTGAAGGCCGGTTACGATCCGATGCAGCAGACGCTGGCGAAGCTCTATGCCGCTTACGAGGAGACCTGCCAGCGCAGTGGCGTGGTGGATTTCGCCGAACTGTTGCTGCGCGCCTTCGAGCTGCTGCGGGACAACGCGTCTCTCGCCGCCCACTACCGCGCGCGCTTCACGCATGTTCTCGTGGACGAGTTCCAGGACACCAACTCCATCCAGTACGCCTGGACGCGCCTCATGGCAGGCAACGATGGCAGCCCCTTCGTGGTGGGCGACGACGACCAGTCCATCTATCGCTGGCGCGGCGCGCGGGTGGAGAACCTGCGGCAGTTCTCGCGCGACTATCCCAACGCCACCATGTTCCGACTGGAGCAGAACTACCGCTCCACCGGCAACATCCTCGACGCCGCCAACGCGCTCATCGCCAACAACTCGGGGCGCCTGGGCAAGAACCTGTGGACCAGCGGCGGCAAGGGCGAACCCATCCACGTCTACGCCGCCTACAACGAGCGCGACGAGGCGGACTTCGTCTTGCACCGCATTCTCGAATGGAATCGGCGCGGCGGCGCGCGGCGCGAAGTGGCCGTGCTGTATCGATCCAACGCGCAGTCACGCGTGTTCGAGGAAGCCTTCCTCTCCGCGCGCGTGCCCTACAAGGTCTATGGAGGCCTGCGCTTCTACGAGCGCGCCGAGATCAAGGATGCGCTGGCCTATCTGCGCCTGGTCTCCAACCGCCACGACGATGCCTCGTTCGAGCGCGTAGTGAATCTGCCCACGCGCGGCATCGGCGCGCGCACGCTGGAAGGTCTGCGCGCCGCCGCCCGGCAGCGCGGCGAATCCATGTGGGCCGCCGCCGCCCGCATGCTCTCCGGCATGCCCGAACAGAAGCTGCCAGGCGAACTTTCGGCTGCTGAGGCCTTCGGCGCCCGAGGCGCCACCGCGCTGCTGGGCTTCCTGCAGCTCATCGATCGCCTGGATGCCGATACCAAAGGCCTGCCCCTGCATGAGCAGATCGACCACGTCATCCAGAACACCGGTCTCATCGAGCATTTCCGCAAGGACAAGCAGGACAAGGGCGAGGCGCGCATCGAGAACCTCGAGGAACTGGTCAGCGCCGCGCGCGGCTTCGACGCCGATGCGTTGAGCCCAGGAACGGAAGGAGAGAAACTGCCGCCGCTCGAAGCCTTCCTCGCCCATGCCGCGCTGGAATCCGGCGAAGGCCAGGCCGACGAGTGGGACGATTGCGTGCAGATGATGACGCTGCACACGGCCAAGGGACTGGAATTCCCGCTGGTGTTCATGGCCGGCATGGAGGACGGGCTGTTCCCCCACCAGCGCTCCATCGACGATCTCGAAGGGCTCGAAGAGGAACGGCGCCTCTGCTATGTCGGCATCACGCGCGCCATGAAGCAGCTCTATGTCAGCTATGCCGAGCAGCGGCGGCTGCATGGCATGGACAGCTTCGGCGTCCCGTCGCGGTTCATCGAGGAAATTCCCGCCGCACTGGTCGAGGAGATCCGCCCGCGCGTGCAGGTGGCAAGGCCTGCCATCGGCGTGGCCCGGTTCCGTCCGGTCGCGCCCGAGGCTGCGGCGCCCGGCATCAAGCTCGGCGCCCGGGTGCGCCACACCCGCTTCGGCGATGGCGTGATCCTCAATCTCGAAGGCCAGGGCTCGCAGGCCCGTGTGCAGGTAAACTTCGAGCATCAGGGAGCCAAGTGGCTGATGCTGTCGTACGCCAACCTGGAGATCGTGCGGTGAAAGTGCTGATTCTCGGAGCAGGACAGGTCGGCCGCACGGCCGCATACCACCTTGCCCGGGAGCCGGCCAACGAGGTCACCGTCGTCGACACCAACGAGGAGCTGCTGCGCGATCTGCAGGGCCGCATCGATGTGCGCACCATCGCCGGCAATGCCTCATTCCCCTCGGTGCTGGAAGCCGCCGGCATCGCCGACACCGACATCCTCGTCGCGCTGACCAGCTCCGACGAGGTGAACATGGTGGCCTGCGAGATCGCCGGCGCGCTGTACCGCACCCCGAAAAAGATCGCGCGCATCCGCGCGCCCGAATACACCAGCAAGGAAAAGCTGTTTGCCGAAGGCGCGCTGGCCGTGGACGTGTGGATCAGCCCCGAGCAGCTGGTCACCGAATACATCGAGCGCCTGATCCACAACCCCGGCGCGCTGCAGATCGTGGACTTCGCCGACGGCCGCGTGCGCCTGGTGGGCATGCTGGCGCGGCGCGGCGGGCTGCTGGTGGGTCAGGAGCTGCGCACGCTGCGCGACCACATGCCCAACGCCGAGGCGCGCATCGCCGCCATCTACCGCAACGGGCGCGTGGTCGACGCGGCGGGCGAGACCGTGATCGAGGAAGGCGACGAGATCTTCTTCGTCGCGGCGCGCGACAACATCAAGCGCATGATGAGCGAGCTGCGGCGCGCCGAGGAAGGCGTGCGCAAGGTCATCATCGCCGGCGGCGGCAACATCGGCATGCGCGTGGCGCGACTGCTGGAAAAGCAGTACCAGGTGAAGCTCATCGAACGCGACCTGCGACAGGCCGAGCGCGTGGCCGAGCGTCTGGAAGGCACCATCGTGCTGCATGGCGACGCCCAGGACGAGGAACTGCTGATCGAGGAAAACATCGACAGCACCGATGTGTTCGCCGCCGTCACCAACTCCGAGGAAGCCAACGTGCTCTCGGCCATGCTGGCCAAGCGCCTCGGCGCCCGCAAGGTGATGGCGCTGGTCAACAAACCCAGCTACGGCGACCTGATGGAGAACCGCACCATCGACATCGCCGTGTCGCCGCAGACGGTGGTCATCGGTTCGCTGCTCGCGCATGTGCGCCGCGGCGACGTGGTGCGCGTGCATTCACTGCGACGCGGCTCCGCGGAGGCGCTGGAAACCGTGGTGCATGGCCCGCGGGACCGCTCGCGCGTGGTGGGCCGGCGCATCGGCGAGCTGGACCTGCCTTTCGGCGCTACCATCGTCGCGCTGGTGCGCGGCGAGAAGGTGATCATCGCCCACCACGACACCATGATCGAAACCGAGGACCACGTGATCCTGTTCCTCACCGACCGCCGGCAGATCGATGCCGTGCAGCGGCTGTTCCAGTCTGACTGATCCGGCGCTTCCCATGCGCTCCATCCTCGCCGTCGTCAATGTGCTGGGCTCACTGCTGGCCCTGTTCGCAGCTTATTACGCGCTGCCGCTGGGCACCGCGCTGATCTATGGCGAGACGACCCAGCTGCATGCCTTTGCCGTCCCTGCGGGCGTGACGCTGGTGGTGGGGCTGGCACTGCTGCTCGCGACCCGGCGCTGGCGCGCCGAGCTCAAGCCGCGCGACGGCTATCTGCTGGTGAGCCTGAGCTGGCTCATTCTCACGGCCGCCGCCGCCGCGCCGTTCATGCTCGGCCAGCCGCATCTGAACGCCGCCGACGCCTATTTCGAAGCCATGTCCGGCCTTTCCACCACCGGCTCCACGGTGATCGCCGGCCTCGACAACCTGCCCCACTCGGTGAACCTGTGGCGCCATGCGCTGCACTGGCTGGGCGGCATGGGCATCATCGTGCTGGCGGTGGCGGTGCTGCCGCTGCTGGGCGTTGGCGGCATGCAGATGTACCGCGCCGAAACGCCCGGCTCGGTGAGAGACACCAAGCTCACGCCGCGGATCACCGAAACGGCCAAGGCGCTGTGGCTGGTCTACGCCAGCCTGACGGCGATCTGCACCCTGGTGCTGTGGCTCGTCGGCATGGAACCCTTCGACGCCATCTGCCATGCGTTCTCGGTGATGGCCCTGGGCGGGTTCTCCAGTTACGACGCCAGCATCGGTCATTTCCATTCGCCGGCGATCGAAGTCGCGCTCACCCTCTTCATGATGATGGCGGCGGTGAATTTCGCCACGCA
>CAUJIK010000029.1 GCA_963205255.1 Pseudomonadota bacterium
CGGACAAGCAGGCTGCCCGCGTGGCCGCCGAGGGCGTTGTCGCGCAGGCGACTTCCGCCGACGGCAAGGCAGCCGTGCTGGCCGAGATCAACTGCGAAACCGATTTCGTCGCCCGCGGCGATGATTTTGGCGCCTTTGCCAGGGATGTGGCGGCGCTGGCGCTGGAGGCGAAGCCCGCCAGCGTCGAAGCCCTGCTGGCGATCAAGCTGCCTTCCGGCGAGACGGTGGATGATCGCCGTCGCGCGCTGGTGGCGAAGCTCGGCGAAAACATCAGCGTGCGTCGCTTCGAGCGTGTGGAGTCGGCGGGCGTGCTCGGCGTCTACCTGCATGGCACGCGCATCGGCGCCGCCGTGGTGGTGGAGGGCGGCGATGCTGCGCTCGCGCGCGACCTCGCCATGCACGTGGCGGCCAGCAGCCCGCGCTTCCTGTCGTCGGCCGATGTGCCGGCCGACGAGGTGGCGAAGGAGCGTGGCATCCGCGTCGAAATGCTGAAGAACGACGAGAAGAACAAGGGCAAGCCCGAGAACATTCTCGTCAAGATCGTCGAGGGCGGCCTCGGCAAGTGGCTGGGCGAGATCACGCTGCTCGGCCAGCCCTTCGTCAAGGACCCGGACACCAGCATCGAGAGGTTGCTCAAAGGTGCCAATGCCAGGGTGCTGCGCTTCGTGCGCCTGCAGCTGGGCGAGGGCATCGAGAAGAAGCAGGAAGATTTTGCCGCCGAGGTCATGGCCCAGGCCAAGGGCGCAAGCCGGTAGGATCTGCAAGGGTGTACAAACCCCGCTCCGGCGGGGTTTTTTTTGAGGACTGCAATCGCATGAGTGAGTCGAAGTACCAACGCATCCTCGTGAAGCTTTCCGGCGAGGCATTGCTGGGCGGAGCCGACTACGGCATCGACCCGCTCATGCTGCGGCGCGTGGCTTCCGAGCTGGTGGAGGTCGCCGGGCTCGGCGTGCAGGTGGCCGTGGTGATCGGCGGCGGCAACATCTTCCGCGGCGCGGGCCTGGCGCGCGCCGGCATGGATCGCGTCACCGCCGACCACATGGGCATGCTGGCCACGGTGATGAATTCGCTCGCCATGCAGGATGCCGTCGAGTCGCTGGGCGCGCATGCGCGCGTGATGTCGGCCATCCGCATCAATGAAGTGTGCGTGGACTATGTGCGCCGGCGCGCCATCCGCCACCTGGAAAAGGGGCGCATCGTCGTTTTTGCGGCGGGCACCGGCAATCCCTTCTTCACCACCGATTCGGCGGCCAGCCTGCGCGCCATCGAGGTCGGCGCCGACCTGCTGCTCAAGGCCACCAAGGTCAATGGCGTGTATTCGGACGATCCGGTGCGCAACCCGGAAGCCCGGCGCTACCAGCGGCTGTCCTTCGACCGGGTGCTGGACGACCGTCTCGCCGTGATGGATGCCACGGCCATCGTGCTGTGCCGGGACAACCGCCTGCCGCTGCGCGTGTTCAACCTGAACAACGCGGGCGACCTGCCGCGCGTTGTGCGCGGCGAGGATGTCGGTACACTGGTCACCAACGACTGACCTCAAGCCTACGCGAGAGAGCCGAATGCTCAATGACATCAAGAACGACGCCGCGCAGCGGATGCAGAAGTGCATTCAGGCCTTCCTCGGCGACATGAAGAAGCTGCGCACCGGGCGTGCGCACCCGAGCCTCATCGAGCACCTGAAGGTGGATTTCTACGGCACGGATACGCCGCTGAACCAGGTGGCGAACATCGCCGTCGAAGATGGCCGCACCCTGGTGGTCACGCCCTGGGACAAGACCACGGTGGGCGCCGTTGAGAAGGCCATCCACAAGTCCGACCTGCACCTCACGCCCAACACCGCCGGCACCGTGATCCGCATTCCGCTGCCGCCGCTGACCGAGGAGCGTCGCCGTGACATCCTCAAGGTGGTGCGTGCCGATGCCGAGGGCGCGCGCGTGAGCGTGCGCAACGTGCGCCGTGACGCCATTGCCGAGGTCAAGGAGGCAGTGAAGGAGAAGATCCTCACCCAGGATGACGAGCGTCGTGGCGGCGAGGAAATCCAGAAGCTCACCGACAAGGCCATTGCGGATATCGAAGAGCATCTGGCCGCGAAGGAAAAGGAGATCCTGCAGGTCTAGGGCAGGACTGCCCTGGCTGCAGCCCTCTCCATGTCCAGCAGCGCACGGCAGGCTCCACTGCCGCGTCATATCGCCATCATCATGGATGGCAACGGCCGCTGGGCCCAGCAGCGCGGCGAGTTGCGCCATGCCGGCCACAAGGCCGGCGTGCGTCCGGTGCGCATGTGCATCAAGGAATGCGCGCGGCGCGGCATCGACCATCTCACACTGTTCGCCTTCAGCAGCGAGAACTGGGGGCGGCCCGACGAGGAGGTCAGCTCTCTCATGTCGCTGTTCGTCGAAGCGCTGGATTCGGAGCTGGATGAACTGCACGCCAACGGCGTGCGCCTGCGCTTCATCGGCAACCGCAATGCGTTCCCGGTGCGGCTGCAGGCACGGCTTGCCGCCGCCGAGGCGCGCACGGCGGACAACACCGGGCTGGGTCTGCACGTGGCCGTGAGCTACGGCGGGCGCTGGGATCTGACCGAAGCCGCGCGTCAGCTCGCCGCCCGCTGCGTGAGCGGCGGTCTGCGTCCGGCCGACATCACCGAGGCGGATCTGGCCGCGCAACTGCAGCTGGCGGGTGCGCCGGACCCCGACCTTTTCATCCGCACCGGCGGGGAGCGGCGCATCAGCAATTTCCTGCTGTGGAATCTCGCCTATACCGAACTCCATTTTTGCGACACGCTTTGGCCCGACTTCGATGTCGAGGATTTCGAGGTCGCATTGGCCTATTTCGCCGGGCGTGAGCGACGCTTCGGTCTCACGGCGGCGCGGCCGCCTTCGGGAGCATGATGCGACAGCGGATCATCTCTGCCGTGATCCTGGGTGTGCTGCTGGTGGCGGCGGTGCTGCGGCTGCCCGCCGTGGCTTCCACCACCGTGCTCAGCCTGCTGCTGGCGGCGGCGGCCTGGGAGTGGTCCGGCCTGCTCGGTGCGGCGCGGCTGCCGCAGCGCCTGCTGTTCATGGCGGCCGTGGTGGCGATCTGCGTGCTGCTGTGGATCGGCTCGGCGCAGCCTGCGGTGCTGCGTGTGGCGCTGTGGTGCGCCGCCGGCTTCTGGGTGCTGGCCGCGCTGTGGGTGTGGAACTGGCCGCGCGCGGTGAACCGGCCGCTGGCCTGGATTGCCGGGCTCGTGGCATTGCCGCTGGCCTGGCTGGCTCTGGCGCGCATGCGAATCGACTGGCACCTTGGACAGTACTGGGTGCTGTATGCGCTGTGCATCGTGTGGGCGGCCGACAGCGGCGCCTATTTCGCCGGGCGCGCCTGGGGCCGTCGCAAGCTGGTGCCTGAAGTCTCACCCGGCAAGACCTGGGCGGGGCTGTGGGGCGGGTTGGCCACGGCCGCGTTGCTGGGCGTGCTGGCGACGCCCTGGCTGTCGCGCTCCATGCCGGCGCTGGTGTTGCTCACCGTGGTGGTGGCGTTCTTCTCGGTGGTGGGCGACCTCACCGAGAGTCTTTTCAAGCGTTACGCGGGCGTCAAGGACAGCGGCCGGCTCATTCCCGGCCATGGCGGCGTGCTGGACCGTTTCGACAGCCTGCTGGCCGCGGCGCCGCTCATGATGCTGGGCGCGAGTTTCCTCGGCAGGCTGCCATGATGCGCGTCGCCATACTCGGTTCCACCGGCAGCGTGGGAGAGAGCACGCTCGACGTGCTGGCCCGTCATCCGCAGCGCTTCCAGGTGCAGGCGCTGCTCGCCAACCGCAATGTGGAGCGTCTGCTGGAGCAATGCCGCGCCGTGCGGCCAGCCTATGCCGGCATCGCCGATGCCAGCCTTGCCGCGCGCCTGTCCGAAGGCTTGCGCGCCGCCGGCCTTGCGACGCGGGTGCTCGCCGGTTCCGATGCAGCCACCCAGATCGCCGCGCTCGCCGATGTGGACTGCGTGATGGCCTCGATAGTCGGCGCCGCCGGGTTGCCGTCCACGCTGGCCGCGGCGCGGGCCGGCAAACGCCTGCTGGTGGCGAACAAGGAAGCGCTGGTGATGGCAGGCGCCCTGGTGCTGGGCGCCGCGCGCGAGTCGGGCGCCGAGCTGATCCCCATCGACAGCGAGCACAACGCCATCTTCCAGTGCCTGCCGCCCGGCACGCGGCTGGGCGAATCCCCCGCCGGCGTGTGCCGCATCCTGCTCACGGCCTCCGGTGGGCCGTTCAGGCAGTGGCCGGCCAGTGCGGTGGAGAGCGCCACTCCGGAGCAGGCCTGTGCCCATCCGGTATGGAGCATGGGACGCAAGATCTCGGTGGATTCGGCCAGCCTGATGAACAAGGGGCTGGAGCTGATCGAGGCGCACCGGCTGTTCGGCCTGCCGGTGGAGCAGATCGAGATCGTGATCCATCCACAGAGCATCGTGCACTCGCTGGTGGAGTATGTGGATGGCTCGGTGCTGGCGCAGCTGGGGTCGCCCGACATGCGCACGCCCATCGCACAGGCGCTGGCGTGGCCGCAGCGAGTGGCTGCCGGTGTACAATTTCTCGACCTGGTGCGGCATGGCCGCCTCGATTTCGAGGCGCCGGATCTGGCGCGCTTTCCCTGCCTGCGGCTGGCCATTGATGCGGCGCGGGAGCAGGGGGAGGCGCCGATCGTGCTCAATGCTGCCAATGAAGTCGCCGTTGAGGCCTTTCTGGACGGCAAGGTGAACTTCGGCGGCATGGCGCGGGTCATTGGAGAGGTAATGGATAGCTGGGTCGACCGCGGGGGCGACGAGAGCCTCGAAGGCATACTGGACGTCGACGCGCGCGCGCGCGTTGCGGCGCGGGCCCTGCTGTGTGTGTCATCCCCCCTGCGGAGCGTCGCACCATGAGCCTTTCCTGGCAGCATCTGCTGGCTTTCCTGTTCGCCGTGGGCCTGCTGGTCACGGTGCATGAGTTCGGGCATTTCTGGGTGGCGCGGCGCCTGGGGTTCAAGGTGCTGCGCTTCTCGGTGGGGTTCGGCAAGGCGCTGTGGTCGCGCACCGAGTCCGGTCCCGATCGCACGGAATATGTGGTGGCGGCCATCCCGCTGGGCGGCTATGTGAAGCTGCTGGACGAGCGCGAGGGTGATGTGGACCCCGTCGAGGCGCACCGGGCGTTCAATCGCCGGCCGCACTGGCAGCGCATCCTGGTGCTGCTGGCGGGCCCCGCCTTCAACATCATTTTCGCGGTGCTGCTGCTGGCGGGCATGCTGCTGGTCAACGGCATGACGCAGTTGCGCGCCGTGGTCGGCGAGGTGCACGCGGATTCGCCCGCGGCGCACGCCGGTCTCGTGGCGGGTGATGAAATCCTGCGCGTGGGCAACCGCGTGGCCGGCGGGCAGGGCGATGTCATGCTCGGTCTGCTCGACCGTGTTTCGGACGACGGCCGCGCCGCATTGCTGGTGCGTGACGAGTCCGGCCGCGAGCGGGTGTTGCAGCTGGCGGTCACCGATGCCGCCGAGCGTCGCCGCCTCACCGAACCCGAGGTGCTGCTGACGGGGTTGGGCTTCTCCTTCTGGCGGCCGCGGCTGCCGGCTTCGATCGGCGCGGTCACGCCCGATGGCGCGGCGGCCAAAGCGGGGCTCGTGGCGGGCGATGAAGTGCTCACCGTGGATGGCGCCACGGTCCATGGCTTCGAGGATCTGCGCCAGCACATCGAGTCGCGTCCCGGCCAGAGCCTGCTGCTGCAGGTGCGGCGTGGCGATGCCGAGCATTCGCTGCGCGTGGAGGTGGATTCGGCGCTGGTGGAGGGCCGCAACGTGGGCCGCATCGGCATCGGTTCGGTCCGCGGGGGCCAGTATCCGCAAAGCATGCTGCGCCACACCAAGGTGGGGCCGTGGTCCGCGCTGATGCTGGGCTCCGCCCAGGCCTGGGACATGACGGCGCTGCAGGCGCGCGTGTTCTGGCGCATGCTGATGGGGCAGGTGTCGCTGAAGAACCTCAGCGGCCCGCTGACCATCGCCGAGTATGCCGGCGAATCGGCCACCTCGGGGGTCAGCGCCTTCGCCGGCTTCCTGGTGCTGATCAGCCTGAGTCTGGGGTTCCTTAATCTGCTGCCCATCCCCATCCTGGATGGCGGGCAGATCGTCTACCAGACACTCGAGTGGATCAAAGGCAGCCCGCTTTCCGAGCGGTTCCAGATCCTGGGTCAGCAGCTCGGGATCGCGCTGCTGGTGTTGCTGATGGGCGTTGCCCTCTTCAACGACATCGTTCGTCAATTCGGTTGAGGATATTGATGCGCAATCGCTGGCCGGTCGCCCTGGCGGCCCTGATCGCCGCTCCCGCAGGTCTTGCCCAGGTGGACAGCGCAGCCGCGCGTTTCACCGTGGGCGACATTCGTGTCGAAGGCCTGCAGAGGGTGTCCGAAGGCACCGTTTACAACTACCTGCCGGTGAACATCGGCGACGAGCTCAGCCAGCAGCGGCTG
>CAUJIK010000030.1 GCA_963205255.1 Pseudomonadota bacterium
GAGGTCGAGCTGACCGAGCTGGGCCTGCGCGGCCGGCTGGTGCTGCGCCAGCACCCCGAATTCCTGGAGAGCCTGCGCGGCGAGTTCGATTACGGCAGCCAGCAGGCCATCGCCTCGGGCGACATCGAGGAAGGCGAACTCGACCTCGACGAGTCGCGCGACGGCAAGAGCCTGTTCGCCTTCTGGAGCGGTCACCTGGTGCCCGCCGCCTGCGGCAAGGAAATCCGCGGCACCTGGGAGCAGGTGCCCAGGGCTGGTGAACCGAGCCGAAAAAGTCCCTTCGTGCTTCGGCGGGCAGCCAGTGGCGGCTACTGGTGACCCGCTGATTCAGCGCCGGACCACCGCCCGGTAACTGAACTGGTCGGGCCGGAAGTAGACATCCGAATACAGCAATGGCAAGCCCCGGATGTCGTAGGGCACAAACCGCATCTGCAGCAGCGGCGCATCGCTGGGTACATCCAGCAAGGCCCCTCGCATACGACCCGCACGCACGGCGGTCGCGGCGATCTGGGTGTGATCGAGGCGCATGCCCAACTCTTCCTCCAGAAGCGTCATGGCGTCCTCTTCGTGAACGCGCCGCGCCAGGAGATCACGACCCAGGGTGGACTCAAAGTAGGTGTGAACGATCGATGCCGGCACGCCGTCGATCAGGCGCAGTGCACGCACCACGGTCACGGGCGCGCCTTCCGCAAGTCGAAGCGCCAGCGCCACGCGCGCGGGTGCCGAGCCAGTGCGCGCACTCAACAAGCGGCCACTGGGCACGCGTCCCCGCAAACGGACCATGTCATTGAAACCAGCCAACATGCCCAGCCGCGGCGCGCCGGCCGGCCGGGTGACGAAGCTACCCTTGCCGTTGACAGTGTGGATCAGACCTTCGGCCTGCAGCTCGGCCAGCGCCTGGCGCACGGTGATGCGGCTGACGCCGAAGGCGACTTGCAGTTGTGCCTCGGACGGCAGTTTCTGCTCGGGCAGCAGGCGTTTGTCCAAGATGTCCTGGCGCAGCCGTGCCTTGATTTGGGCGAAGCGCGGCGGCGGCGCGGCTTGGCGCGACTTGGCGCCGGCCGCAGCGGACGGCCGAGGGAGTATCGGCGCTGGCGGTGACGGGGTAGACGCAGTACGTTTCATGATCGGCTCCCGGAAGATATCCACTATATCGCCAACCTGTCATAACAGGCATTGCATCAGAACCCATTCAAACCTATCATGACAGGTCAGATTCATCTGTCGTCACTCAACCACCAGGAGACATGCCGTGAAGCGTCGCTCGTTCATTCGTCCCATGCTGGCGTCCATCGTTGGCGCAGGCTTGACCGTACCCGCACTGGCCGCGGACGCCTACCCCACCAAACCCATCAAGGTCATCGTGCCGTACGCCGCCGGCGGCGTGGTGGACGTGCAGACCCGCGCGGTCACGGAATCGATGGCACAGTTCCTCAAGCAGCCCATCATCGTTGAGCCCCGCCCAGGCGCCAGCGGCAGCATCGCGGCGGAAGCTGTGGCGCGGGCAGAACCTGACGGCTATACCCTGGTGGTTTCAGCCTCCTTTTTCTTCACCCAACCCCTGCTGGAAACCAATCTGCGCTGGTCAGCTAGGCAGTTCACCCCCGTCGGCCGTTTCGCCCTGTCACCCAGCTATTTCGTGGTGCCCAACAGTTCGCCCGCCAAAACCATCAAGGAGTTCGTGGACTACGCCAAGAAGGCCAACCCGCCGCTGCAATACGCCAACGGCGGGGACGGCGCTCCGCAAACCATGGCGACGGAGCTGTTCCGCGTGGCGGCCGGCATCAAGCTGGAGCCTGTGATGTACAAGGGCGCGCCCCCATCCGTCCCCGACCTCATCAACGGCCTGACAGCCATCGGCGTCTTGCCATCGACCGTGGGATTGCCGCAGATCAAGGGCGGCAACCTGCGTGCACTGGCCAACGCCAGTGATCAGCGCTCGTCTCAGTTGCCGAACACACCGACCATCGCCGAAGCCGGCTTCCCGGCGGCAACGGTCAACTCCTGGTACGGCCTGCATGCGCCCGTGGGCACGCCGCCCGACGTCATCCAGAAATTGAGCGAGGCCATGAAGGCCGCCACCGCCCTGCCTGAGGTGAAAAGCCGCCTGGATTCCGCAGGGGGTGAAGCGGCCTATCTGGGCACGACGGAGTTCACCCAGTTCCTGAGCGAGAACGCCAGGCAATGGGCGGACGCGGTCAAGCTGATCAAGACCCGATGAACAAGGCCCCATGAACACTCGACCTGAAGCGGAGTACACCGCCCTGATCGACACGCTGCGCGATTTCATCGACACCGAGGTGATCCCGCGCGAAGACCTGAAAGCCGCACATGACAGCGAGGTGGTGGGGCGTGTGGCCGCCGAGCTGAACGCCATCGCACGCGCACGCGGCCTGGGCGCGCCGCGTGCACAGGTCGAGGACGGCGGCCTGGCGCTCAGCTGGACCGAGTGCTGTGCCTATCTGGAGCAGGCCGGCCGCAGCTTTCTGGGCCCGCAGGCGTTGGGCTGCGCCCCACCCACGCAGCCGGACTTGTTCGCGCTGGGCGCGCTGGCCAGCCCCGTGCAGCGCCAGCGCTACCTGGAGCCGCTGATGCGTGGCGAACGCAAGTCCTGCTTTGCCATGACCGAGCCGGCGCCTGGCGTGGGCTCCGACCCGCGCATGCTGAGCACCCGGGCCCGCCGCGATGGTGGCGACTGGATCATCGACGGCCACAAGTGGTTCATCTCGGGCGCCATGCGGGCCGACTTCGCCATCGTGGTGGCGCGCACCGAGCAGGGGCCGTCGTGGTTTCTGGTCGACATGGACACGCCCGGCTTCGAGATCGTGCGCGACATCCCGACCATGGAGCCCTTCGACATCGGCGGCCATGCCGAGATCCGGATCAGGAACTGTCGCGTGGGTGCCGATGCGCTGGTCGGCGAGGAAGGCCGGGGCCTGGCCCATGCGCAGCTGCGGCTGGAAGGTGCGCGCCTGTTTCACTGCATGCGCTTCATCGGCCTGGCCTCGCGCGCCATGGGGATCGCCCAGGACTACGCCCTGCGGCGTGAATCCCAGGGTGCGAAGCTGGCCGAACACCAGATGGTGCAGGCCATGATCGCCGACGCGCACATCCAGCTGTATGCCGCGCGCATGATGACGCTGGACGTGGCCCGCCGACTCGACGCCGGCGAGTCGATCCGCCACCACTCCTCCATGGCCAAGGTCTTCGTGGCCGAGGCGGTTTACCAAGTGGCCGATTCGGCGGTGCAGATTTGTGGCGCACTGGGCGTATCGGAGGATCTGCCGGTGTCCATGATCCTGCGCATGCTGCGGCCTTTTCGCATTTACGACGGCGCCTCCGAAGTGCACCGCTCGGCGATTGCCAAGCGCGCCCTGCGCCACGGCCTGGCCGCCTGAGTGCTGGAGTCCTGTATGAACGACTATCCCGACCTGAACCACTTCCGTCAGGACGTGGACCGCTTCCTCCGCGAGCATCTCCCCGCCGACCTGCGCCAGACCGTGCGACAAGGCCAGCAACCCACGCGCGAGCAACTGATCCGCTGGCACGAGGTGCTGGCCGCCGCCGGCTGGCTCGTGCCGCACTGGCCCGAGCAATGGGGTGGACGCGGCTGGAACGTCCGCCAGCAGATGATCTTCGATGAGGCCATGGCGTTGGGCGATGCGCCGGAGTTGAACTCCGTGACCTTCGACATGATCGGCCCGGTGCTGATGCGCTATGGCAGCCCCGAACAGCAGCGCCGCTTTCTGCACGCCATTGCCAGCGGGCGCCAA
>CAUJIK010000031.1 GCA_963205255.1 Pseudomonadota bacterium
TGAGCTGAGCATGCAGATACTGGACTGGAATGGCCTGGATCAGGCAGGCCGCGCCGCGGCGCAGGCGCGGCCGCGGCTGGAAGCGCGTGATGATGTGGCGCAGCAGGCGCGTTCGATCATACGCGAGGTGCGCGCCGACGGCGATGCGGCACTGCTGCGCTTTGCCGCGCGTTTCGATCGCGCGCAGATGGCTGCGGTGCGGGTGGATGAAGCCGAGTTCGCCGCCGCTGAAAGCGCTCTCACGGCCGTGCAGATCGCCGCGATGGAAACGGCGATCGACAATGTGAAGCGCTTCCACGCGGCGCAGCTGGCCGCGCCGCTGGATCTGGAGACCATGCCCGGCGTGCGTTGCGAGCGCGTGTTCCGTCCGGTTCCGGCAGTGGGTCTCTATGTGCCGGCGGGTTCGGCTCCCCTGCCCTCCACGGTGATCATGACGGCGGTGCCGGCGCTGATTGCCGGGTGTCCTCTGCGCGTGCTGTGCACGCCGCCGGCGCCGGATGGGAAGGCCAATGCGGCGGTGCTGGTGGCCGCGCGGCGCTGCGGCATCACCCAGGTGTTCAAGGCCGGTGGCGCGCAGGCCGTGGCCGCGATGGCCTACGGCACTGCTTCAGTGCCGAAGGTGGACAAGATATTCGGGCCCGGCACGGCGCTGACCACGGCCGCCAAACAGCTGGTCGCCGCGGATCCCGAGGGCGCGGCCTGCGATCTTCCGGCCGGTCCCTCCGAAGTGCTGGTGATCGCCGATGGCGCGGCCAATCCGGCCTTTGTCGCCGCCGACCTTCTGGCGCAGGCCGAACACGATGTGCTGGCGCAGGCCCTGCTGGTGACCGATTCGGCGGCGCTGGCGCAGGCCGTGGCGGCGCAGTTCGATCTCCAGTGCCAGAGTCTTTCCCGTGGCCGGATACTGGCGCAGTCGCGGCGCAATTGCCGCGCGATCGTCGTTGCTGACATCGCCACGGCGCTGGCAGTGTCCAACCGCTACGCGCCCGAGCACCTCATCATCCAGACGGCCGCGCCGCGCGCGCTGCTCGACGAGGTGCAGAATGCCGGCTCGGTGTTCCTCGGCGCCTGGTCTCCCGAGTCGATGGGAGACTACTGCTCGGGCACCAACCATGTGCTGCCCACGTATGGTTATGCGCGCGCCTACAGCGGCCTGTCGCTGACGGATTTCCAGAAGCGTGTCACCGTGCAGGAGCTCAGCGCCGATGGACTGATCCGTCTGGGCCCGGTTGCGCAGACCCTTGCGGATCTGGAAGGGCTGGATGCGCATGCGCGGGCGGTGACGGTACGTCTGGCGGCGCTGGCGCAGGGATCGGCGCGATGAGCAGCATCCTCGCGCGCGCGCGTCCCGACATCCTTGCCCTGGACCCTTACCGGCACGCCGCCTGGGAGCCCACGCTTACTCGCATGCATGCCAACGAGCTGCCCTGGCGCGTCGAAGGCGATATCTCGCAGGCAGGGCTGAACCGCTACCCCGAGCCGCAACCGCCGCCGCTGGTGGAAGGTCTGGCCGCGCTCTATGGCGTGCGCGCGGAGCAGCTGCTGGTGGGGCGCGGCAGCGACGAGGCCATCGATTTGCTGATGCGCGTGTTCTGCCGCGCCGGACAGGACAATGTCATCGTCTGCCCGCCCACCTTCGGCATGTATGGCGTGGCGGCGCGCATCCAGGGCGCGGCGGTGCGCGCCGTGCCGCTGGCCGCGCAGAGCGGCTTCGCGCTGGACATGCAGGCCATCCTCGCCGCGGTGGATGACAACACCCGGCTGGTGTTCGTCTGCTCGCCCAACAATCCCACCGCCAACGCCGTGGCGCCGGCCTTGCTCGAAGAGCTTGCGGCGCGACTCAATCCGCGCGCCCTGCTGGTGGTGGACGAGGCCTACATCGAATTCGCATCCGTACCCAGCCTGTGCGCGAGGCTGGATGCCATTCCCAATCTGGCCGTGCTGCGCACGCTGTCGAAGGCGCATGGCCTGGCCGGCGCGCGCTGCGGCGCGCTGATCGCGCAAGCTGACATCATTGCCCTGGCGCGCAAGGTGATTCCGCCCTATGCCATTACGCAGATGACGGTCGAGGCCGTGGCTGCGCTGCTCTCGCCCACTGCGCTGGCACGCATGTGTGCCGGTGTGCAGCAGCTGCTGGCCGAACGCGCCCGTCTCGCCACGTCACTGCGGGCGATGCCGGGCATCCGCCATGTGTGGCCCTCGGACGCCAATTTCCTGCTGGTGGACTGCGCCGATGCCGATGATGTGCTGCGACGGGTGCGTGGCGCCGGTCTCATCATCCGCGATGTCCGCCAGAGCGCACTGCCCTGCAGCCTGCGGATTTCCGTGGGCACCCCACAACAGAACGATCGCCTGCTGGAGAGCCTGAGATGAGTGCCGACGCCCTGCCCGTGCTGTTCGTGGACCGGGATGGCACGCTGGTCGAGGAGCCTGCCGACGAGCAGGTGGACAGCCTCGACAAGGTCCGTTTCATGCCTGGCGTGTTCGCCGCGCTGCAGCGGCTGGTGGCCAGCGGCTGCCGTCTGGTGATGGTGACCAACCAGGATGGTCTGGGCACCGCATCCTTCCCGCGCGAGAGATTCGAGCGGGTGCACGAGTTCATCCTGCACAGTTTCGCAAGCCAGGGGCTCGCCTTCGACGAGATCTTCGTCTGTCCGCACCGCCCGGCTGATGGCTGCGCCTGCCGCAAGCCTGACGCGCGGCATGTGGGTGATTACTTCGAGCGGGTGCGTGTGGATCGCGTGCGCAGCGCGGTGATCGGCGACCGCGACACGGATCTGGAACTGGCGAAGAACCTCGGTCTGCGCGGCTTGCGCGTGCGTTGTGATGGCAGTCCTTCCGAGACCTGGCAGGCCGTTGCCCAGGAATTGCTGGCGCGGCGCGCGCACCTGAAGCGCGAGACGCGCGAAACCCAGGTGAGCATCGACATCGACCTGGATGCCGAAGCGCCCATCGCCATCGCCACGGGTCATGGATTCTTCGATCACATGCTGGAACAACTGGCCAAGCATGGCGGCTTCTCGCTCGCGCTTGCCTGCAAGGGCGATCTGCACATCGACGAGCACCACACCGTCGAGGACTGCGCCCTCGCGTTGGGCAGCGCCATGCGTCAGGCGTTGGGCGACAAGCGCGGCATTGGCCGCTATGGCTTCCTGCTGCCCATGGATGAGGCGCGGGCGCAGGTGGCTCTGGATCTCTCCGGCCGGCCCTACTCGGTGTTCGAGGGACGCTTCGCGCGCACCGAGGTGGGCGGTCTTGCCACCGAACTGGTGCCACATTTCTTCCGCTCCTTCGCCGAAACGCTGGGAGCGGCGCTGCACGTGAGTGTCGCCGGCGAGAACACCCATCACATGGTCGAGGCCTGCTTCAAGGGTGTGGGTCGCGCGCTGCGCCAGGCCCTGCGCCGCGAGGGCAGCGAGCTGCCCTCGACCAAGGGAGTGCTGTAGGCCATGGCGGATGTGGCCGTCATCGACAGCGGCGGCGCCAACCTTGCTTCGCTGCTGCATGCACTGCGGCGCCTGGGCGCGCATGCCGAGGTCACCAGTGATTTCGCGCGCATGCAGTCGGCCTCGCATGTGCTGCTGCCTGGCGTCGGGGCGGCCTTCGACGCGATGGCGCGACTTCGCTCGGCCGGCCTTGCAGAACGCATTCCGACACTGCGGCAGCCTTTGCTGGGCATCTGTCTGGGCATGCAGCTGCTGTTCGAGACTTCGGCCGAGGCCGCGGACAGCCAGCAGGCCACGCGCTGTCTGGGTGTTCTGCCTGGTCATGTGTCGCGCCTGAGTGCCGACGCCGATCACCCCGTGCCGCACATGGGCTGGAACAGGCTGACGCTGCTGCAGACTGATCCGCTGTTTGCGGGCCTGGGCGCCGACGACTACCTGTACTTCGTGCACAGCTACGTGGCGCCTGCCTCGGATGCGGTGCTCGCCGTGGCCGACTATGGTCGCCCGATACCTGCCGTCGTCCGCGGCGGCAATTTCCGTGGCGTGCAATTCCATCCCGAACGTTCGGCAAAGGCCGGCGCGCGGCTGCTCGCGAATTTTCTGGCGCTGTAGCAAAACCCAATGATCGTCATTCCTTCCATAGATCTTCGAGGCGGCCAATGTGTGCGGCTGCTCAAAGGCGAATTCGGCGCCGAGACGCGCTACGAAATCGATCCACTCGAGCTGCTGGGGCGCTACGCCGATCACGGCGTCCGCTTCCTGCACCTGGTCGATCTGGATGGCGCGCGCGATGGCGCGCCGGGCAATCACGCCCTGATCCGCGACATGGCGTCGACGGGCCGGCTGTCGGTGCAGCTGGGCGGCGGACTGCGCAGCCGTGCTGCCATCGACCAGGCCTTTGCTCATGGCGTGGCGCGGGTGGTCCTCGGCAGTGCGGCGGTGGAGAACCCGGCATTGCTGCGCGAGGTGCTCGTGGACTACGGAGCTTCTCGCGTCTGCCTCGCCATCGACGTGCGGGTCGACGAGACCGGCGTACCACGCGTGCGTACACGGGGCTGGGTGAACGAAGTGCCGCTGTCGCTGTGGGAACTGCTGGCTTCTTTCGCCGACACGCCGCTGGCTCATGTGTTGTGCACGGACATCGAGCGTGATGGCGCGTTGCAGGGCCCGAACGTCGATCTGTACCGCGAGGCGCTGCAGCGTTTCCCGGCGGTTCGCTGGCAGGCATCCGGCGGTGTGCGCGATGCCGGCGATCTTGCGCTTCTGGCTCAGCTGGGGATGGCGGCCGCCATCAGCGGCAAGGCGCTGCTCGAAGGGCGCATCACGATGGAGGAGTTGCAGCCATTCTTGCGCGACGACTGATTCCCTGCCTCGATGTGCGCGATGGCCAGGTGGTCAAGGGCGTGCGTTTTCGCGACCATCGCGTGGTCGGCGACATACTGGAGCTGGCCGCGCGCTATCGCGACGAGGGCGCGGACGAGCTGGTGTTCTATGACATCACCGCGAGCCCCGAAGGCCGCTCGGTGGACCGGGCGTGGATTGAGCGCGTGGCCTCTGTACTCGACATTCCCTTCTGCGTGGCGGGCGGCATCCGCAGCGAGGCCGACGCCGAGGCCGTCCTCAATGCCGGCGCCGAGAAGATCTCCATCAATACCCCGGCCCTGGCCGATCCGCCGCTGATCGAGCGCCTCGCGCGGCGCTTCGGTTCTCAGTGCGTGGTGGTCGGCATCGACAGCCAGACGCTTCCCGATGGGCGCTTCGCCGTGTACCAGTTCACCGGCGATCCGGATCGCAGCCGCGATTCGGGTCGCGATACGCTGGCCTGGGTGGATGAGGTGCAGGCGCGCGGTGCCGGCGAGATCGTGCTCAACTGCATGGCGAGCGACGGAGTGCGTCGCGGGTACGACCTGCCGCAGTTGAAAGCCGTGCGCGCGCGCTGTTCGGTGCCGCTGGTGGCTTCCGGTGGCGCGGGCGCTCCCGAGCATTTCCTGAAGCTGTTCGAACAGAAGGCCGCCGATGCCGCGCTGGCTGCCAGTGTGTTTCACAGCGGCCAGATCGCGATTCCCGATCTCAAGCGCTATCTGCGCGAACACCATGTCGAGGTGCGCCTGTGAGCGAGACTGTGCTGGATATCGATGCGCTCGACTGGAGCAAGAGCGATGGACTGCTGCCCGGCATCGTGCAGGACGCGCGCACCGGAGTCGTGCTGATGCTCGGCTACCTGAATCGCGAGGCGCTGCAAGCCACCCTGAGGCGTGGCCGCGTGGTGTTCTGGAGCCGCACGCGCGGCAAGCTGTGGGAGAAAGGCGAGACTTCCGGCAACACGCTCAATCTCGTTTCCGTGCAGGCTGACTGCGACAACGACACGCTGCTGCTGCGCGTGCATCCCGCCGGTCCCGCCTGCCACCGCAATACCACCACCTGCTTCGGCGATGGCGCACCGCCGGTCGGTGACGGCATCGGCTTCCTCGCGCGACTGGAAGAAGTGATCGAGTCGCGTATTGGCGAGAACCCCGAAGGTAGCTACACCGCGAAACTGCATGCCAGAGGCATCAAGCGCATGGCGCAGAAGGTCGGCGAGGAAGGCGTGGAGGTCGCCCTCGCCGCGCAGGCCGGCGACAACGCCGAATTGACCAGCGAGGCGGCGGACCTGCTGTTCCATCTGGCGCTGTTGCTGCGCGCGCGCGGGTTGTCTCTGGATGCCGTGGGAGCAGAACTGGCCGCGCGGCATCGTGACCGCACACCGGCCGCGACAGGTTGATCCCGCGCGGTCGGAGCGACGTTCATTCAGTCCAGCAGCAGCTCTTCCGGCGGCTGCCGCAGGTTGTAGCTCGACGCCATCGAACGGCCATAGGCGCCGACGTTGGCGATCAGCAGCACATCACCCTCATGGGTGACCGGCAGCAGGCGATCGTGGCCGAGCACATCGCCGGTCTCGCAGATCGGGCCCACCACATCGAAGCTGCCCACGACCGGATCATCCTGGCGTGACAGGTTCACGATCTGGTGAAAGGCGCCATACAGCGCCGGGCGGATCAGCGCGTTCATGCCGGTCGCCACGCCCACATAGCCCTGGTCGCCCTTCTGCTTGAGCTGGGTGACGCGCGCCAGCAGCACGCCGGCCAGCGCCACCAGATAGCGGCCCGGCTCGATCCACAGCTGGAACCGCGGCTGCTCGGCCTTGAATGCCAGCAATGCCTGGTCGAGCGCGGCCAGATCCACCGGATGGCGCTGCCGGGCGTCCGGCACGCCGAAGCCGCCGCCGATGTTGAGCACACGCACATCCGGGAACAGCGCGGCGGCATCGGCCAGATCGCGCGCGGTCTGCGTCCAGTTCTGGATGTCGAAGATGCCGCTGCCCACATGCGCATGCAGCCCGGTGATCTTCGCGCCGGCGGCGCGCGCCTTTTCGGCAAGCTCGGGCAGCTCGGCCAGCGGTACGCCGAACTTGGCATAGGTGCCGGCGGTGCGCACATGATGGTGATGGCCGCGGCCGGTGCCGGTATCCACGCGCACCAGCAGCTCGCGGCCGCGGAACAGCTCCGACCATTCGCGCAGCGCGTGCAGGTTGTCGATGGTGACGTTCACGCCGCGCGCCAGCGCCCATTCATACTCGGCGCGTGGCGCGAAGTTCGGCGTGAACAGCACCTGCTCCGGCGGCAGCTGCGGCAGCGTGCGGAACACATGCTCAAGCTCGGCCTGCGACACGCATTCCATCGCCACGCCCGCGGTGTGCAGCAGCTTCAGGATCTGTGGATGCCAGTTCGCCTTCACCGCGTAGTGCACGCGCTCGATGGACTTCAGGCCCTTGAGTTCGGCGGCCGCCTGGCGCAGCGTCGCGCCGTCGTAGACATAGGCGGCCTCGCGCGCGCCCAGCGCGCAGATGAGCTCGGCGCTGCTGCGCTGCCACCACCAGGACTGGCGCTCGGCGGCTTCCTCCGGCTTGCGGAACAGCTCTTCCCACGTGGGTCCGAGCACACGTTCGCCGGGCTGCGGGTGAATCAGCAGCGAGTGCAGCTGGTTCACGAGGCGGTCGGCCTGATCCTCGTCCACCACGAAGGTGAAGTTGAGGTCGTTGGCTGCCTGGCTCACCAGGTGGATCTTCTGGTCGGCGAAGAATTCCAGCGCCTCGCCGAGCCGGTGCAGGATACCGCGGATCTTGCGGCCCACGAGGCTCACCGAGGCGCAGGGTCCGATGATCTGTGCGCGGCACAGCTCCGAAAGATCCTGCAGCAGCGCATCCATGATCTGCGGGTCCATCGTGTTCGCCTGCGGATCCAGCGACACGGTGACGTTGGTCTCGGAGGTGGACACCAGGTCCACCGACAGTCCATGCGACTTGAAGATCTGGAAGGCGTCGGCGAGGAAGCCCACCTCGTGCCACATGCCGGGGCTTTCCAGCGACACCAGCGTGATGCCCTTCTTCACGCACACGGCCTTGACCTTGGCCGAGCTGTCCATGGGGTTGGCGCAGATATGCGTGCCTTCCATGTCCGGCATCTGCGTGGCGTACACGCGCAGCGGAATGCCGTGCATGCGCGCCGGCAGGATGCAGCGCGGATGCAGCACCTTGGCGCCGCTGCTGGCGATCTCCTGCGCTTCGTCGTAGTGCAGTTCGCGCAGCAGGCGGGAGGCCGGCGTCGCGCGCGGATTGGCGCTGAACATGCCGGGCACGTCGGTCCAGATTTCCAGGCGCCGCGCCTGCAGCTTGGCTGCGAAGTAGGCGCCCGAAGTATCCGAGCCGCCGCGCCCGAGGAGCACGGTGTCGCCGGCCGCATTGCGGGCGATGAAGCCCTGCGTGATCACCACCGGCGCCAGCGCTTCAAGCTGCGTTGCCAGCGGCGCGTCGGGCGAGAAATCACAGGTGGCCGAAAGCCAGTTGCCGCGCGAAGAGGCGTGGCTGCGTTCCTCGGCGGCAAGGCCGGTGCGCGCATCCCACCAGGATACGTCGATGCCCTCGCTCTTGAGGAAGCGCGAGCCGATCTCGGTCGCCATCAGTTCGCCATTGCTCATCACGCGCGCCCGCGTGCGGTCGCTGATCTCGCGCGTGAGATGGATGCCCTGGGCGATCTGACGCAGCTCGGTGAAATAGCCATCGAGTTGCGCACTGCGGCCCACGCCGAGCTCTTCGCACAATTGCAGATGGCGCGCTTCGATGGCGTCGAGCACTTCTTCGTGTTCACCCAGCAGCGCAGCGGCCAGCAGTTTCTCCAGCTGGTCGGTGATCTTGCTCACCGCCGAATGCACGATGAGCACCTGCGCGCCCTCTGCCTGGCGCTTGCGCGCCACGGCGGCGATGTTGCGCCAGTTGGCCAGCGTGGAAACACTCGTGCCGCCGAACTTCAGCACGATCCAGCGCGCGTCGGAGCGCTCGTTCATGGGGAGAATCTCCGAAGAGATGGTCTAGAAGAAATCAGCCGTCCAGGTCTTCGTAATCCTGCAGGTCTTTCTGCAGTTTGCGGTCCGCGAGCACCTCTTCGAGCTTGCTCCAGGCGGCCTTGCCCTTCTTGCCCTTATCGCGCGCACGTTTGTCCACGCGATCCAGCAGACGGTCGTAGTCGTTCCCGTCTTCCTGCTCGGTAGTAAGGAATTCATCGTCGATTTCGAATCGACCGTTGTCACGCTCAGACATCTGGCTGGTGAGTTCTTATGCCAAATCAGATAGTTAGCCCGCCCATCGGGCTAACGGGCAGCGAACTATAGCGAATTGGCTGCCGGGTTCAACTCCATTGACTGGGCAGCCAGTCCCACCACCACTGGCATGCCCTGGGCTTTGCCCAGTTCCTGCCGTGCCAGATCCCAGTGGATGGCGACGGTATTTTCGCCCAGGGCGGTATCCAGGAGCCCTTCAAAAACAGCCAAATCGGGCTCCACGGACTGCCCTTCGGCATTGACCGGCGGGTGGGCTTCCAGCACCAGCTGGCCCCCTACCCAGGCCACTTTCACCGGTTCGTTGACCAGGTGGACCGGCGTGCCCACGGGCACCATCGGGAACAGCTCGGCGATGTCCTCCGGGTACATGCGGATGCAGCCGTGAGTGACGGCCATTCCCACGGCGATGGGGTTGTTGGTGCCGTGGATCAGGTAGGCGCCGCCGGGAATCCCCAGGCGCATGGCATGCAGCCCCAGGGGGTTGTTCGGGCCGGCCGGCACCACGGCCGGCAGCGGCGGCTCGCCGCGCGCGATGTGTTCCCGACGTACCGACTCGGGCGGCGTCCAGGTGGGCCGCTCGCGCTTGTTGACGATGGTGGTGCGTCCCAGGGGGGTGTGCCAGTCCATTTTCCCGATGCTGACCGGGTAGGTATAGACCTTGCGCGGCTGGCCGGGCGCTGTCTTCGGGAAGTAGTACAGGCGATGCTCGGGCAGGTTCACGACGATGCCCTCACGCGGCCCGGGCGGGAGGATGCGCTGCCCGGGGATCACGATGGGCTTGTTGGCGCCAGGCAGCCAGGGATCGAGCCCCGGGTTCACGCGCACCACTTCCTCGGAGCCGAGGCTGAAGCGGCGGGCGATCTCGTAGAGGGTGTCTTCATAGCGCGTGATCACGCGCTCCTCACGACCGAACAGGCCGCTGGCCGCCTCGTCGTAGTCATAGACCGTGGCGGTGACCGGCAACGCGGCAAATCCGGCAACCAGCGCGAGGGCCAGAAGCCGCGGCAAGGAATGACGCTTCATGCCGGCAATCTCACCGATTCGGCCGCCGGAGGCAAGCATGCGCTGCGCAATTCGCGGCCTTCCGCTAGGCTGCGGCGATGAGCACTACCGTGGAACGGTTCACCATGGCCCGCCTGCCGGAGCTGGCTGGCCGAAGCTTCGGGCCCAGCCAGTGGATCGAGATCACCCAGCAGCGCATCGATGCCTTTGCCGATTGCACCGGCGACCGGCAGTTCATCCATGTGGACCCCGAGCGGGTGCGCGCGCAAACGCCCTTCCCCGCGCCGCTGGCGCATGGCTTCCTGCTGCTGTCACTGGTGGCGGACGCCTGCCAGGCGGAGTTTCCCGTGGTCGAGGACGCCGCGCTGGCACTGAACTACGGCATCGACCGTCTGCGCTTCACCCAGCCCGTGGTGGCCGGGTCACGCGTACGCTACCGCATCGACGTGGAATCGGTGGAACCCAGGGGCGGCGGGCGCATGTTGCTGCGCCAGAACGCCACTCTGGAGGTGGAGGGCCAGCCGGAGCCGGCCCTCGTCGCGCAGCTGCTCGTGATGTACGTGCCGCGCGCGCTTGCGGGGGCTTAGAGCCCTGGCGAGGGTTCGTCCGCAGAGGCGGCGCCGAGGATCTGCTTCCAGCTGACTTCCTGGCCGTTGCGGCGGCCCTTTTCCACCAGCTTGAGGCCGGCGGCGTCGATGGTGAGGGTGTAAGCCTTCTCGTCGATGAGGATTTCGCGCTTCAGGGGCTTGTCGAGCTTGGTCGTCATGTTGTCGGCACCTCATTTCGTGCAGTGGATTTCTTGAACGGCGAGGGTACCACAGGGGGTCCGGGAGGGCCGATTATGTGCCCTCTGGTAGACTTGCGCCCATGAGCAAAGCCAGCAAGATGGCCGCCGCTGCCGCCATTACCCCAGCGGTTTCCGAGCGCATTCGCCGCCGTATCCAGCGCGCAGGCCGCCGGTTCCACGCCAACGACAACATCGCCGAATTCATCGAATCGGGCGAACTCGACCAGCTGGTCGACGAGGTGGCCGACCGCATGCAGGGCGTGCTCGAAAGCCTGGTGATCGACACCCGCAGCGACCACAACACCCAGGACACCGCGCGGCGCGTGGCGAAGATGTATGTGCGGGAAGTGTTCCGCGGCCGCTATGTGGCCCCGCCCGCCGTCACCGAGTTCCCCAATGCCGAGCGGCTCAACGAGCTGATGATCGTGGGGCCGGTGAAGGTGCGCAGCGCGTGCAGCCACCACTTCTGCCCCATCATCGGCAAGCTGTGGATCGGGCTGATCCCCAACGAGCACTCGAATCTCATCGGCCTGTCCAAGTATGTGCGCCTCGCGGACTGGATCATGAGCCGTCCGCAGATCCAGGAGGAAGCCATCACCCAGGTGGCCGAACTGCTGATGCACAAGGTCAACCCGGATGGGCTGGCCGTGGTGATGGATGCCGATCACTACTGCATGCAATGGCGCGGCGTGAAGGACGACGACGCGCAGATGATCAACAGCGTGATGCGTGGCTCCTTCCTCAAGGATCCCACGCTGCGCCGTGAATTCCTGTCGCTCAACCGTCACAAGCAGTGAGGCCATCATGCTAGTCAGGTTGCTCTATGCAAGCCGCGCTGCCCAGCCGCTGACGGCAAAGCTCGTCTCCGCCGTTCTGGCCGAATGCCAGCAGCACAATCCGGCGCGCGGCATCACCGGAATCCTCTGCTACAGCGACGAGGTGTTCCTGCAGGTGCTGGAAGGCAGTCGTGACGAGGTCTGCGAGACCTTCAACTCCATCGTGCGTGATCCGCGCCATGCGCAGGTGCGGCTGCTTTCCTTCGAAGAAATCGACGAGCGGCGTTTCGGCGGCTGGACCATGGGACAGGTGAACCTCGCCAAGGTGAATTCTTCGCTGCTGCTCAAATACGCCGAGAAGGCCGCGCTCGATCCGTTTGCGTTGTCGGCGCAGAGTTCCATGTCGCTGCTGGAAGAGCTGGCCGCCACCGCCTCGGTGCTGGGGCGAGCCGGATGCTGATCCGCAAGACCGTATCGCTGGCCGACGCCAGGAAGATTGCCGCTGCTGCCGCGGCAAAGGCGCAGGCCGAAGGCTGGAACGTCGTCATCGCCGTGCTCGACGGCGCCGGCCATCTGCTCTATCTGGAACGCGCCGACGATGCACCGCCGGGTTCGGTACGGGTGGCGCAGGAAAAGGCGAGTACCGCGCTGCTGTTCCGGCGTCCCACCAGAGTCTTCCAGGACATGGTGCTCGAGGGGCGCACGCACATGATGGCGTTGTCTGGCGCCACGCCCATCGAGGGCGGGCTGCCGCTGGTCAAGGATGGCGAGGTTGTGGGCGGCATCGGCGTTTCAGGCGTGACATCCGTGCAGGACGGCCAGGTGGCCGCCGCCGGGGCCGAGGCGCTGGCCTTGCTGTGATCAGCTCCGGAAGGGGCTCAGCGCGGAGCTGGCGGCTCCCCTGACTGCTGCTCCCTGCGGGCGCGCAGCACCGTCCAGACAATACCGGCGCTGAACAGGAGAATCATGACCACCGCCACGGTCATCACCGGCCCGGCGAGGTGATAGCCCTCGTAAACGCCCAATATCAGGCCTATTGGCGTGGTTGCCAGCATTATCGGTTTGCCGATCCTCATCAGGTCCTCTGTTCTGTGAATTGCTGCCCGGGCTGCAATGTCGCGGCCGCGCCACTGCATGATATGTGCGTCCGATACTGTTTTACTGCCCGTATTTCACGCAGAATTCTTACGGCTTGTGGGAAATATGTAATACAGGGAGTTTACCCATGTCTGATTCCGTGGCCCGCTCCGTGCGTCTGGCGCTGCTGCTGACCGCCCTGCCCCTGGCTCTGCCGGCACAGGAGGCCGACGACGGCGCTCCTGTACTGGAAGAAATCGTCGTCACTGCCCAGAAGCGCGCCGAATCCCTGCGCGATGTGCCGCTGTCGGTGAACGCGGTTTCCGGGGACAAGCTGGCCGAAGCCGGCATCGTGCGCATGGACGACCTGAAAGCCTATGTGCCCAATCTGCAGATGACCGAAACCGGCATCGCGAACAACATCTACATCCGCGGCATCGGTTCAGGCCTGAATCAGGGTTTCGAGCAATCGGTGAGCGTCTATTCCGACGGCATCTACCGTGGCCGCGGCACCCAGTCGCGCCTGCCCTTCTTCGACCTGTCGCGCATCGAAGTGCTGCGCGGCCCGCAGCCGGTGCTGTTCGGCAAGAACGCCGTCGCTGGCGCCGTGAACCTGGTGAGCAACCAGCCAGGCGAGACCTTTGAAGGCATGCTGCGGCTGTCGAATGATTTCGAGACCCGCGACCGCGTGGGAACTGCGGTGGTCTCGGGCCCGCTCTCCGACACCGTCGGCGCGCGCGCCGCCGTCTACTACCGCAATGCCGGCGGCTACGTGAAGAACCTCACCCTGGACCGGCGTGAGCCGCAGCGCGACGACCTCGGCGGTCGCCTCACCCTCGACTGGCAGCCGACGGATTCACTGAAGACCTCGCTGCGCGTCGAAGGCGGCCGTTACGAGAACAAGGGACGCCAGATCGAGATCTTCGGCGAAACCGTGACCCCGGCCGGCCCCATCACCGGGCTCACCTACTCCCAGGTCATGGCCGGCGCATCGCTGCCATTGCTGGGCTACCCCACTGGCCTGCCGCAGGGCACCAGCGCCTCGGCCACCAACAATGTCATCGACTATGCGCGTAGCTCCAATGGCGATACCTCGAAGATCACCAATGCAGAGGTGGCGCTCACGGTGGACTACACCTTCCCCAGCGGCATCACCCTGACGTCGGTCACCGGCCACAGCCAGTACAAGCTCGATGAGCTGTGCGACTGCGACTTCGTGGGCGCCACGGTGTTCAATGCCGGCATTGCCGAAGACTACAACCAGTTCAGCCAGGAGCTGCGGCTGGCCTCGCCCACCAACCAGCGTGTGTCGTGGATCACCGGCGTCTTCATCCAGGACTATGATCTGGATGAGACCGACTACCTCTACGTGCCACCGACCAGTCTCGTGATTCCGGTGCTGGCGCGCTCCTTCGCGGCCAACACGGCTCTCGGCGGCACGCCCGCCTCGCGCGCCGCGCTGGCCGATTTCTTTGCCAATGCCGCCAATCCGCGCGTGTTCACGCAGGACAGCCAGATGTGGTCGGTGTTCGCGCAGCTCACCTGGAACATCACCGATTCGCTGCGCATCACCGCCGGCGGCCGCTACAGCAGCGAAGACAAGGAAGGCACGCGCGTGACCCGCCTGACCAGCGGCATGGGTGGTCCGGACATGCCGGCGCCGGTGCTGCCGCTGTTCGCCCAGGTGCTGGGCATCGTGCCGCACAGCCTCATGGGCCAGCGCTCGGAGAACAATTTCGCGCCGCTGGTGAACCTGCAGTACAACGTCGCCGACGACACGCTGCTGTATCTGTCCTGGTCCGAAGGCTACAAATCCGGCGGCTTCGACGCCCGTTCCAACAAGCCTCCGGTGCCGGGTGGGACACCGCTGACCAGCGGCAGCTTCATGTTCGAGGACGAGAAGGCCACCACCTACGAACTGGGCGTCAAGAGCGGCATCGGCCGTTCGGCCGAGCTCAGCGCGGCGGTGTTCTTCACCGATTACGATGATCTGCAGACCAGCGCTTTCGATGGCGCCATCGGCTTCAATGTGGGCAACGGCAGCGCCGAAGTGCGCGGTGTGGAGCTGGAAGGTCGCTGGCGCGTAACCCCGGCGTTCATGCTCAGCGGTTCACTGGCGTACCTGGACTTCGAGTGGACCAACTACTTCGGCCAGTGCTACTACGGCCGTACGCCCATCGCCACTGGCCCCAATGCCGGCAACTGTGACTATGCCGGCTTCGGCAACCAGCTGGCGCCGAAGCTCACCGGCCTGCTCTCGGCCAACTACAACTGGTCGCTGGGCGACAGCCTGCGGCTGTCCGCCACCACCGATGTGACCTACAGCAGCAAGTTCCTGCAGTCGCTCACGCTCGATCCGGTGACCACGCAGGATGCTTTCTACAAGCTCAATGCGCGCCTCGCGCTGGGTTCGGACGCGGGCAACTGGGAGCTGGCGCTGGTGGGCCGCAACCTGACCGACGAGACCACGGTGAGCTACGCGGGTGATACGCCGCTGGCGAGCCGCCTGTTCGGTGCCCGCAGCTACTACGGCTTCACCGATGCGCCGCGCGGCATCGCGCTGGAGGGCACGCTGCGGTTCTAGCCGCAGCGTTCCGCGATTGATTTCGCGCGTGTGGCCGTCACACGCACGATGACCACGCGGACTGCCACGGGCGGATTCTGGCTCAGCCATGGGCTGGCTCCGCTGCTGGCGCTGCTTTGTGCCCTGCTGTTGCTGCAGGGCCTGCACCTGGATCTGTGGCTGGCGCGCGCATTGTTCTATGACCCGGGCGCGGGAGCGTGGCTGGGCAGCGGCAGTCACGCATGGTGGGCCCAGGATCTGCTGCATGTCGGCGGGCGCAACCTGATACGCGGCATCGTTGCGCTGACCCTGATCCTCGGTTTCTGGCCCCCGACACAGGGGGCTGATGCGGCGCTGCGGCGCCGCTGCGCGTTCTACATCACTGTCAGCGTGGGCGTGACGGTGCTGCTGGTGGGCCTGCTCAAACAGTTGACCAACACGGCCTGCCCCTGGGACCTGTCGGTTTTTGGCGGCGCACAGCCCTACATCGGCCTGTTCACACGCCGGCCACTTGATCTGCCCGCGGTGGCCTGTTTTCCGGGAGGGCACTCCTCCTCCGGTTTTTCTCTGGTGTGCTTCTACTTCCTGTGGCGCGATCAGGCGCCGCGGCGGGCGCGGCGGGCGCTGTGGCTGGCCCTGTGCGTCGGCACCCTGTTCGCTTTCGCCCAGGAAGCCCGGGGAGCGCATTTCCTCAGTCATGATATGGTCAGCGCCGCCCTGGCGTGGTGCGTGTCTCTGGCGTTCTACCGGTTGATGGGACCGTTCCGTGCTCCTGCGGAGTCTGCGGCGCGCGATTGATTCTAGGAGCTCGTGCGTCGCACGGGCATGGATACACGCCGTTCTGTCCTCCCGTCGCTGTCCGATACCGGCTTTGCCGTCATTGCCGCACTGCTGTGGCTGCTGTTCTACAACCAGCGCTTCTGGACGCAAACGGCCGCTGCCATGGGCTTCTCGGGTTTCTCCCCCTGGTTGTTCTACGCGGCATTGGCACTGCTGCTGCTGTTCATCCACGCCCTGCTGCTGATGCTGATGCCGGGGCGCGCCGCGATGCGCCTGTGCGCCAGCCTGCTGTTCGTGTTTGCCGCTCTCTGTGCCTACTTCACCGACACCTTCGGCACCGCATTCGACCGCGAGATGATCCGCAACGTGGTGGAAACCGACCACGCGGAGGCGGCGGATCTGGTCAGTGGCGCCATGCTGGCGCGATTGCTGCTCATGGGCGTCGTCCCTGCGGTGCTGCTGTGGTTCGTGCCGCTGGAACCTCGCAACTGGCGCAATGCGCTGCGGCAGAAATTGCTGTTCCTGGGCACCGGCGCCACGGCCTGCATCATCATGGTGCTGTGCAGTTCGGCGAGCTTTGCCGTGTTCCTGCGCGAGCACAAGCCGCTGCGCTCGCTGCTCAGTCCGGCGGCTGCCATCGCCGGCAGCATCGGATATCTGCAGAGCACTTCGCTGCAAACCATTCGGCGCACCGATCCGGGTGGCCAGGCGTGGCGCGTTGCGCCGGCCGGCGCAACAAGCAGAGCCGTGGGCACGGCGGGCGCGGCCCGACGTCCATTGCTGCTCGTTATGGTGGTGGGAGAAACGGCACGGGCCGCCAACTTTGGGCTCAATGGCTATCCGCGGCCCACCACTCCGCAACTCGCGGTCCGCGATGATCTGGTTTATTTCCCTGATACGCAGTCCTGCGGCACTTCCACGGCGGTGTCCGTACCCTGCATGTTCTCGCATCTGGATCGGGCGCGTTTCAGCCATGAGCAGAACCAGCGGTATCTGAATCTGCTCGACATGCTGCAGGGCGCCGGCGTGCAGGTGCAGTGGCTGGACAACAATTCGGGTTGCAAGGGTGTCTGCGAGCGCATCACGAATGAGACCACGGCCGATGCCTGCGCCCCCGCGCATTGCCGGGATGAAGTGCTGACCCGACGCCTGGCTGAACTGCTGCCGGCCATCGTGCAGGATTCGCTCATCGTGCTGCACCAGAACGGCAGCCACGGCCCCGCATACTTCGAGCGCTATGCACCCGAGGACGAGCATTTCCGCTCCGCATGCCGTTCCGCGCGGCTGGATCAATGCAGCGACCAGGAAGTGGTCAATGCCTATGACAACACCCTGCGCTACACCGATCGCCAGCTCGCCGCCTTGATCGATCTGCTGCAAAGCGAATCCGGCCGCGTCGATTCTGCACTGCTGTATGTCTCCGACCATGGCGAGTCGCTGGGCGAGAACGGCATCTATCTGCATGGCATGCCCTACCGCTTTGCGCCTCCCGCGCAGAAGCAGGTGCCCATGCTGTTGTGGCTGTCAGCGGACTACAGCAAGCGCAGCGGCGTGGATCCTGCTTGCCTGAAACAGCAGGCAGCCGCGGGCTCCTCCAGCCATGACAACCTGTTCCACACCACCATGGGACTGCTGGGCGTGCGCAATGAGGTCTATGCCGAAGGGCTCGACCTGACCAGCCGTTGCCGGAGCCATCACTCTGCCCTGCTCGCCAACGCCGACTGGCCGGCGCGGCTACCAGGACCAGCGCACGCCCAGTGAGGGCAGCAACGGCATTCCCCCAAGCTTGCGCAGACGAAAGCCCGTGCCATCGGCAACCAGGTCGGTGCAGCATTCATTGGGCTGCGCCAGCGCGTTCTGCAATTCGGCGCTGAAGCGCAATGTGCCCAGCGCCAGCGGCCGCTCATGGTCCACGCGCAGATTCAGCTCCACGAACCAACCCAGACGCTGCGCATTGCGTGCATCCAGGTGCGGCCTGCCTTCGACATCCAGCAGCTGCGTCGTCGGAAACCCCCGATGCAGGTTCAGCGTGGCGGCGAACTGCCATGGTCCGCTGCGCCGGTGGGTGCCAGCGCTGAATCCCCATCCCGGATCCCAGCTGCGCACCGTGTGTTCCTCTGCGGAATCATCCACCGCACTTGAATGCTGTGCGGTGACCCATGACTGCCAGTTGCCCGAAGTCTGCTCCATGGAAAGCTCCACGCCGCGCAGCTCGGCGAACTGCGGCTGGATGGCGATGCGGTCGGGGGCGATCTCCGGCAGTATGGTGCGCCGGTTGAACAGGTTCTCGAAGCGCAGGCGCGGCTGTGCCTGCTGCTTGGAATAGCCTTCCAGCCGCAACGACAACCCTTGCCGCAGCTGCTGGCGCCATCCCACGATGAAGTGTTCCGAGCGCTGGGTCTGGGGAAAGCCGGCGAGGCCGTCGCCTACGTCGATCTCCTGCACTTCATCGGCCTGGTGGTAACGGCCCCAGTTGAAATGCAGCTGCGTGCCAGGCAGCGGCTCCCAGCGCAGGCCCAATCGCGGCTCGGCATACAGCCGGCTGTGCTGCCCCTGCTGCGCCAGCATCTGCGCGCGCGCACCGGCTTCGCCAGTGAGTGAAGGCGTCAGGCGCCAGCGCCATGAAACGAAGGCCGCGCCCCGGTCACGCCGCGGCGCGATGCGCAGCTGTCGCTCCCGTTCGGCGGGCAGCTCGAACAGCTCCTGCACCGCTGGCGTGAATGCGGCCGATGAGGCATAGCGGTAGTGAGCGGACTCATGGGTATATTCACCGCCGAATTCCAGGCGTCGCCGGTCGTCCGGCTGCCAGGCCAGCAGTGAGCGCAGATCCCACAGGGTTGCCGAGCGCCGGTCGCTCACGCTACCTGTGGCGATGCCCGGATTTTCCACGTCGCCTTCGCGCAGGCTGCCGATGACGCTCTGCCCGAGCCAGACCTGCGCTTGCCAGGTCTCGCCGAAATTCTGCCGGGCCTGCAGCCAAGCGTAGCGTACCCGGTCCTCGATGATGGCGTGCTCGCCGCGGCGCCGGTCGGAGATGGTCAGCTCATCGCGCGCCCACAGCAGATTGGCGGAGACCGCAAGACCGCTGTCACCCATGTGGTGCAATTGCAGCAGCGTGTCGGCGTAGCGCGGGTCGCCCACCGAGGGGGCAAACACCCTCAGCAATGGCCCCAGCGTGCCCACGCGGCCGCCGGCGAGCCAGCCGTATTCGCCGGACTTCGTGTTGCCGGCGGTGTAGCCGCCGGCATTGAAGAAATCGATGCCGATCTGGTTGCGCGGCGTGCTGTGGGTGTCGCGGGTGTGCAGGTCATAGACGGCCGACATGCGGTTGCCGTAACGGGCGGGAAAGCCGCCGGTATACACATCGGCACTGCGCAGCAGCTGCGCATCGACCACGCTGAACGGACTCTGGTAGCCGGCCATGTGGAAAGGGCGCCGCAGCGCAAAGCCGTCCAGCAGCATCAGCACTTCGCTGCTCTCGCCGCCGCGCACATGGCTCATGGCCGATACGCCGTCGAGCACCACGCCGGGTATGCGCGCCATTGCGCGCAGCGGGTCCTCGCCGATGCCGGGCTGGTCGGCCAGTTGCTCCGCTCTCAGCACTCCGGCTGTGGATGCGCCGGCTTCCTCGAAGCGGTAGCGGCTTGCGGTGATGATGAGCTCCTCCAGCGCAATGGCGGGCGCCACTGTGGCAGGCCGCGGCGCGCGTATGACGGCGTACAGCCCGCGCCCCACCTGTTCCAGCGCCAGGCCGTGCCCGGCCAGCAGCAGGCGGGCCAGCGCCAGCGCGTCGGCCCTGCCCGCCTGGGGCTCTTCGCTGACGACGAGCTCATCCGGCAGCAGTTCGGAGCTGAACAGGAATTGCACCTGGGGAGAGGCCAGGTCCCGCAGCGCCTGCGCCAGCGACTTGCCCTTGTATGAGGGGGCTGCGCCCTGCGCGGCGTGGAAAAACATCACGAGACCGCAGAGCAGCAGTCGCCGTGACAGGAGGCGGCATCGCATGAGGTGATTGTAGGTGAGGCCAGCGCCTGCTTTCAGCGCGGCCCGATCAGCACGTCATCACCGCTCGAGGCGGGCAATACCCGCAGATCCGAAGTCGCCAGCACCGCGTGCAAGGCCTGCGTCGGCGGTAGTTCGATGGCTGGCCCATGGAGCATGGTGCCCGCGGCGCGGCTTTCGATGCTGGCCTGATCGAAGCGCAGAGTGAAGCCCGCCTGGTATGCCATTTCCTGCAGCACCGAGCGCAGGTCGCGCCCTTCCACCAACAGTGGTGGGGCCAGCGCATCCGCCCAACTCCAGGCTTCTCCGCTGCTCGCACTCACTGTGCGTTCGATGGCCGTGCCGGAAGCGAAGCTGGCCTTCGCCGTCTCGCCGCGCGACAGCTGCACAATGTCATTGCCGCGGCTCATCCTCACCACGCCATCGCGCACCAGCACCTGCACGCCATCGGCAAGACGCTCGGCGACAAACTGTGTTCCCACATGCATGATGCTCACCGGTCCGGCCTCGATCCTCAGCGGCAGCGCATCACTCTCGTGCCCTGTATCCACATAGATGCGTCCTGCAAGCAATTCCACCGCCTCGGCTGTCCGCCAGCGCAGCCGCGTGCCAGGCGCCAGCCGCAGGCTGGTGCCGGTCTGTGGCATGCGCAGCAACACAAGGCCAGCAGCCGGCGCTGTCACCTCTTCACCCGCGCGCAGCAGCCTGCCGTCCATGCTGGCAACGACCATGGCTGGCACGCTGTCCTGCTGCCGGATCATCAGCAGTCCGCCCACGGCAACCAGCAGCAGGCTCGCCGCGATGGCGAACCACCGCTGTCGCTGGCGGCGCCTCTCAGCCAGCTGCGCCTGCCACGCTGCATGAGTGGCTGCGCGCAGCCGCTCCAGCATCTGCGCATCGGGCTCGGGCCGATGGCCTGCCTCGCGCAGCAGGTGTTCCAGTTTTCTGGATGGAGGGGTCATGAGGTTTCGTCCTCCCAGTCGAAGCCCGGGGCCGTGGCCCCCGCGCCGCCGGCAAGAGTGGAAAAGATGTCACGAAACGCGCGCCGCGCGCGCGCCAGCAGCGATTGCGTGGCGATGGGGTTGAGCGCCAGACGGCTGCCGATCTCGGCTACGGAGAAACCGTCGATGTATTTCCACTCCAGCGCATTGCCATAGTTCATCGGCAGACGGTCCAGCGCCACCTGCACCAGCCGCAACAGCTCGGCGCGAGCGTTGCGGTTTTCGGGACGCTCCAGCGCACTGATCTGGATGGATTCGACGGCAGCGGCGATCTCCGGATCGTCCTCGCTCAGCACCTCGAACTGCTCGCGCTGCACCGTGCGCCGCCAATGGTCGGTGAGCTGATTGCGGGCAATCTGGCACAACCAGGTGAACAATGAGGCCTCTCCCCTCCAGCCGGCGATCTTCTGCATGGCGCGCCCCAGCGCTTCCTGGCAGATCTCCTCGGCAAGCTGCGCATCGCCCCGCACGCGGGGCAGCACGAAGCGGTACAGGCGCGGAGCATAGTCGCGGAAGAAGCGCTCGAAAGCGGCTTCGTCTCCACGGCCCATGGCCTTTACGAGTTGCTGTTCGGATGTCAAGAAGGCTCCGTCCGCGCCGGTATCTATACCTGTGGGACGCAATCCCGGGGCAAATCAATCGCCGCCAGAGTCAGAAGACCGCTGGTGGGCCGCTATACTGCGCGCCCCCGTTCCGGCCTGCGTCATGTTCTTCAAGAATCTCTGCATCTATCGCCTGCCCCAGGGCTGGAATGTTCCTGCCCCCGAATTGGAAGCCCAGCTCGAGGGCCGCCCGCTGCAGCCCTGCGGCCATTTCGACATGAGCTCTCGCGGCTGGGTGCCCGTGGGCCCCACGGCGCGCCTGCTGCACACCGTCGGTGACCACCAGCTCATCGCTCTGGGCGTCGAACAGAAGCTGCTGCCCGCCTCCGTGATCCGCCAGGTCGCCGCCGATCGCGCGGTGGACATCGCCGCTGAACAGGGCTATCCCGTGGGCAAGCGCCAGATGCGCGAGCTGAAGCTGCGGGTCACCGAGGAGTTGCGGGCTCAGGCGCTGGTGAAGCGTCGCGTCACTCATGCCTGGATCGATCGCGCCAACGGCCGGTTCATCGTCGAGGCCGCAAGCCCGGCGCGCGCCGAGGAAGTGATCGAGACGCTGCGCGAGACCCTGGGCAGTTTCGCCGTGGTGCCAGCCGATGCAGCCCGCTCGCCGCGGGCCGCCATGGCCGCCTGGCTTGTCACCGGCCAGGTGGGTCCGCGCCTGGGCATCGACCAGGACCTGGAGCTGCAGGCCACGGACCAGTCCAAGGCCAGCATCCGCCACTCACATCACGCCTTCGACAGCGGCCAGGTCCGCCAGCATCTGTCCGCCGGCTTTGCTGTCGCCAAACTGGGGCTGACCTGGAATGCCCGCGTCGCCTTCATGCTCACCGACAAGCTGCTGGTCAAGCGCGTGCAGTTCCTCGAGCTGGAGAAGAGCGGTGAGGAATCACAGGGCGTGGATCCCCAGGAGCAGTTCGACATCGACTTTGTCGTCATGAGCGGCGAGCTCACGGCGCTGCTGGGTGATTTGCTGGAAGCCCTGGGCGGCGAGGCCGAGCAGCAGGCGGCTGCATAGCCTTGTTTTGAATTGGTCGGGGCGAGAGGATTTGAACCTCCGACCCCTTGCACCCCATGCAAGTGCGCTACCAGGCTGCGCCACGCCCCGACCGAGGCGCGCATGATACCGTCTGGCGCGATCAGCGGCGCAGGATTTTCAGCACTTCTTCCAGCTCGACCCGGATCTGGCGCACGATCTGCTGGCTCTGGCTCACATCCGTGCGTGCCTCCTCGCCTTCGAGCTTCTGCCGGGCGCCGCTGATCGTGAAGCCCTGTTCATAGAGCAGGCTGCGGATCTGGCGGATGACGATGACATCCTGCCGCTGGTAGTAGCGGCGGTTGCCGCGGCGCTTGACGGGCTTGAGCTGCGGGAACTCCTGCTCCCAGTAACGCAGCACATGCGGCTTCACGCCGCACAGCTCGCTGACTTCACCGATGGTGAAATAACGCTTGCCGGGGATTGCCGGCAGCTCGTTATTGTTCCGGGCTTCCAGCATATGCCTCTACACGTGCCTTCAGTTTCTGCCCCGGGCGAAAAGTCACGACGCGCCGCGCGCTGATCGGAATCTCCTCGCCGGTCTTGGGATTGCGCCCCGGGCGCTGGTTCTTGTCGCGCAGATCGAAATTGCCGAAGCCGGAGAGCTTCACCTGCGAACCGCTGGAGAGCGCGCCGCGCACTTCCTCGAAGAACAGATCCACCAGCTCACGGGCTTCGCGCTTGTTGAGCCCCAGCTGGTTGAACAATGCTTCGGCGATTTCCGCCTTGGTGAGCGCCATGTCTAATCCCTGATTCTCGCATCGAGACTGCGGCCCAGATCGGCGGCCACGGCCGCCATGAGACGGTCAGCCTCGTCGTCCTTCAGGGTGCGATTGTTGTCTTGGAAAATCAAGCCTAAAGCAACGCTTTTTCGTGTTGGTTCTATGCCTGGGCCCTGATAGAGATCGAAGACCCGCGTTTCGCGCAGCAGACTCCCTGCGGCAACACTAACACGACACAAGATGGCGCTTAAAGGCGTGCTCTCGGGAACGGTGACCGACAGGTCCCGACGCACCTGCGGATAGCGCGAAACCGACGCCAATTGAGGCAGCGGAGCTTCCAGGGCGGGCGTTATGTCCAATTCGAACAGCAGGCAGGCGCCGGAGAAGCCCAGCTCAGCCGCAAGCGAGGGATGCAGCTCGCCCAGCCAGCCCACGCGCGCGCCATCGCGCAGGATGGCGGCGCTGCGGCCTGGGTGCAGGCAGGAAAGCTCGGCGGCCTCCCAGCTCACGACGGAGCTGGCGCCGGCCAGAGCCAGCACGGCCGAGACATCGGACTTGGTATCGAAGAAATCTACGCCCGTGCTCTTGCTGCCCCATTGCTCGGGCAGCCGCGAGCCGGCCGCGAGCCCCGCCACACGCCGCACTTCGCGCACACCGCCCTGCTCCTTGAGGAACACCGCGCCGCATTCGAACAGCCGTACACGGTCCTGCTGGCGATTGAGGTTGTCGAGCGCGGCCTTGATGAGGCCTGGCCATAGCGACACGCGCATCACCGACAGATCGGCGGCGATGGGGTTTGCGAGGCGGATGCCATCGGCCTGCGGGAACAGCTTCCGCTGCATCGCCGGATCGACGAAGGTGTAGTTCAGCACTTCCTGGTAGCCGCGACCCACCAGCGTGTCGAGCAGCGCGCGTTCGCTCACCAGCGACTCGGGGCGGCGACGGAACTGTTGCGGCAGCTGCTTGGGCGCCTCGGGTATCTGGTCGTAGCCGATGATGCGCATGGCCTCTTCGGCCAGGTCCGCTTCCATGCTGATGTCGAAGCGCCAGCTCGGCGGCGTCACGCGCCAGCCGTCGGCGGTGGTTTCCACCTGCATCTGCAGGGCGCGCAATGCGCGCTCCACCTGCTCTGCCGGCAGTTCGGCGCCCACCAGCTGGCGCAGACGCGAGCGACGCAGCGCCACCGGCTGGCGCGCCGTCAGCGCGTTGCTGTCCGTGATCTCGTTGATCGGCCCTGCCTCGCCGCCGCCAATCGACAACAGCAGTGCGGTGGCGCGCTCGATGGCGCGACGCTGGCCCTGCGGATCCACGCCGCGTTCGAAGCGCTGGCTGGAATCGGTCTGCAGTCCATGGCGCCGTGCGCGCCCGTTGATGGCATCGGGGGCGAAGAAGGCCGCTTCGAGCAGGATGTCGCTGGCGTCATCGGTGATCGATGTGCCCTCGCCGCCCATGATGCCGGCAAGGCCGATGATGCGTTCGTGATCGGCGATCACCACGGTATCGTCATCGAGCACGACATCGCGGCCGTCGAGCAGTTTCACAGGCTCGCCCTGACGAGCCATGCGTACGCGCAGCTCGCCGGCAAGGCGCGCTCGGTCGTAGGCATGCATGGGCTGGCCCAGTTCCAGCATCACGAAGTTGGTGACGTCCACGGCCGGGCTGATGGCGCGCAGTCCGCTGCGGCGCAGGCGCTCGCGCAGCCAGGCCGGCGAACGCGCGCGGTTGTTGACGCCCTTGATCACGCGTGTGAGCAGGCGCGGCGCGCCCTGTGGCGCATCGACGAAGGCCGGATGCGTGGTGTCCAGAGTGGCCGGAACGGCCGCTACATCGGGACCTGTGACGCTGCCGCCGGTCAGCGCCGCCACTTCACGCGCCAGACCCTGTACCGACAGCGCATCGCCGCGGTTCGGATATACCTTCAGCTCGATCACCGGATCGTCGAGATCGAGGTAGGCGCGCAGATCCGCGCCCAGCGGCGCATCGTCCGCCAGTTCGATGATGCCGTCATGCGCGGTGGAAAGGCCCAGCTCGCGCGCCGAGCACAGCATGCCGGCGGATTCCACTCCGCGCAGCTTCGCCGCCTTGATCTTCAGATCCCCGGGCAGCACGGCGCCTACTTGCGCCAGCGCCGTCTTCAGGCCAGCCCTTGCATTGGGCGCACCGCAGACGATCTGCAGCGGTTCACCGCCGCCCACAGACACCTTGCACACCTGCAGCTTGTCCGCCTGCGGATGGCGCTGGGCGTCGATGATCTCGACCACGACCACGCCGCTGAAAGGCGGCGCCGCGACTTCGGAGCCTTCGATTTCGAATCCGGAGAAAGTGAGCCGGCGCGCCAGCTCCTCCGCGGACCAGGGCACGGCCACCCATTCTTTGAGCCAGGAGAGAGGGAGTTTCATCTGTGTTCCCGAGCTAGCCGCCGCGGAACTGCCGCAGGAAGCGCAGATCGCTTTCGAAGAACAGGCGCAGATCGTTCACGCCATAGCGCAGCATGGCGAGCCGGTCGATGCCCATGCCGAAGGCATAGCCGCTGTAATGCTCCGGGTCGACCTCGCAGGATCTGAGCACATTCGGATGCACCATGCCGCAGCCCAGCACTTCGATCCAGCCGGTGTGCTTGCACAGCCGGCAACCCTTGCCGCCGCACTCCACGCAGGTGATGTCCACCTCCGCGCCCGGCTCGACGAACGGGAAATACGAGGGCCGCAGACGCATCGCAAGATCCCGCTCGAAGAAGGCTTCCATGAAGCCATGCAGGATGGATTTGAGATTGGCGAAACTCACATCGGTATCCACCAGCAGGCCTTCGACCTGGTGGAACATCGGTGTGTGCGTGGCGTCCGAATCCACGCGATAGACGCGGCCTGGAGCGATGACGGCCAGCGGCAACCTGCCGCCAGCGGCCCGCAGGCTGCGGATCTGCACCGGCGAGGTATGCGTGCGCAGCAGCGCGCCGTCAGGCGCATCGCCCTTCTCGATGTAGAAGGTGTCGTGCAGCGCTCGCGCCGGATGATCAGGCGGATGGTTCAGCGCCGTGAAGTTGTGGAAATCGTCCTCGATCTCCGGACCCTGGGCCACGGTGAAGCCCACGTCGCGGAACAGCTGCTCGATGCGCAGCCGCGCGCGTGTCACCGGATGCAGGCCGCCCGGCTCCTCGCCGCGTCCCGGCAGCGTGACATCGATGCGCCCGGCGGTGAGCTTCTGCTTGATCTCTCCGGCTTCGAGCTCGGCGCGCCGCGCGTCGATCGCCGTTTGCACGGCGACCTTGGCTTCGTTGATGCGTGCGCCGGCAGCAGGACGCTCGGCGACGGGCAATGCGCCCAGCGACTTGAGCTGCTCGGTGAGCACCCCCTTCTTGCCCAGCCAGCGCACGCGCACCTCGTCGAGGCGCGCAAGGTCGGCGCTCGCGGCTGGTTCCGCGAGCGCGCGCCCGGTCAGGTCGGTGGGGGCTTCCCTGGCCGGCACCTCAAGCGCGAACGCTCAAGG
>CAUJIK010000032.1 GCA_963205255.1 Pseudomonadota bacterium
TCACCACGGCGACCACACCGGCGGCGTTGCCGGCCTGCTGGCCAGGCATCCGGTTCCGGTCTTCGGTCCGGCCGGGGAAAGCATCGCGGGGGTCAGCGTGCCGCTGCGCGAAGGCGACAAGATTGCACTGCCGGATTTCCATGCCGACCTGAAAGTCATCGACGTGCCCGGACATACCCGCGGCCACATTGCCTATTATGGCGAAGGCGCGCTGTTCTGCGGCGACACGATGTTCGCCTGCGGCTGCGGCCGGTTGTTCGAGGGGACTGCCGCGCAAATGTGGTCATCGCTGGGAAAGCTCGCCGCCCTGCCGCCCGAGACGAACGTGTACTGTGCCCATGAGTACACCGAGTCGAACATCCGTTTCGCCCTCGCCGTGGAATCCGGCAATGCCGCGCTGCTGACCCGCGCCGGACGCGTGGCGGAATTGCGGCGGAACCTGCAGCCGACGGTACCCTTTACCCTGGCCGAGGAGCTGGCGACGAATCCCTTCCTGCGCAGCGGACAACCCGAGGTGGCACGCGCCGCCGAGCGGCATTGCGGAACCGCCCTGCCCGGCGCCACCGAGGTATTCGCCGCGCTGCGCGAATGGCGGAACGGATTCCGCTGAAAGTCAGTCTCCCAAGAGCGCCGGTGCAGCCGCCTGGATGCGATTCCGTCCCAGTCGCTTGGCCTCGTACAGCGCCCAGTCGGCCGCACTCAGCAGCCTGGGCATGGCCTCGGGCTGCTGCGGCGTCAGGCTCGCCGCGCCGACGCTCACCGTGACGACGCCGAAGGATGACACCTCGTGCGGGATGCCCAGCGCCTGCACCACCGCGCGCATGGCTTCCGCCACCAGCAAGGCCCCTTCCGGTCCGGTGCCCGGCAGGATCGCGGCAAATTCCTCGCCACCGTAGCGCGCCACCACGTCGGCTGGACGGCGCAACCGCTCCCGCAAGGCCTCCGCCACCGCACGCAAGCAGGCATCGCCCGCCTGGTGCCCGCAGCTGTCGTTGTATTGCTTGAAGAAATCCACGTCGATCATCAGGAGGGACAGCACCTCGCGTTCCCGCAGGCAGCGCCGCCATTCCCGCGAGAGGGCTTCGTCGAACTGCCTCCGGTTGGCGATGCCGGTAAGTCCGTCGACGGCGGAGAGCCGCGTCAGTTCGCGGTTGGCGCTGTCCAGCTTGTGCGTCAGCACGCGCAGCGCTTCGTGCATCTGGATGATGCGCTGCATGGCCCGTACCTTGGCGCCCAGCACCACTTCGCTCACCGGCTTGAACAAGTAGTCGTCGCCGCCTGCCTCGATGCCGCGTTCGAGATCCTCGTCCTTGGTCAGGGCGGTGAGGAAGATGATCGGCGTCCACTCGCCGGGCTTTTCCATGGCCCGGATGCGCCGCGCCACTTCGAAGCCGTCGAGGCCGGGCAGGATGATGTCGAGCAGGATGAGCTGTGGGCGCTCGCGCTCGAAGCTGGCGATCCCCGCCAGCCCGTCGCGGGCCTGCACCGGCTGAATTCCCAGCCGCTCCAGCAAATGGCAGATCACCGCCTGGCTGGTCGCGGTATCTTCGATGACGAGAGCTTTCATGAGGGAGCGGCGAAAATGATCTTCTCAGGCGAAGGAGCATAGCGGAATTCGGGGACGGCGGTGCCGAATTTGCGAAGATGCAGGAAGGCAAATTGACGCGGTCTGGCACCAACGGTAGCATTCAGTTTTCGCACGATCAGGCTCCATGTTCAAGTTCAAGCCCGCCTTGCCGGGAATCTTCGCCTGCCTCGCTTTCTGCCTGATTCCCGCCGCCGCTCTCGCCTCCGAAGCGTCCGACTCGCCGGCTGTCGTCGCGGCCCCCGTCGCTGCCGAAGTGCCCGCTGCCGAGCCGGTCCAGACCATCGAGCTGAAGGCCGATCTCCCGCCCCTGGCGACGATCGACCTGACCCAGTCGCCCGACGATCTGTGGGAGCGCATCCGTCGCGGCTTCGGCATGCCCGACATCGACAGCCTCCTCGTTCAGCAGCAGCAGGCCTGGTATCTCGCGCGGCCGGAATATCTGCGGCGCGTGGTCGAACGCAGCCGCCGCTACATGCACCATATCGTCGAGGAACTGGAGAAGCGGGGCATGCCCACCGAGCTGGCTTTGCTGCCGATCGTCGAGAGCGCCTACAACCCGATGGCCTACTCCCGCGCCCACGCCTCAGGCATGTGGCAGTTCATTCCGTCCACCGGCAAAACCTACCAGCTTGACCAGAACTGGTGGCTGGACCAGCGCCGCGACATCATCGCGTCCACCAGCGCGGCCCTCGATTATCTGCAATCGATTTACGAGATGCACGGCGACTGGCATCTGGCGCTGGCATCCTACAACTGGGGCGAGAACGCCGTGGCGCGAGCCATCAACAAGAACAAGGCAAAGGGCCTGCCGACCGACTACCTCAGCCTGAGCATGCCCAACGAGACGCGCTGGTACGTGCCCAAGCTGCAAGCCCTGAAGAACATCGTTGCACGGCCGCAGCTCTTCAACGTCAGCCTGGATCCCATCCCTAACAGGCCCTACTTCCAGACCGTCGAGGTTTCCGCCCACATGGACGTCGCCATCGCCGCGCGCCTGGCGGAAATGACCATCGAGGAATTCCTCGTCCTTAACCCGGCCTACAACCGGCCGGTGATCCCGGACAAGGGCGGCGCCAGCATCGTGCTGCCGGCCGAGAAGGTCGACGTGTTCCTGTCCAACCTGGAAGCGCACGACAAGCCGTTGACCAGCTGGCAGGCCTACACGATCAAGAAGGGCGAGAACCTGGACAGCGTGGCGAAAAAACACGGCATGACGGTGGCGCGTCTGCGCCAGGTCAACGGCATCAACCCCAAAATGCGCATCGGGCCAGGCCATACCCTGCTGGTGCCGGCCAGGGGGGAAGCGGGAACGGACAACCTGCTCGCCGTCAACCTTCCCGTGGCCAAGCCGACTGTGGGTAAACCGGTGGCCAAGGGCAGTCGCCGGACCAAGACATCCTCGGCCAGCAAAACCTCCGGCGCCAGAAAACCGGCAGCGCAGGCAGCAGCGAAACCCCAGGCCAAGATCCCCGCCAGGAAGACACCGGCGAAGAAAGTCGCCGCCCGCCGCCCGGCCGCCGCCAACTGAGCCGCTTATTCGTAAAGGAAGCAGCGCACGCGGTGCGTGTCGCCTAGCCGCGTCTCGGCCGGATAGGCGACGGCGCATTGCGGCATGGCCCGCGGGCAGCGTGGATGGAAATGGCAGCCGGCCGGCGGCTGCGACGGGGAGGGCATGTCCCCCTTCAGGACGATCGCTTCGCGACGGCCATCGGCATCCAGACGCGGCACGGCAGAGAGCAGGGCCTCGGTGTAGGGATGCTTCGGCTCGCGCAGGATTTCTTCTACCGCACCCCGCTCGACGATGCGGCCGAGGTACATCACCGCCACCTCGTGCGCCAGGTATTCCACCACCGCGATGTTGTGGGTGATAAACAAATAGGCCAGGCCGAGCGCGCCCTGCAGTTCCTTCAGCAGGTTGAGGATCTGCGCCTGCACCGAGACGTCGAGGGCGCTGGTCGGCTCGTCGCACACCAGCAGGCGCGGCGCCACCGCCAGCGCCCGCGCGATGGCGATGCGCTGGCGCTGACCGCCGGAAAACTCGTGCGGATAGCGCCCAAGCATGGCGGCGGAAAGACCGACGCGCTCGAGCAATTCTGCCGTGCGGTGCGCTTTGGCTGGCGGCGTCCCCCCTTGGCCGAGGGCGGACAGGCCCTCCTCGATGATGTCGCCGATCCGCATGCGCGGGTCGAGCGAGGCATAGGGATCCTGGAAAACGATCTGCATCTCGCCACGCAGCCGGCGCAGCCGCGCGGCAGGCAGCGCCGTCAGTTCCTCGCCGCGGAAGCGCACGCTGCCGCCAGTCGGCTTCAGGAGTTGCAGGATGGCCTTGCCCACGGTGGTCTTGCCGCAGCCGGATTCGCCGACCAGCGCCAGGGTGCGCCCGGAAGTCAGTCCCAGCGAGACGCCGTCGACCGCCCTCACCTGGCCCACGGCGCGGCGGAACACGCCCTGGCGAATCGGGAAATGCACCTTCAGGTCATCCACCTCGAGCAGCGGTGCGGCTTCAACCGCTTGCAATGAAGACGCACTCTCCTCCGTTGGTGCCTGCGCGGCCGGCCCGCCACCGGCGAGTTGCGCATTGACCGCATCGTAGAGATGGCAGCGCACGGCATGTCCCGTTTCCGCCCCGTGCCAGGCCGGGATTTCCTCCCGGCAGCGCGACCAGGCGCGCGGGCAGCGCGGCGCGAAACGGCAACCGGAAAACATCGTCGTCAGCGACGGCACGCTGCCCGCTATGGTTTCCAGCACGCTTTCGCGCCGCTCCGGCCGCGGCAGCGCGGCGAACAGCTTGATCGAATAGGGATGCTTCGGCGCGGCGAAAAAGTCGATCCGTGAAGCGACCTCCACCAGTTCGCCCGCGTACATCACGCCGACGCGACTGGCCAATTGGCGGGCGATGCCGAGGTCGTGGGTGATCAGCAGCATGCCCATGCCGCGCTCGCGCTGGAGCGCGCCGAGCAGTTCCAGCACCTGCGCCTGAATGGTGACATCCAGCGCCGTGGTCGGCTCGTCGGCAATCAGCAGCGCCGGGTCGCCGGCCAGTGCCATGGCGATCATGACGCGCTGCTTCATGCCGCCGGAGAACTGGAAGGGATACTCTTCGAGACGTCGCCTCGCATCGGGAATGCCGACTGCGTCGAGCAGTTCGCGTGCGCGTCGCGCCGCCGCCGCGCCGCGCAGCGCGCCATGCCGCGCCAGCACCTCGCCGATCTGCCGGCCGACGCTGAGCACCGGATTCAGGCTGGTGGCCGGTTCCTGAAAGATCATCGCCATCTCGCCGCCGCGCACCTCGCGCATTTGCGCTTCGGTCAGCGCCAGCAGATCGCGGCCGTTCAGCAGCACGCGACCGCCGCGGACACGGCCGGCGTCGGGAAGCAGGCGCATCAGGGAAAGCGCCGTCATCGACTTGCCGCAGCCGGATTCGCCAATCAAAGCAAAAGTTCCGCCCGGCTCGACCTCGAAGGAAACGTCGTCGACGGCCCGCACCGGGCCGGCCGCGCTGTCCAGGAACATTTGCAGCGATTCGACCCTGAGCAGGCTCATGCCATTTTTCCCGGCAGGGAGCGACGGCTGCCGGCCAGGCGCGGATCGAAGGCATCGCGCACCGCGTCGGCGAACAGGTTGGCCGCCAGCACCAGCACGAACATGAAGACGAAGGCGGCCAGCAGCGACCACCACACCACCGGCTCGCGCGCCAGCGCGAGGCGCGCGGTGTTGAT
>CAUJIK010000033.1 GCA_963205255.1 Pseudomonadota bacterium
GGTGGGCGCCGCCTCCCCCGCTTTTTTCTTCTTCGCCATCGGCCGTCAGACCAGGCGCGCCGAGCGTATACCTTCGATGGAACGGATGCGGTCGAGGGAGGTCTGGCTGACCTCCCCGGCGACGGCGATCAGCGGGGAGGCCAGATCGCCGCGCGGCGTGTTGAGCAGGTCGGCGATGTTGACGCCCGCTTCGGCAAGGCAGGTGGAGATCTGGCCGACCATGTTCGGCACAATGCTGTTGGCGATGCACAGGCGGGTGACGCCCGGCACGCGCGGCAGCACCGCCTCGGGGAAATTCACCGAATTGCGGATGTTGCCGTTCTCGAGGAAATCGCGCAGCTGCTCGGCCGCCATCACGGCGCAGTTCTCCTCCGCCTCACCGGTGGACGCACCCAGGTGCGGCAGCGTGACCACGCGCGGGTGATCCTTGAGCGCATTGACGGGGAAGTCGCACACGAAGCCATGCAGCTGGCCGGAGTCGAGCGCGGCAACGATGGCCTCATTGTCGACGATGCCGCCGCGCGCGAAATTCAGCACCACGCTGCCGCGACGCATCAGACCGATGCGCGCCGCATTGACCAGACCGCGCGTGCCGTCGTTGAGCGGCACATGCACCGAGACGAAATCCGCGCGCGCGAACAGGTCATCGAGCGACAGCGCCTGCTGCACGTTCGAAGAGAGGGTCCACGCGCGCTGCACGGTGATCTGCGGATCGTAGCCCAGCACATTCATGCCCAGCGCGAGCGCGGTGTTGGCCACTTCCACGCCGATGGCGCCCAGACCCACCACACCCAGCGTGCGGCCGGGCAGTTCGAAGCCGACGAAGTTCTTCTTGCCCTTCTCCACCGCGGCATCGATGGCGGCGTCGTCGCCGGTCAGGCCGCGGGCGAACAGCCATGCCGGAGCGATGTTGCGCGCCGCGAGGAACATGCTGCCGATCACCAATTCCTTCACGGCATTGGCATTGGCGCCCGGCGTGTTGAACACCGGAATGCCCAGCGCCGAAAGCTTCGCGACCGGCACATTGTTGGTGCCGGCGCCGGCGCGCGCCACGGCCAGCACGCTCTCCGGCAGCGCGTAGTCGTGCATCTTGAAGGAGCGCAGCAGCACCGCATGCGGCCGGCCGATGTCGGAAGCCACTTCGTAACGGTCGCGCGGCAGGCGCTCCAGTCCCTTGGGGCTGATGTTGTTGAGCGTGAGGATACGGAAGGGATCAGCCATGACGACGCTCGAACTCCTGCATGTAGGCAATGAGGGCATCCACGCCCGCATCGGGCATGGCGTTGTAGATGCTCGCGCGCATCCCGCCCACCGAACGGTGGCCCTGGAGATTCACCAGGCTTGCTTCGGCGGCGCCGGCCAGGAAGGGTTTGTCCAGGGCCGGATCCTTCAGCGTGAAAGGCACATTCATGATCGAACGGCAGTCCTTCGCCACCGGATTGCGATAGAAGCCGGCGCCGTCGATGGCCGCGTAGAGCTTCGCCGCCTTGGCCCGGTTGCGCTTGCCGATCGCCTCCACACCGCCCTGCCGGATCATCCACTGGAACACCAGCCCGGCCACGTACACGGCGAAGGCCGGCGGCGTGTTGGCCAGCGAGCCCTCTTCCGCCATCTGCTTCCAGTTCCACACGGAAGGCACATCGGGCCGCGCGCGGTCCAGCAGGTCATCACGCACGATCACCACACACAGGCCGGCGATGCCGATGTTCTTCTGCGCGCCGGCGTAGATCACGCCGAACTTCGACACGTCCACCGGCTCGGACAGGATCGAGGAGGAGTAGTCCGCCACCAGCGGCACATCGCCGGCATCCGGAATGAACGGATAAGCCACGCCGCCGATGGTCTCGTTGGGCGTGTAGTGCAGATAGGCGGCGCCGGCAGTGCGCTTCCACTGCGACTCGGGCGGCACGGAATTGAAGCCGTCGGCGGCCGAATCCGCCGCCACGTTCACCTTGGCATAGTGCTTGGCCTCGCTGATGGCCTTCTTCGACCAGCTACCGGTGTTGACGTAGTCCACGGTGGCATCCGGGCGCGCGATGTTCATCGGAATGGCGGCGAACTGGCCGGTGGCGCCACCCTGCAGGAACAGCACCTTGTAGTTGTCCGGGATGCCCATCAGCTGCCGGATGTCGGCCTCGGCCTGCCGGACCATGGCGACGAAAGGCTTGCCACGGTGGCTCACTTCCATCACCGACATGCCGCCGCCCTGCCAGTCGCTCAGCTCACTGCGAACCTGCTCGAGCACTTCCAGGGGGAGGGTGGCCGGACCCGGCGAAAAATTGAAGACACGCACTTGTGGAACATCCTTTGGCAGCTAATGCGGCGCGACGCCGCAACGAATGGCACATTTTAGGCAAGCGCGGTCCGGATGTCATTGCGCCGCCGGGGCGCGGGCCATATCAGCTCATGCGCAAAATGACAACTGTTCTCATCCCCACCCGCCCCAGGGGCATCAGACCTCGGCCCACATGCGCATGAGGTTGTGGTAGTGGGAGGTCAGCGCCACGCATTCCTTTGTCTCCCCGAGGCTGGCGCGCAGCGACTGTATGGTCTGGTCCAGCTCATAGAGCGCCGTGCGGCGCGCATCGTCGCGCACCATGCTCTGCACCCAGAAGAATGCGCAGGTGCGCGTGCCGCGGGTCACCGGCGTCACCCGGTGCAGGCTGCTGGAGGGATACAGGATCAGGTCGCCCGCCGGCAGCTTCACCGCGTGCTCGCCGTAGGTGTCGCTCACCGTCAGCTCACCGCCTTCGTAATCCTCCGGCTCGCACAGGAACAGCGTCACCGACAGGTCGCTGCGCAGGCGCTGCGGGCTGCCCCGCTGGCTCATCACCGAGCCGTCCACGTGCATGCCGTACTCGCCGCCATCCGCATAGCGGTTGAACAGCGGCGGCAGGATGCGCAGCGGCAGCGCGGCCGAGAAAAACTGCGGATGCAGCTGCACCCGCTCCAGGATGAGCCGGCTCGCCGCCTGCGCGGCCGGCAGCGCCGCATCCAGCTGCAGGTTGCGCTTGCGCAGCGCGCCCTGCGAACCCACGGTGGCCCGCCCGTCCGACCACGGCGCGGCATCGATCTGCGCGCGGATCTCCCGCACCTCGTCGGGCGACAGCACTTCGGGCACATGCAACATCATGGCGATGACTCCGGATCGGACCGATCCACCAAAAGACAGGGCCGGTGAAACACCGGCCCTTGCCTGTCCAGGCGGACAGCCCTCAACTTACTTGAAGTTGATCGTCCCGCTCAACTGGAAGGAGCGCGGCGCGCCGAGCATGTAGCGCGAACCGCCCGAGTTGAGGCTGCTCATGTAGAACTCGTCCAGCAGATTGTAGGCATTGAACTGCAGGGACACCCGCTCGTTCACCGCGTACTTGGCCATCGCGTCCACCACCCAGTACTCCGGGTTCACCGCCAGGTTCGTCACCGTGGCCTGCGCGGCGTTGCCGTTGCGGAACTGGGAGTCCGTATAGCGTGCGCCACCGCCGATGGTCAGACCGAACGGCAGCGTGTACGTGGTCCACGACGTGAAGGTGAGCCTGGGCGAGAACTGCAGCTGCGCGCCCGCGGCGGCCGCGGCGCCTGCGACCACCTCGGTATCCATCGAGGCCACGCCGGCGCTGACCTGCCAGTTCGGCGTGATCATGCCCGCCGCGCCCAGCTCGATGCCGCGCACCTTGCGTTCGCCGAACTGCACGATCTCGCCGGTCAGCGTATCGACCTGCGCCGTATCGTTCCTGTTGCGGGTGTCGAAGGCCGCGGCCGTGAGCACCAGGCGGTTGTCCAGCAGCTCCCACTTGGTGCCCAGCTCGATGTTGGTCGCCTCCTGCGGATCGAGCGTGTAGTTGTTGGCATTGGTGGCCGTGCCGGCCGAGAGCTGCAGGCTGGCGCCGCCCGGAGGCTGCTGCGAGTTGGCGTAGTTGATGTAGATGCTGCCGTTGGACAGCGGCTTGAACACCAGACCCACCTTGCCCGTGAACAGGTCGCCCTGATCCTGCAGGAAGGTCGAAGCGGCCGGCGGAGTGGCCTGCGCCGGCACCGTGGCCGTCTCGAGTTCATAGTGGTCGAAACGCGCTCCGAGATGCAGGCGCCAGCGCTCACCGAATTGCAGCGTGTCGAACGCATAGGCCGCCGCGGTGAGCATCTTGCCGTCCGTCACCTGGCCGCTGCGTGCCAGCGTCGCGAAGCTGTCGGCCGTGCTGGGATTGTAGAGGTTGGCCACCGCGGCAGTGCCCGTGGAGGCCGAGCCGCGCAGCAGCTGCCGCTCGTAGATGAACTCCACGCCGGTGCTGAAGGAATGCCCCACTGTCCCGGTAGCGAAGGCCGTGGTGAGGTTGGTCTGGTTGGTCAGGACCTCGTTGACCTCGTCGCGGCGCTGGCGGCTGCGCGACACCGTCCAGACGCCGGGATCGTTGACCGCGCCGTCCGCGAACAGATTGCCCAGCGTGATGATGCCGGTGAGCTCGCGCTGCAGCGTGTAGCGACCGTAGCGCGAGGTATTGCGCACGCTGGTGTCCTGCGACAGGTCATGCTCGAGCTTCATGGTGAACATGTTGGCCGAGACATCCTCGAAATCATCGAGCGAGCCGTAGAAATTCTCCGTATCGACCGGCGCCGCGCCATTGACCGCGGCATTGACCGCCGACACCAGCTCCGGCGGAACCGCGGCCGCGCCCGTGGTGGGGCTGGTGAAGTTGTAGCCCGCAAGGCCGATCGCCGGCAGGCCGCCATCTGGCACATTGCTCTGCTCGACATGCAGGTAGTTGAAATGGACGCGCGTATCGCCGCCCAGGCCCAGCGAGAACGAGGGCGCGATGCCCCAGCGTTCATTGCCCGCCAGACGGCGGCCCGGCTTGTCGGCCTTGTCGTACATCACGTTCAGGCGCAACGCCGCGCCTGACACAGACTGGATCGCATGATTGATGTCGCCGGTGAAGCGCAGGCGGCTGTCCGTGCCGAAAGCCAGCGTGCTGGCGATGGCCGACTCCAGCGTCGCCTGCTTGGTGACCTGGTTGATGTAGCCGGTGGGCGCGCCACGCCCGTTGTCCGAACCCGACGGGCCCTTGACGACCTCGACCGCCTCCACATTGAAGGTGTCGCGGGACACCGCGCCCAGATCGCGCACGCCGTCGAGAAAGATGCTGTTGGAGGTGTCGAAACCGCGCATGGTGATCGAGTCGCCGGCCGTGGTGTTGCCGTTCTCGCCCAGCGTGAAGGTGATGCCCGGCGTGTTGCGCAGCGCCTCGGCCAGCGTACCGACGCCCTGATCGGCCAGCAGCTCCTTGGGGATCACGGTAATGGTCTGGGGGATGTCGGCCAGCGGCGCGGTGAATTTCGGCGAGGAAGGCCGATCGACCTTGTAACTGCCCTCCTCGACCTCCTCCTGCACGCGCACGCTGCCCAGCGTACGCGGGCCATCCGCCGGCTCCGGCTGCTGTGCCGCGATCACCAGGCCCGGAAGCGCAGCGGCAATCACCATGCCGAGCTTGCGCGGATCGTACGAACGCTGCCGCGTCACGTCGTGCTTGCGGCTCTTGATCTTCGACATATTGAGAACGCTCCCTAGCAGTGTTTTATATAGTGAATAATAATACTAATGATAACCGTTCTCATTATCAATACAACAAGATCGCAAGAAGACAACAGCCAGAGAGAAATTCGCAGGGTTTGGGCGCCCGGGAGGGACCCCGGGCGAAGCGACGCCTAGTCCGCCGCGGGCACTTCGTCGGCGGAGTCGCCTGCCGGCAAGGCCTGGGCCATACCCTCGCCTTCCGCGTCTTCGCCCAGGTTCTCCACCCGCTCCACACCCGAGAGCCGGTCGCCCTCGTCCAGCCGGATCAGCCGCACACCCTGGGTGTTGCGCCCCACCACCGACACATCGGCCACCGGCGTGCGAACCAGCGTGCCATTGGAGCTGATGAGCATCAGTTCATGGCCCGGCGTGACCTGCAGCGCCGCGACCATCCGGCCGTTGCGCTCAGTGGTCTGCAGCGCGATCACGCCCTGGCCGCCACGGCCATGCGAGGGAAAGTCTTCCAGCGGAGTCAGCTTGCCGTAGCCATTCTCCGAAGCGGTGAGCACATGCCCCTCGCCCACCACGATCAGCGAGATGACCTCCTGGTCATCGCCCAGCTTCACGCCGCGCACGCCGGTGGAGTCGCGACCCATGGGACGCACCTGCTCCTCGCTGAAGCGGATCACCTTGCCACTGCTGGTGAACAGCA
>CAUJIK010000034.1 GCA_963205255.1 Pseudomonadota bacterium
CCCAGGCCCTGCCGCGGACGCGTGGCGCCCCGCCCCGCGGCGACGACCCCCGACCGGCCGGCGGCCAGCGCCGGAGGCCACTGCGCCAGCGCCGCGAGCAGCGCCGTGGTCGGCCGCGCGACCTCGCTGGTCAGACGAGGATCCTCCTGCGCCGACTTCAGATGGCTCGCCACCATCAACGCGCCGAGCAGTGCAATGACCGTCACCAGCACGGCCGTGCCCAGCGCCGCGCCCACTGCGCCGGCCACCGCCACCATCACATGGGTGCGGACACCCGCCACCGCCCGCTGTGGATCAGGCTGGGCCCGCTCACGCACCACGCCGATCAGCAATCCCAGACCGATCGCCGAGATCAGGCCGGACAGGGAAATCTCGGGACTCATGTCTTCAAGCTTAGCCGAACCCGCCACGGCGGCCGTCACGGTTCCTGATACCCTGTTGCCATGAAATCCCGCCCTGCCAACCTGGCAGCCATGCACCTGCATGCCGGCGAGGCCGCGCGCCTGCTCAAGACACTGGCGAACGAGAAGCGCCTGCAGGTGCTGTGCCTGCTGGCCGATGGCGAGCGCTCGGTGAAAGAGCTCAACGCCCTGCTGGATCTCACGCAGTCGGCGCTGTCCCAGCATCTGGCGGTGCTGCGCGAGCAGGAGCTGGTCCAGACGCGCCGCCAGGCGCAATCCATCCTCTATTCACTGACGCCGGGGCCGGCCGCTGCGGTGATGAAAACGCTGTACGGTCTGTATTGCAGCCCCGCGGGCGCACGGGGCGGCAAACGCAGCGCGGCCTAAACTCGACTTCTATGAACCGGCGGCGAGCCACGCCCGCGGCGAGACGCCGATCTTCGCCGCGAACGCGCGGGACAGGGCTGAAGGGTTCGCGTAACCCAGTTCCTCGGCCAGCATCTTGATCGGCCAGCCTTCACGCAGCCGGCTCTGCGCCAGCACGATGCGCCAGTCGCTCAGATAGTCGGCCGGCGTCTGGCCGACTATCTCCCTGAAGGTGTTGGCAAACGCCGTGCGCGACATTCCGGCGCAGCGGGCCATGCGCTCCAGCGTCCAGGGTTCACCCGGCCCATCGTGCATGGCTATCAGGGCCAGCGCCAGGCGCGGGTCCGACAGCCCCGTGATGAGACCCGGACGGATGCCCGCCTGCTGCGGATGATCGAGCAGCCAGCGCAGCAACTGCAGCAGCACCACTTCGAACAGCCGGTCCGCGAGCAGACGCTGGCCGCAGCGCACATGATCGGTTTCCGAGAACAACAGATCCAGCGCCGCCTCCAGACCCTGGACCTGCGCCAACGGCAGTGCAATCAGTGACGGCAGCGCCCGCGCCAGCGGATTGTGCGATCCACCGTCGAAAGTCAGCTGTGCACAGGTGAGATCGGAACCCTCTCGCGGAGGATTGTGGAAGCGGTGAGTGAAAGGGCGAGGGTAGAGCAGCAGTGTCGGCTCCTCGAGGCGCATCGACTTGGGCACATCACCGCGAGCGCCCGGATGGCTCACCTTCAATTCTCCCCGGCGCAGCACATGCAGATAGCCATGCCCATCGTGGACATCGAAATGCCTGAGTTCGCACAACGTGCCGCTGTAGTGCAGCTGCGCCTGCACACGGAAGCGCTCGAGAAGACCGGAGAGGCGGTCGATCGGAATGGTGAGTGACATTTGTACGATTTGGTATGTGATGTGGACTGATTGTATCACGGAGTACAGATCGGGTTACTAGACTGCCTGCACAGTTACCAACCCGAGGAGATCAGCATGTCACGCGTCAACATCCAGACCGATAACCTTCCCGCCGCGAGCCAGCCCGCGCTGGCGCAGATCCACCAGGCTTTCGGCGTCACACCCAACATGTTCAAGGCCGTCGCGAACTCGCCAGCGGCATTGCAAAGCATGTGGGGCGCATTTGGCGCGCTGGGCAAGGGCACGCTGGGCGCGAAGCTCGGCGAGCAGATCGCCGTCGCCATCGCGAACCGCAACCGTTGCGTGTACTGCCTGTCCGCCCACACCGTGCTGGGGCAGGGGGCGGGCGCCTCGGCCGCCGAGATGGCAGCGGCCCAGGTCGGGGAATCCCGCGACGCGAGGACCGCGGCCGCACTGACTTTCGCGCTGAAGGTCGTCGAACAACGGGCCCAGGTCAGCGAAGCCGATGTGGCGCAACTGCGCAAGGCGGGATTCAACGACGAGCAGATCGTCGAGATCATCGCGCACGTCGCGCTGAACCTTTACACCAACTACATCAACGTGGCGCTCGACATTCCGGTCGATTTCCCGCTGATCGCGCTGAAGTAGGCCGGAGCGCACATGCAGATCGCCGTTTTCGATACCTACGTCCAGAGGCCGGACGGCCGGCGGATGCACTTCGATGTCCTGGTGCGCGACCAGCACGCGGATCGGGATCCGGACGTCGTGCTGGCGCACGCGCGCAGCTACCTGGCCGCCAAGGGCGTATCACCCGAGAGTCTCGCCGCGCGGGAGTGCCGCTTCTGTCACACGGAGTTCGCGCCGCCGCAGATCGAAGCGCAGATCACGCACAGCGGGTTCGCCATCATCGAAATGGAGAACTGCGACTAGGCAACCCAGTGGACCACGACCCCGGAGGATTGGCGTCCTCGCGGGGTCAGCCCTGCCCGAGCTGAGCGCGCGCCCAGCGAACGATCTCGGCCGACGGCATGGCGCCGGAAGCACGCGCGGCCTCACGAGCGCCCCTGAACAGCACCATCGTGGGAATGCTGCGGATGCTGAAGCGCGCACCAAGATCCGGCTGGGCCTGAGTATCGATCTTCGCAAGCCGCATGGCCGGCTCCAGTTGCACCGCCGCGGCCTCGAAATGCGGCGCCATCATCCGGCATGGACCGCACCACGGCGCCCAGAAATCCACCAGCAGCGGAAGGTCACTGTTCATCGCATGCGCCTGGAACACTGCATCCGATTCAATCGCCAACGGCTGGGCGGTGAACAATGACTGATGGCAGCGACCACAGCGCGGCGCGTCGGCCAGGCGCGCGGCGGGCATGCGGTTGATGGCATTGCAGTGCGGACAGGCCAGCTGCATGCGCGCATCGCTGCTCATGGCGCATCCACCGTCGCGGGTGTAGCAGGCACCTGCACCCACAGCGCTCCGCGCAGATCGCCGACGGCGAAGCCGGTGGCATGGTCGTCGGGATAGCGGGCGATGATCGCCGTGCGGATCTGCGGGGCGATGTCGCTGCCGTGGCAGGCCAGGCACCCTGGTTCAGTGGCGATGCCGCGCATCATGCGCAGCGCAACGCCATCGGGCAGGCGTTCGCGCATCACCGCGAACTGGTCGGCGGCGGCTTCGCCATCGGACACGCGCTGCCGGAAACTCTCGAGCATCGCCAGCTTCCAGTCATCCGCGGCCTGCGCGGGATTGCGGTTGCGGCCGGGCAGGGCAACACGGCCCAGGCTCACGCCGTACTCGGCCATCACCGCGTCGGCGATGCGCGGCGCTTCCATGTTGCAGACATCGACGGCCGCAATCGGGCCGCCAGCCTGCATCGCCGCCTGCAGTCTGGCGCGCAGTTGTCCGCTGAAGACCTGCGCCGCGGCTTTGGCCCGATCCAGGACAGGATCTTCAGGGGCGGCTGAAGACGGGCGGGCAGCCGCCGGCATCGCGATGCATGCGGCGAGAATGACGACGCGGAAGGCTTGCCTTCTCATGCGGGAACCTCGTTGCGACTGCGCAGTAGCAGCCCGTAGTAGAGCAACGGGATCACCACCAGCGTCAGCACCGTCGAGACGAGGATGCCGAAGATCAGCGAGATGGCGAGGCCATTGAAGATCGGATCGTCGAGGATGAAGAACGCGCCGGCCATCGCCGCCAGGGCGGTCAGCGCGATGGGTTGCGCGCGCACCGCGCAGGCATCGATCACCGCGCTTTCCAGCGACTGCCCACGTTCAAGCAGATGATTGATGAAATCCACCAGCAGGATCGAGTTGCGGACGATGATGCCGGCCAGAGCGATCATGCCGATCATGCTGGTGGCGGTGAACTGGGCGCCGAGCAGCGCGTGCCCGGGCATCACCCCGATCACAGTCAGCGGAATAGGCGCCATGATCACCAGCGGCACCACATAGCTGCCGAAGTAGGCCACTACCAACAGGTAGATCAACACCATCCCCGCGGCGTAGGCGATACCCATGTCGCGGAAGGTCTCGTAGGTGATCTGCCATTCGCCGTCCCATTTTATCGAGAAGCCCGCGGTGTCTTGCGGCTGGGCAATGAAATACTGTGCCAACCGTTGACCGGCAACGCCATCGTCCGACACCTGCCCCACCAGATCGAACATGCCGTACAGCGGGCTGTCGACCGTGCCGCTCTCGTCGCCCATCACATAGACCACCGGCAGCAGATCCTTGTGCATGATCACGCCGTCCCATTGGGCGCTGCGCATCGTGACCAGCTCCGACAGTGGTACCAGCTGGCCGTCGCCGCCACGCACGCGCAGGGCCAGCAAGCCGTCGAGCGTGGCCTGCGCGGCCACCGGCAGGCGCAGGCGGATCGGGCGCGGATATTTGCTGCTGCCGTCGATCAGCCAGGTCGCATCCGAGCCGGACAGGCCTGTGGCGATGGCCTCGGCGATGGCCGATTGCGGTACGCCGAGGCGCGCGGCGCGCACGCGGTCGATCACCAGCACCTCGCGCGCGGCTTCGCTTTCGATGCTGGTGTCGACATCGACGATGCCATCGGTGGCGAGGAAGCGCTGCTCCAGCGCGCGTCCGATCCCGCGCATCCGTTCATAGTCCGGCCCATAGATCTCGGCGACGATCGGCGACAGCACCGGCGGGCCGGGCGGCACCTCGACCACCTTCGCCGAAGCGCCGTGGCGGCGACCGATGGCGTCCACCTGCGGACGAAGGGCGACAGCGATGTCGTGGCTCTTGCGGCTGCGCTCATGCCGGTCGACCAGGTTGACCTGCAGGTCGCCGACGTTGGCGCCTCTGCGCAGGTAGTACTGCCGCACCAGACCGTTGAAGTTGATCGGCGCGGCGGTGCCGGCATAGCCCTGGTAGTGCAGCACTTCCGGCGTGGCGTCGAGCACCGCGGCCAGATCGCCCAGCAGCGCATTGGTGTCTTCCAGCGTGCGGCCTTCCGGCATGTCGACCACAATCTGCAGTTCTGACTTGTTGTCGAACGGCAGCATCTTCAGCACCACCAGCTTGACCACCGCGAGGCTCGCCGCCAGAGCGACCAGGGCGACCATCGACGCGAACAGCACGCGACGGCGGCGCGCACCCTTGCCGGCATCGAGAAACGGTCCCATCAGCTTGTCGAACACGCGGTGCAGTCTCGCGGCCATGGTGCCCGCGGCATGACCATGCCCGGCATGCTCCACCGCATGTCCGGCGGAGTGGCGCCTGAGCAGCTTGAGCGACAGCCACGGCGTGACCACCAGCGCGATCATCAGCGACAGCAGCATGCCCACCGAGGCGTTGATCGGAATGGGCCGCATGTAGGGTCCCATCAACCCGGTGACGAAGGCCATCGGCATCAGCGCCGCGATCACGGTGAAGGTGGCGAGGATGGTCGGGCCGCCCACTTCGTCCACCGCGGGAGGGATGGCCTCCAGCAATGACTTCCCACCTTGTGCCATGTGCCGGTGGATGTTCTCGACCACCACGATGGCGTCGTCGACCAGGATGCCTATGGAGAAGATCAGCGCGAACAGCGACACCCGGTTGAGCGTGAAGCCCATTGCCCACGAGGCGAACAGAGTGATGGACAGGGTGAGGATCACCGCGCTGCCGATCACGATGGCTTCGCGCCGGCCGAGCGCGAACAGCACCAGCAGCACCACCGACAGGGTGGCGAACACCAGCTTCTTGATCAGCGTCTGCGCCTTGTCGCTGGCGGTCAGGCCGTAGTCGCGGGTGGTTTCCACATGGATGCCATCGGGGATGAGCTGCCCACGCAACTCGTCCACCCGCCGCAGCGCCGCCTGGGTGATGTCGGAAGCATTGCTGCCCGGCTTCTTGGCGATGGCCAGCGTGACCGCCGGTGCAACGCCGATGTCGGGGCCATCGCGGCCTGCCGGCGCGCCGTGCCAGACATAGCTCGACGGTGCGTCAGCGGCATCGCTCACCGTCGCCACGTCCTCGATCCGCACCGGCTGCCCGCCGGACAGGCCGAGCACCAGGCCGGCAACATCCTCGCGGTCGGCGAGGAACTGCCCGGAAGTCACCTGCACCACGCCATCGACGCCGATGCGATCGCCCGCCTGGCGTGCCAGGTTGGCCGCCTGCAACGCGCCGGACAGGTCGGCGACGGTCAGCCCGTGGCTCGCTAGCCGCGCCGGATCAAGCGTCACCATCACCGCACGTTCGGGTGCGCCGATGGTGATCACGTCGCGCGTGCCAGGGATGCGCTTGAGCTCAGTTTCCAGTGTATGGGCGACCTCGGCCAGGTCCCGCGCGTCACGCTGCGGATCGTCGGTCCACAGGGTCAGCGCCATCACCGGCACATCGTCGATGCCCTTGGGCTTGACGATGGGCTGGCCCACGCCGAGGTTCTGCGGTATCCGGTCCTGGTTCGAGAACACCTTGTCGTAGAGCCGCACCAGCGCCGGCTGGCGCTTCACGCCAACCTCGAACTCCACCGTCAGCACCGCCATGCCGGGGCGGCTGACTGAGTAGACATGCTTGACCTGTTCGATTTCCGACAGCGTCTGCTCCAGCGGATACGCCACCATCTGCTCGACCTGGCGCGCGTCGGCGCCAGGGAAGGGCACGATGACGTTCGCCATGGTCACGTCGATCTGCGGCTCTTCCTCGCGCGGGGTGATCATGACCGCGACGAAACCGAGCAGCAGGCCCAGCAGCGCAAGGATGGGCGTCAGCGGATTGGCCTGGAAGGTGCGCGCCATCCGCCCGGAGATGCCCAGACGCGTGGTGTCATGCCGAGCCATGTCAGTCACCCTTGCGCGCGGCGGTGAGCGCCTGCATCGCGGCGACCGGATCGGCGGCGATGGTTTCGCCCGGCTTCAGACCGGCGATCACATCGAAGTCACTGCCCATGCGCTCGCCCAGACGCAGCTGGCGCAGCGACAGGCGGCCATCAGCCAGCACATACACCGCGTTGACTTCGCCACGCCGGACGAGAGCCGAAGCGGGAATGCGCGGATACGCGGCGCCAACCACCGCCGGGAATGCGACCTTGGCGGTCATGCCCGGCTGCGGCGCCGGATCGAGTGGCGGCAGCTGCACGCGCACCTTGACCGCATGGGTTGCGACGTCCGCGGCCGGGAACACGGTCGCCACGGTCTCGATGCCACGGCCATCGCCGAGACTCACCTTCGCGACCGGATTGGCGCGGATCGCCTCGGCGTCCGATTGCGGCACGCTCACTTCGATGCGCAGCGCATCGGGCGCGAATACCGTCATCAGCGGCTGGCCGATGCCCACCGCCTCGCCCGGCTCCACCGCGCGTGCGCTGACGATGCCGGCATAGGGCGCACGGATCGTGGTATAGGCACTCTGCTGACTGGCATTGGCCAGCTGTGCGCGCGCGGCATCGCGCGCGGCAACGGCGGAATCGCGCATCGCGCGGACCTGATCGAGCTGCAGCTTCGAGACGTAGTGGTCCTGCGACAGCTCCTGATAGCGACGATAGGTGCCTTCGGCTTCGATGAGGCCGGCTTCGGCGGCGCGCAACTGCGCACGCGCGGCATCCACACCGGCTTGCTGCTCCACCGCGGACAGTCGCAGCAGCACCTTGCCGGCCGGAACCCGATCGTTGACGTCAGCAAGGACTTCGGTGACGCGCCCATTGGTCTGCGCCGACAGTGCCGCCACGCGGACAGCCTCGATTACGCCGTCCCAGGCGCGGGCGCCAGTCGCATCGCCTGCGCCGACGATCAGCGTATCGAGCTCCTGGATGGGGGAGGGGCCACGGACGCTCTGGTCACCGTGGCAGGCGACCAGCGCACCTGCCAGCAGCAGGGCGAGGCCGGTTCTGACCGCGGAGGAGCGCAAAGTCGTGGTCGCGTCGCACGTCACGGGTAAGCTCCTTTACTTGAACGCACAGCCGCCGGGCACGCCCAGCTTGCGGAAGACGAGGGCAGCGGGGCAGAAGCCGGTAACGCTGGCCTGCAGCAGGTTCGCGCCGACAAAGGCGGTGAACCACAGCCACATCGGCGAAACCAGATGCGCCAGCGCGAGACTGACAAGGATCATCAGGCCGGCGAAGGCGAGGACGGCGCGGTCGAGGTTCATGACATGTCTCCTTGAGTTCGTATCGCGTGGAAAGATCAGCGCGTGCGCAGGATGCCTAGCAGCTTGAGCACATATTTTTCGTACACCGGCTCGGTGTTGCCGGACTTCATCTTCATCAGGAAGTACTTCTCGAAGGCGATCTTGGCCAGGTGCACCCACTTGCCGACCTTCGCCCAGGTCACGTTGCGCGGCGGCATCTGCGGCAGCGCCACGAATGCCGCGCCGGTGTCGCCCATATCAGCCAGGCAGATCGCGTTCCAGGTCGCTTCGGCAGCGGCGATTTCGCCCTTGAGGTCCGCCCGGATGTTGTGGGCCACCGCGGTCACCATGGACTCGATCATGAAACCGGTCTTCGGTGCACCAGTCGGCACCGGCGTCGCCTCCACTGGCGGAATCGCCACGCAGACGCCGAGCGAATAGATGTTCGGGTACGTAGGGTTGCGCTGGTGCTTGTCGATGAGAATGAATCCGCGCGGATTGCACAGTCCCTCAGCCTGACGCACCGCCGACACGCCGGTGAACGCTGGCAACACCATCGAATATCTGAACGGCAGCTTGTGCGTTTTCTTAGGTTGGCCGTCATCGCCAATTTCGGTTACATCCATCTCGCCGTCACGGACTTCGCTGATCTTCGCGTTGACGACCCATTGTATATGGCGTTGACGGAACTCCGATTCCATCAGCCCCCTTGAATCACCAACACCGCCAAGCCCCATGTGTCCGATGTATGGTTCCGGCGTGACATAGGTCATCGGCACCTTGTCGCGCAGCTTGCGCTTGCGCAGATCGGCATCGAGGATCATCGCGAATTCGTAGGCCGGACCAAAGCAGCTCGCGCCCGGTGCGGCGCCGATCACGATTGGGCCAGGGTTCTCCAGGAACGCTTGATATGCATCCCACGCTGCCGCGGCGTGCGGCGTAGTGCAGACCGACTGCGTGAATCCCGCGTCGGGCCCAAGCCCAGAGATCTCGTCGAACGCCAGTCGCGGACCGGTTGCTATCACCAGGATGTCGTAATCGACATGGCGGCCATCGCGAAGCAGCACACGGTTGCGCTCCGGCTCCACCTTGTCCGCACCCGCGCCATCGAAAGCGATTTTTTTCTTCGCCAGATAGCCAAACACTGGAATCTGCACGTCTGTCGGCTTGCGCCAGCCCACAGCGACCCACGGATTGGACGGCGTGAACGAGAACAGGTCGCCATCACCGATCACGGTGATGGCCGGCTCCGGCCCCAGCGTGCCGCGCAATTCGTAAGCGGCGCTCATGCCGCCGATGCCTGCGCCCAGTACCACGACGTGTGCCATTGGCTGACCTCCAGTGCCTGTTGCACTTAAATTAGCATTACATTATATTAGTATCAACTGATATTTTACGATGATGACCACCAAGACAAAAACGGCCGTCTCCGGCACTCAGGCAATGAGGGCGCATGCCGGCGATGCGGCACGATTATTGAAGGCGCTGGCAAACGAGCGGCGCCTGCAGGTGCTGTGTCTGCTGGCGGAGAAAGAGCGGTCGGTCGGCGAGATCAACGCGCTGCTGGATCTGAGCCAGTCCGCGCTGTCTCAGCATCTGGCAGTGCTGCGCCAGGAAGGTCTGGTGCAAACCCGCCGTGAAGCACAGGTCATCAACTATTCACTGATGCCAGGTCCGGCAGCGGCGGTGATCCAGACGTTGCATGACTTCTACTGCAGCCCAGCATCCGCCCGCAGCCGAACCAGGCATGTCCACGCTGATCCAGCCATCCATTCACTGAAGGACGACAGCAATGTCCGCCATTGATTCCTATGTCGATCTGACGCGCAAAGTCTCGAAGAACCTGGGGCCGCTGCGCACGCACAACGCAGAAGTCATGCACGGCTTCGGAGCGCTGAGCAAGGCAGCGCTGGCGCCGGGCGCCCTGGACGAGAAAGCCAAGGAGCTGATTGCAATGGCGATCGGCGTGGCGGCGCGTTGCGACGCCTGCCTCGGCTTCCACGCCAAGGCGCTAGTGCGGCTGGGTGCGACGCCGGAGGAGTTTCGCGAAATGCTCGGCGTCGCGGTCTACATGGGCGGCGGTCCGTCGCTGATGTATGCGGCCAATGCGCTGGCGGCGTTCGAAGAGTTCTCCGTGCAAGTCACCTGAAGTGTTCGCGGCCCCACGCAGCACCTGTTGAAGCGCTGGCAGTGATGACGAATGCACTGGCGTTGCTCAGCCGAGCACCGCAAGCGCATCCCGGGCGGCCACCCATTCCTCGTTGGTCGGCTCCACGCCGACCATGACGCGGCTGTCAGCGGCAGATATCAACGGCGCGTTATCTGCGTTGGCGACATCATTGAGAGTGATGCCGAGGAAACTCAGCGAAGCACACACGCGCTCGCGGATGAAGGCACTGTGTTCGCCGACACCGGCGGTGAACACCAGCAGGTCGAGCCCGCCGAGCACGGCCACCAGTGCGCCGATTTCACGCACGATCCTGCGCACGTACAGCGCCAACGCATCACCTGCGCGAGCGCCCTCGGCACCCCCCCGCGCCTCAAGCGGCTGCAACACCCGTGGTTCGGACGACAGACCCGATACCCCGAGCAGGCCAGACTGGTGATAGAGCAGGTTGCCGACCTCGGCCAGGCTCAGCTTCTCGATCTCCATCAGGTAGAGCACAGCGCCCGGATCGAGCGCGCCGGTGCGCGTGCCCATCATCAGACCATCCAGCGCCGAGAAGCCCATGGTCGTAGCCACGCTCGCCAGGTCCTGCAGGGCGCACAGGCTGGCACCACTGCCAAGATGGGCGACGATCACACGGCCCCGGGCCAGGTTCCCATGTCGTGCGGGCAGGGCGGCGGTCATATAGTCGTAGGACAGGCCGTGGAAGCCGTAGCGGCGCAGGCCGCGCTCCCAGAGCGCATGCGGCAGCGGCAACTGCTGCTCGACCCTGGGCAGGGTGCGATGGAAGGCGGTGTCGAAGCAGGCGACCTGGGCGATGTCCGGGCGCTGTTCCAGCAGCAGGCTCATCGCCTTCAACGGGAACGGCTGGTGCAGCGGCGCCAGGGGGATCAGCTCACGCAGTTCGGCGATGACGCCGGCATCTACCTTCGCCGGCGCGAAGTACCGGTTACCGCCGTGGACGACGCGGTGCGCCACAGCGGCCAGGCGACGCCCGTCGAGGCGGGTGCCCACGCGCTCCCGGATAAGGGACAGGGCGGCGGTGTGTGGGTGCTGCGCATCAAGCTCGACAGCGTGCGCAACGGTGCCGGTCTCGTCATACGTGGGTGCGGGGCCGCCAATGCCCTGCACTTTGCCGTTCCAGACGGGAGCGTGCGACAGCAGGATCCGCCCTGCGTCGAACAGCGCAAACTTGATGCTTGACGATCCGCAGTTGAGCACCAGGATCAGATCTCCACAGGTGGCATGGCGATCGGTGGCACGGTTGGCGATGACGGTCATGGCGGCGCGGTGCGATAGTGGTGGGCCAGCATCAGCGCGATCGCGCACGAGGCGAGGCGCGATTCGCGCGAGTCGGCACGGCTGGTCAGCACCACCGGCACCTTGGCGCCGAGCACGATGCCGGCGCTGTCGGCTTCGCCCAAGTACATCAGCTGCTTGGCGAGCATGTTGCCACTCTCCAGGTCCGGTACCACCAGGATATCGGCCTGCCCAGCGACATCGGACACAATGCCCTTGGCGTGTGCAGCTTCCGACGACACTGCATTGTCAAACGCCAGCGGACCATCGAGCGTGCCGCCGGTGATCTGGCCACGATCGGCCATCTTGCACAGCGCAGCGGCATCGAGCGTGGCCGGCATGAGCGGCGTCACAGTTTCCACCGCAGCGAGGATCGCGACCTTGGGCCTGGCCACGCCGATCACATGCGCGAGGTCGATGGCATTGCGCACGATGTCGGCCTTCTGCAGAAGGTTGGGCGCGATGTTGATCGCGGCGTCAGTGACGATGAATGGGCGCGGATAGTGTCGCGTGTGCAGCACGAAACAGTGGCTGACCCTGCGCTTGGTGCGCAGCCCGGACTGGCGACAAACAACGGCAGCCATCAGCTCGTCGGTGTGCAGGCTACCTTTCATCAGCGCTTCCACCTTGCCCTCACGCGCCAGCTCCACCGCGCGCGTAGCTGCCGCGTGGCTGTGAGGTACGTCCTCGATCGCAAGGCCGGACAGATCCACCCCGGCCCTGGCAGCGACACTCTCGAGCTTGGCGCGCGGTGCGACCAGCACCGGCTCGATCAACCCCGCGGCGCCGGCGTCCAGCGCACCGGACAGGCTCAGGGCATCGCAGGGGTGGACCACGGCGACCCGGATAGGTGGCATGTTGGCGACGTGGGCAAGCAGGCGTTGCAGTTCGGGCGTCCGTTCCGTGATCAGTGGTGCAGCGCTGGTTGTCATTTCCTGTGTTCCTGATTGCCCTCTACGTACAGCACGCGGGCTGGAGCCGATGCTCATGATCAGGATACCGCAACTCGAAGATGGGGCAGGTCGACGGCGGCCCGCTCAGCGTGAGTCGCGTAAAAATGTCTATTGGCGACGTCGGCTACAACTTTCATCCAGCCTGCAATCCACCGACTACGCCGCCATCGCGTCGGCGTACGATCACGGACTGGCGGCGCTGGAGCCGGGCCGGGACTCGATAGATACGGCGATCGTCACGGTGCCGTGACTTGCGCAGTGGTGCTGGTGCGGGGAGCGACAGCGGGCCGATTAGATCTCGGCAACGTCGCCCCAATACTTCGCATAATGTATATTATGGTAAATTAAAGATACTCCGTATGCAGAGCCCCGGATTCAGTTGAACAACATCACTCCCAACATCGTCACCAGCGCGAATCCCAGAGCCACTGTCATCATCAACAGAGGATCCGATCCTTGTTCACGCGTTTGCTTCTCAGGGTGCTCGTGTTGTTTGATCTGTTCTTTCATCGCCATCTCCAACGTTCCAGATTCTGCCTTCAGGGTAGAAACGCGGGCGATGGACAACAAACGATGAATTTTGCGGTCAGGTATCGGATTTTCCGATGGCAGCCGCCGTGGCGCGGATCGCCTGGATTACCCGCGCCAGATGAGTTCGCTCGTCGGTCTGCGAAAAGCACAGATAAGCGGGCAGGCGGAATTCGGGAGTATCAGGAACACGATGCAGCTGGCCGCTGCGTATCGCCTCGCTCACGAGGCGCAGTGGAAAGTATCCGCAACCACCGCGCGCGAGCACGTGCCTGAGTCCGAGTGTGCCGATGCTCACGCTTACTCGGGCTGCGGAGGAAACTGGAAGCACCCTGCTCTGCCAGGCATAGAATTCCGGCCCCCAGTCGACGTACACATAGTCCTGCGCGAGCCTGGTCGATGGAGCCGGGCTGGTGGACACCATCACCAGCTGCTCTTCGAGGAGCTTTTCAATCACAAGCCCCGGGCGGGCCTGCGGCACATACATGACGGCGACATCCGCGCGGCCTTCCGCGAGCGCCTGCATCAGATCTTCTTCCAGACCTGCCAGTGCGCGAATGGCGATTTCCGGAGCCTGGGTCACGAAGTCCGCCAGCCACCGCGACAACAACCCTTCCCACAGGCCCATCCGCCCGCCAACGGTCAGAACAGCGTGGAATCCGCCCGCAATGCCGACATCCTGCTGGGCGCGCTCCACCGTGCGCACCAGCAGCACGGCATGACGCTGGAACTGCCGGCCCGCCGCCGTGAGCACGACGCCGTCCGCGCGGCGCTCGAACAGCGGCATTCCGAGCTGCTCCTCTAGGCGGCGCACACGTGCGCTGACGGTCGACTGGGTCAGATGCAATCTGCCGGCGGCCTCCACGAAGCTGCCGGTCTCGACGATCTTCAGGAAGGTCCGGGCGAGCTCTGTGTCCATGCTGTCACAGGAGGGTTTGAGTGCCCGGAGCGGCGCCTCAGCGCCGCCGGTCTGCGGACGTCATCAAGTCCTGCAGGTAATCACGGAACGAGGCCCCCAGCTTGGGGTGGTTGAGGCCGTATTCGACCGTGGCCTGCAGGTATCCCAGCTTGCTGCCGCAGTCGTAGCGCTTGCCTTCGAAACGGTAGGCATAGACCTTCTCGCGCTTCATCAACTGCGCGATGCCGTCGGTGAGCTGGATTTCTCCACCGGCGCCCTTCTGCACATTGACCAGCTGCGCGAAGATCCGCGGCGTCAGCAGATAGCGACCAACCACCGCGAGATTCGACGGTGCCCTGGCCGGCCTGGGCTTTTCAACGATGCTGCGGATCGGCGCGACTTTGTCCTTCGATCCTTTCACATCGACGATGCCGTACTTGTCGGTTTCCTCCGGCGCGACCTCTTCCACGCCGAGCACGCTGTTGCCCTGCTTGCGATAAACCGAAGCCATCTGCTTCAGGCAGCTGGTCCTGGCGTCGATCAGGTCGTCCGCCAGATGAACGAAGAACGGCTCATCACCCACGGCAGGCTGCGCGCACAGCACCGCATGGCCCAGACCCAGCGGCGCTGGCTGCCGGATGTAGATGCAGGTGGCATCCTTGGGCAACACGCCGCGCACCAGCTCGGCCAGCTCCTTCTTGCCCTGGGACTCCAGCAGCTCTTCCAGCTCGAGGTCCGAATCGAAGTGATCCTCGATGGCGCGCTTGGACGCGCCGGTAACGAACACCAGGCGACGGGCGCCCGCCTCCAGTGCCTCTTCCACGGCGTACTGGATGAGCGGCTTGTCGACGACGGGCAGCATCTCCTTGGGGCTGGCCTTGGTGGCCGGAAGAAACCGGGTACCACGGCCGGCGACGGGAAACACGGCGGTTCGTATAGCTGCCTTGGCCACAAGAGCTCCTGCAAAGTTCCAGCAATAGCCGGACATTCTAGACGAGCGTCCTGCAGCACCGAAGTGACTCTGATTGGAGACTGTGAACCCTGCCCTGCTCTCACGGGTTGCGTGCCGGCCTGCGCACCGCCGGCACGGCAGGCGCAGCAGCGCGGGCTGTGACACGGATATCACTGCGGTTGTTCTCGATGACCTTGGGACCGATGCCCTTGACCAGCGCGAGCTCTTCGGCCGACCGGAAGGGTCCGTTCTTCGTGCGATAGTCGATGATGGCCTGGGCGCGCGCGAGGCCGATTCCCTTCAGTTCGCGCGCGATGGTCGCCGCATCGGCGGTGTTGATGTCGACCGGACCGGCCGGCGCAGGGGTTGCGCCGATGACCATGAAGACCGCCGCCAGCGCGATGCCCTGGAGCGTGGAAGAACGGAAAGAGAGAAACATGGCGCCTCCTTGCTATGGGGACCGGATGGTCCAGCAGAGAGGCTAAGCGGGAGAGGACGCCGGCGCAGCGCGCATATCGCGCGGCTTCGCCGCAATAGTCAGTCGCGAATCGGGGTGCCCGCGCCTTCGTTCACGCGCTCGCGCAGGTCCTTGCCCGGTTTGAAGTGCGGCACGTGCTTGCCGGAAAGCGCCACGGCTTCACCGGTCTTGGGGTTGCGACCCTGACGGGGCGGGCGAAAATGCAGCGAGAAGCTGCCGAAACCGCGGATCTCGATGCGTTCGCCCTGCGACAGCGCGTCGCTCATGATCTCGAGGATCTGCTTGAGAGCCAGCTCCACGTCACGGGCAGGCAGGTGCGTCTGCTTCGCCGTGATGATTTCGATGAGTTCCGACTTGGTCATTCCCATCCCTTCCGGGTGTCGCACAGATGGCGTGGCCACGAACGGCCACGCCATCCCTTGCACATCAGCCGCGATCGCCGCCGATCTGCTCCTTCAGCAGGTCGCCCAGGCTGGTGCCGGACGAGCTGCTGCCGGACTCGGTGCGATAGCTCTGCACCGCTTCGGCTTCCTCGTGCATCTCCTTGGCCTTGATCGACAGCGAGATCGAGCGGGTCTTGCGATCCACGCCGATGAACTTCGCCTCGACCGTCTCGCCCACCTTGAGCACGGTGCGCGCGTCCTCGACGCGGTCACGGCCCAGTTCGGTGGCACGCAGCTGGCCTTCGACGCCGTTGCCGAGGTCGATGAGCGCGCCGCGCGCATCCACTTCGGTCACCGTGCCGGTGACGATGCTGCCGCGCGGATGCTCGGCCACGTAGCCCGAGAACGGATCCTTGGCGAGCTGCTTCACGCCCAGCGAGATGCGCTCGCGCTCGGGGTCGATCGACAGCACCATGGCTTCGATGAGCTGGCCCTTCTGGTAGCTGCGCACCGCCTCTTCGCCCGGCAGATCCCAGGAGATGTCCGACAGGTGGATGAGACCGTCGATGTTGCCGGCAAGGCCGATGAACACGCCGAAGTCGGTGATCGACTTGACCTGGCCCGAGACCTTGTCGCCGCGGTTGAAGTTCTCGGAGAACTCCTTCCACGGGTTGCTCTTGCACTGCTTGAGGCCGAGGGAAATGCGGCGACGCTCCTCGTCCACGTCGAGCACCATGACCTCGACTTCCTCGCCGGTCTGCACGACCTTCGACGGATTGACGTTCTTGTTCTTCCAGTCCATCTCGGAGACGTGCACCAGACCTTCGACGCCATCCTCTATCTCGACGAACGCGCCGTAGTCGGCAATGTTCGTGACCTTGCCGAACACGCGGGTGTTCGGGGGATAGCGGCGGGCGATGTTCTCCCACGGATCGGCGCCGAGCTGCTTCAAGCCCAGCGACACGCGCGAACGCTCGCGGTCGAACTTGAGGATGCGCACTTCGACTTCCTGGCCCACCTGCACGACCTCGGAAGGATGCTTGACGCGCTTCCAGGCCATGTCGGTGATGTGCAGCAGGCCGTCGATGCCGCCCAGATCCACGAACGCGCCGTAGTCGGTGAGGTTCTTGACCGTGCCCTTGACCACCGCGCCTTCCTGCAGGTTCTCCATCAGCGCGCTGCGCTCGGCGGAGAACTCCTGCTCGACGACGGCGCGGCGCGACACCACGACGTTGTTGCGCTTCTGGTCGAGCTTGATGACCTTGAACTCGAGAGGCTTGCCTTCGAGGTAGGCCGTATCACGCACCGGGCGCACGTCCACCAGCGAACCGGGCAGGAACGCGCGCACGTTCTCCAGCTCCACCGTGAAGCCGCCCTTGACGCGGCCGGTGATGATGCCGGTGACGATCTCGGATTCGTTGAAGGCCTTTTCCAGGCGCGTCCAGGTGCGGGCACGCTTGGCCTTTTCGCGCGAGAGGCGGGTCTCGCCATTGCCGTCTTCAACGGCGTCGAGGGCCACCTCGACTTCATCGCCCGCGGCAACTTCAAGTTCGCCGCGCTCGTTACGGAACTGTTCGATCGGGATGACAGCCTCGGACTTCAGACCCACGTTCACGACGACCATGTCGTCGCCCACGCTGATCACAAGACCGGTCAGAATCATGCCGGGCCGGATGCGCTGATTGGCCAGGCTTTGTTCGAACAGTTCGCTGAAAGATTCGCTCATATACTCACTAATTGTTTCGTGGCCCAGGCTCCGCCGGTTCCACGGTCTTTGCACAAACCCGGACACATCCCTGCGCCGGTTCCAGATCTGCTATGTCGGCAGCCCTTCGCGCCGCAGCTCGGTGAGCACCCGCTCGACCACGGCTTCGATGGACATGCCCGTCGTGTCGAGGATCACCGCATCCGGGGCGGGCACCAGTGGCGCCACGGGGCGCGTAGTGTCGCGCCGGTCGCGTTCGGCTATCTCGAGCGAAAGGGCGGCAAGGCTAACACCAGAGTCCTTGTCTTTCAACTGGTTATAGCGTCTCAGGGCCCTCTCTTCAGCGCTGGCGGTGAGGTAGATCTTCACCCCGGCATCGGGAAATACCACCGTGCCCATGTCGCGGCCGTCGGCCACCAGCCCCGGGGGCCGCGCGAAGCTGCGCTGGCGCTCCAGCAGCGCGGAGCGGACCTCGGGCCACACGGCGATCCGGGAGGCGCCCTGCCCCGCGGTCTCGCTGCGAATGGCCGCGGTCACATCCTGCCCGGGCTCCCCCATCCAGATCTGTTCATTGCCGGCCCCGTCGGTGCCGAAGCGGATGGGCAGCGACAGCGCCAGGCGCGCGTGGCCCTCGCGGTCGTCCGCCGCCAGAGCGCCGCGCTGGCCGGCCAGCGCCACCAGGCGATACAGCGCGCCGCTGTCCAGTAGATGCCAGCCCAGCCGGGCGGCGACCCGGCGGCTGATGGTGCCCTTTCCCGACCCGCTGGGCCCATCGATGGTGAGGACAGGCGTCCGGGTCACGGCAGCTCAGACAGCCTCGATGGCGAGACCGGCCTGACGCGCGACCTCGACGAAACCCGGGAAGGAGGTATCGACGTTCGCCACGTCCTGCACCTGGATCGGGCCATCGCTGATGAGGCTGGCGACGGTGAAGGCCATGGCGATGCGATGGTCGCCATGGCTCGTGATCCGGCCGCCGGTGAGCCGCCGGCCGCCCTCGATGCGGATGCCATCCGGCGTCAGCTCGTTGACCACGCCCATCGCGGTCAACCCCTCGCTCATCACCGCCAGACGGTCGCTTTCCTTCACCCGCAGTTCTTCGGCGCCAGTGAGCACCGTCGTGCCCTGCGCCGCCGCGGCCGCGATGAACAGCACCGGGAATTCGTCGATGGCGAGCGGCACCAGTTCCTCCGGAATCGCTATGCCACGCAACGCCGACTGGCGCAGTTCGATGTCCGCCACCGGCTCATCGCCGGCGCTGGCACGCGGATGCAGCCGCAGATCTGCGCCCATCAACTTCAGGATGTCGAGGATGCCGGTACGCGTGGGATTGACGCCCACGTTCTCCACGACGAAGCCGTCGGCGCCGGCAAGGCACCCGGCCACCAGGAAAAAGGCCGCGGAGGAAATATCGCCGGGCACTTCGATATTCATGCCTTGCAGTCGTTGCCCGCCTGCCAAACGCACACGCGGGCCCTCGGTGAGCACTTCCACGCCGAAACCGCGCAACATGCGTTCGGTGTGATCACGGGTCGGCGCCGGTTCGAGCACGCAGGTCTCTCCTTCGGCCTGCAATGCAGCCAGCAATATGGCCGACTTCACCTGGGCGCTGGCCATCGGCATGGCGTAGTCGATGGCTCGCAGCACTTCCACCCGACGCACGGTCAGCGGCGGACAGCCATTGGTGGTGACCAGATCGGCGCCCATCAGGCGCAGCGGCTTTGCCACGCGCTCCATCGGCCGGCGCTGCAGCGATTCATCACCCGTCAGCGTGACGTTGATGCGCCGGCCGGCAAGCAATCCCATGAACAGGCGGATCGCGGTGCCGGAATTGCCCAGATCGATCACGCCAGCGGGCTGGCGCAGTCCGCGCGTGCCGGCGCCTTCCACCGTCAGCCTGGTCTCGTCATGCCGGGTGATGGCGACGCCCATGGCGCGCATGGCATCCAGCGTGGCGAGGCAATCGGCGCTGGCGAGAAAACCGCTGACCTCGGTGCGTCCCGACGCAATGCTGCCCAGCATCAGCGAACGGTGCGAAATCGACTTGTCGCCCGGCACGCGCACGCGGCCGCTCACCCGGCTGGCGGGCAGCACCCGATAATCACGACGCACGGCTGCGCTCATGGATCTTTGAGACTTGCGGCCAGCGCGCCGAGCAGACGCTCGTTCTGCTCCGCCGTGCCGAAGGTGATGCGCAGACAGCTGGGCAGTCCGTAGCCGCCGACCGGGCGCACGATCACGCCACGCCGCAACAACCGCTCGTGGATCTGCTGGGCCGGACGGCCCACGTCCACCAGCACAAAGTTGCCGGCAGAGGAGAAACAGCGCACGCCAAGCGCGGGAAGCCCCTCGCCCAGCTGCACGCGGCCCTCGGCCGCGAGCGCCGCCGCGCGACTGGCCTGCCGCGCATCGCCCAACGAAGCGGCCGCGCCGGCCAGCCCGGGCATGCTCACATTGAAGGGCTGGCGCACACGGTTGAGCACATCGGCCACATCCGGGTGCGAAACCGCATAACCCACGCGCACGCCGGCAAGCGCATGCGCCTTGGAGAAGGTGCGCAACACGACCAGGTTGGGATAGCGGCGCAACAGCTCCATGCCATCGGGGCAATCGACGCTGCGCGCATACTCGAAATAAGCCTCGTCCAGCGCGACGATGACGGTGTCCGGGAGACGCTCGAGGAAACGGGTGAGCTGCCCTTCGCTGTTCCAGGTGCCGGTGGGATTGTTGGGGTTGGCGATGAAGACCAGCCGCGTATCCGCATCGACCAGCGCCAGCATCGCGTCGAGGTCATGGCCGTAGGGCATCGGCGAATCGGCCGCATGGGCGGGCGCCACATGGATCCGCGCGCCGGTTGCCTGGGTCGCCAATGCGTAGATGGCAAAGGCATGCTGCGAGATCACGGCATTGGTCTGCGGCGTGAGGAATGCCTCGGCCAGCAGCACCAGCACATCGTTGGAACCATTGCCCAGCGTGATCTGGTCCATGCCGACGTCATGATGGCGCGCCAGCGCTGTCTTCAAATCATGGCCATTGCCATCCGGATACAGCCATACATCGTCCAGCGAAGCGCGCATCGCCGCCAGTGCCGCGGGGCTCGGGCCCAGCGGATTCTCGTTGGAGGCAAGCTTCAGGACCTCGGAGATGCCCAGCTCCCGCTCCAGTTCACTGATCGGCTTGCCGATCACATAGGGCGCGATGGAACGCACCGCCGCCGTTGCCAGCCGGCCCGGCAACTGCTCGCAGCCGCTCCTCGCCGGATCGGCACTCACAGAATCGCCTTCGGATACGACCCCAGCACGCGGAACAGCGAAGCGCGGTGCTCGAGCTCGCCCAGCGCCTCGGCCACGGGCGTGTCCTCGGCATGCCCTGCGATGTCGATGAAGAACACGTAATCCCATTTCTTGCGCCGCGACGGACGCGACTCGATGCGCGTCATGCTGATGCGGTGCTTGGCCAGCGGTTCGAGCAGGCGGAACAGCGCACCGGACTCGCCCGTCTCGCGCGCCGAGACCAGCAGCGTGGTCTTGTCCTTGCCGCTGGGCCG
>CAUJIK010000035.1 GCA_963205255.1 Pseudomonadota bacterium
ACAAGACCCTGCTGCAACTGGTGCAGGAAGGCCGGGCCGAGGATGCCGTCGGCTACCTGGAGTCGATCAGCGCCGGATTCGTCGGATGATCCTCGTTGACCTGCCGCCCGGAACGACGCTGTTCCGGGCGCTCGCGCCGCAATGGGCCAGCCGGCCCACCGGCGGCGCAGGTGCGGCGACCAACGGCGGACGCTTCAACCGCGAGGGCATCGAGGCACTGTATTTCTCCCTGGACGAAGTGACGGCTCTGCGCGAATACCAGCAGCCCTCGCCCTTCCTGCCGCCCTGCGCGATGTGCTCGTACACCGTGGCGCTGCGCAACCTGGTTGATCTGCGTCAGCTCCGCCACGGGGAACCATGGGACGAGCTATGGCACGACTGGCGGGAAGACTGGCGGCACCTGAAACTCGAACTGCACGTTGAACCGCCGAGCTGGGTGCTCGCCGACATGGTGCTGACCCAAGGTCACACCGGCATTCTCTTTCCGAGCCTGGTGCATGAAGACGGCACGAACGTCATCGTATATGTGGATCAGCTCAAGGACGACAATTCGGTCGCAGTCAACGACCCCGACGGACGACTTCCCCGCGACCAATCCAGTTGGGCGCGCTGATCGGCCGTTGGAGGCAGCCGCTGGAACGCAGTAGACTGTTTTCGTCCACCGCTTGGCCTATGGGCGAACATTGGGCCCAGAATGCGGCCCATATCACCGGCGGCATGGACGAGGAAGTTCTTTTCATCAACCGCTTGAGGACCGGGTTCGATTCCCTTCACCCGCTCCAAATCGACTAACCGAGCGTTCAGGAATCCGGGAATGCTGTGCAGGCTCTGCTGTCGTGCCGGCCGGTGGGGGACGACTCCGGGTGCATGCAGGGGATCACAGGAGCCATTCGATCGGCAGGCGGGAGACGATGCGAATGCCCCACCGCTGCAAGAGGCTCGTTCCGGGTTCCGTGGCATGAACGATGACACCACCAGGCCGCCGTTCCCGCCAGTTTAGGCGGCCGTTCTCTGACAGCACCACCTCGTAGGCGAGCGCCGGGATATCCAGCTCGAACGCATTTGCCATGGTGGTGGCAAGCTGGGGGCTTTCGATGACGAAGCCAAGCTCGGTGTTGAGGTGGATCGAGCGCGGATCGAAGTTGAACGATCCGATGAACAGTCTTTCCCCGTCGACCGCGAAGGCCTTGGCATGCAGCGTGGCAGCGCTGGACCGCAGCACATGCCCGCCGGTACTGGAGCCGCTGCCCGATCCGGTGCCGATCAGCTTGCGGCGGGACGGAGCGCCTTCGCTGCGATCCGGCCCGCGCATCTCGAACAGGCGGATGCCTGCGCGCAGCAAGGCCTTGCGGCGTTCGGCATAGCCGGCGTGAACCACCCACACGTCTGACGCCTCGAAGGCGTTGGTGAAGATGGCGACATCGACACCGCGCCCGGCAAGCTCGGCAAGGGCATCCACCCCGGCACGCGTGGGAACGAAATAACCGGAGATGAGGCCCAGCTCCCGCACGGGCGCCCCGATCACCCTGTAGAGGGCGGTCGCCAGCAGCCCGTCGCTGGCCGCCTTGCCGATGCCCTTGGCGGGATCATCACTGACCATGCGGATCACCGCCCATTCGAAGGGCAGCGATCCGGCGACCATCTGCGCGACGAAGGGAAGCGCGCGGACCGCCTCCACGTAGTCCCGCGCGGCGGGATCACGCTCGACGAGCGAAGCGCTGCGATGCAGGGCGGCAAGCGCTTCGGCCGGGGCGGGAGGCAGGATTTTGTGCACGGGATAAGCCGACTGGCTCCCCCAGTAACGGTCGAAATCACGCGCGACCTCATCGACGACGGGGCCGATCGCCAGGACGTCGAGATCGAAGAACAGCCCCGCATCGCGCGCGTCGAAATATTCGTCGCCGATGTTGCGGCCGCCGATGATCGCTGCCTGGCCGTCCGCGACCACGCTCTTGTTGTGCATCCGCCGGTTGAGGCGCGGGAAGTCGGCCAGATAGCCCAGCATCCTGGGGCGACGCAGGACGAAAGGGTTGAACAGGCGGATCTCGATATTGGGATGCTGATCGAGTGCAGCCAGGACCGGATCGAGGCCCGCGACGCCGTTGTCGTCGAGCAGCATGCGAACCCGCACGCCACGATCGGCCGCCTCGTGCATCGCTTCCAGCAGCAGCGTCCCGGACAGGTCGTTGTGCCAGATGTAGTACTGGACATCGAGGCTGCGGACCGCAGCCCTTGCAAGCAGGATGCGGGAGGCAAACGCCTCGCGACCACTCATCAGCATGTGCACGCCGGAAAGATCGTGCGGACGCCCGGTGCGCGTCGCCGCGATGCCGCGCCCCAGCGGCGTGTCGCCGGTAGCAACGAGGTGGGTCGATGGCGTACGCGGCTCCAGCGGCGGAAGCGGATTGAGCAGCCGGATCGTGACGCCCGCGGCGAGGAGCAGAAACAGCAGGCCAGTGACAAGCTGCAAAGCCAGCATCAATCGACGTCCTCCACGCCACAACATCGTCACATGCGTCCCAATCTTGCCAATGCCATCGGTCAGCGCAAAACGCCCCGTTCCAGGATGGCGCCCTGCCCGATCGGCCGGCCCACGGAAATCCACAGGCTCCAGCTGTTGGCCGTCGTGTAGCCCAGGCCCAGCGCCAGCGGTCGGCCGTTCAGCGACAGCGAACCGCCGTAGATGATGTCGTCGTCGATCACGCCTTGGCGACCCCGCCATAGCCGCTTTGAGCGGCTCACATTTTGCCGCAAGGGCGGACGCGGTGAACGCTGAAGCCAGAATCGTATCATCGCTGTTTCGGGCTGCACTGATGCGATATCGTAATCGGCGAGGCAACAGCCATAAGCAGCATCGAACACGAACGGGGACACGCAGCGCGCCTGGCAGGCGCACTGCGTAAGGAGCTTCGGCAGCTCACCCGCTTCCAGCCCAGCAACCGGCCGTGGGAAATGGCGCTCGCCGCCGCGATCGCCACTGGCACGCCGCTGCTCGCGGGCCTGGGCTTCGGGCGCATGGATGCCGGGCTGATTGCCATGCTCGGCGGCCTCACCTTCCTCAGTGTGCCGGGTACGCGGATGCAGCACCGCATGGTGCTGATTATGGCCGTGGCGTTCGGCATGGTGGCCTGCTATGCACTCGGCGCGCTGACGCACTTCTTCCCGCCCGTGATGATCATGGCGCTGACCCTCCTCAGCGCCGCGGCCAGCATGACGGTCCGGTATCACCGGGTGCCGCCGCCCGGCATCATCTTCCTGATGATGGCCGCGTCCCTCGCTGCCTATACGCCTGCCTCACTGGCCGACATTCCGGCGCGCACAGGGCTGGTTGCCCTGGGGGCCGTGTTTGCCTGCATGGTCGCGTTCATCTACAGCCTCTATCACGTGCGCCGCACGCCGCCGCCGGCATCGCCTGAGCCCGGCATGGACTTCGACTACGTCGTGGTCGATTCGCTGATCATCAGCGCCTGCGTCGGGCTGTCGCTGGTGATCGCCGAGGTTCTGCAGCTGCAGCGGCCCTACTGGGCACCCGTGAGCTGCCTTGCCATCATCCAGGGCGCCAACCTGCGCATGGTGTGGAACCGTCACGCCCACCGCCTGCTGGGCACAGTTGCGGGCCTTGGCCTCGCATGGGTGCTGCTCGAGATGCCGCTCAACGCCTGGGGAATCGCCGCGGCGATGATCCTCCTCACCTTCGTGATCGAAATCCTCGTGGTCCGCAACTACGGACTGGCGGTCGTGTTCATCACGCCGCTGACGATCTTCCTCGCCGAAGCCACGCAGTTCGGACAGCAGTCGGCATGGGCCATCATGCAGGCGCGCCTGCTCGACATTGCTGTGGGCAGCTTCGTGGGTCTCGCGGGCGGCGCGGCACTGCACGTGCCGGCCGTCCGCTCACGGGTTTCGCGCGCGGTCAGGGTGATCCTGCCCGCCCTGGCCGCACCGCCATCCAGCCACGAAGGATTCTGATTCCATTGAATTGGATTCCATTTCAATACATTCTGGAATCCATGAAGACCACGATAGACATCCCGGAAAAGGCCCTCGCCGACGCCATCCGGTTCACCGGCGCGCAGACCAAGCGCGAGGCCGTGGTGATTGCGCTGGAAGACTTCAACCGCCGCCAGCGCATGGCAGGGCTGGTCAAGCTCCGCGGCAGCGCGCCCGGCATGATCACGGTCGAGGAACTGCGCAGATCGCGTCGCCGCGACTGATCATGGTATTGATCGACACATCGGCATGGATCCACTGGCTGCGCCCGGATGGCGATCGCAAGGTCGGGGACGCGGTGGACCTGGCTCTGCAGTCGGGCGACGCCGCGTGGTGCGCGATGGTGCGGCTGGAACTCTGGAATGGCGCGCGCGATCGAGCCGAACAGCAGACGCTGCGCAAGCTCGAAACCACGCTTCCATCGATGACCCTCCCCGACGCGGTATGGGACGAAGCCCATCGCTGCGCCCGCAACGCAAGGCGCAGGGGTATTACCGTGCCGGCAACGGACCTGTTGATCTTCGCTTGCGCGCGGCATCACGGTGCTGCGCTGCTGCACTCGGACGCGAATTTCGATCTGCTAAAGACCGTCCCTTGAGCGGACTGAACCGGAGCAGGCGACGGCGGCACGGCCGACCGGGACCTGGGTCAGTTCGCCACTTGCCGACTCAGCCAGCGTGCTCGACAATTCCGGTCATGCCAATCGGTTGATTTTGTCCGGTTCCTGACCGGACAGCAGTGTGAGAGGCCCATCATGCAAAAGCGTCAACTCGGCAGCTCCGGCCTTGCCATCTCCCCGCTGGTCTTCGGCGGCAATGTATTCGGCTGGACCGCGGATGAAGCCCGCTCCTTCGAACTGCTCGATCGCTTCGTCGAGCGTGGTTTCAACACCATCGACACCGCTGATGTGTACTCGTCCTGGGCCCCGGGCCGGTCGGGCGGCGAATCCGAAACCGTGATCGGCAACTGGCTGGCGCGGCGCGGCCGCCGCGACGACGTGGTGCTGATGACCAAGGTTGGCATGTGGGAACCGCGCAAGGGATTGACGGCCACCAACATTGCCGCCGCGGTGGAGGATTCGCTCAGGCGCCTGCGCACCGACTACGTGGATGTGTACTTCGCGCACGTGGACGATACCGACGTGCCGCTGGAGGAAACCCTCGGTGCCTTCGGCAGACTGGTACAGGCCGGCAAGGTGCGCGCGCCAGGTGCCTCCAACTACAGCGCCGGCCGGCTGCGCGAGGCGCTGGCCGTTTCCGCAAGACTGCGCCTGCCGCGCTACGAGGTCGTGCAGCCGCAGTACAACCTCTACGACCGCGCCGACTTCGAGTCCGGACTGGCGGCCGTGGCAACGGAGCAGGAACTGGGCGTTGTCAGCTATTTCTCGCTGGCCAGCGGTTTCCTGAGCGGCAAGTACCGCAGTGCCGTGGAGCTGAAGGGCAGCGCGCGCGAAGGCTTCCTGAAGGGCTATTTCGACGCCCGTGGCCTGAAGCTGCTGGAAGTGCTGCGCGAAGTCGCCGCCGATCTGACGGCCACGCCGGCACAGGTCGCGCTGGCCTGGCTGATGGCCCGTCCAGCCGTCACGGCGCCGATCGCCAGCGCCACCAGCCTGGAGCAGCTCGACGACATCCTGCAGGCGGCAGAACTGTCGCTGCCGGCCGCCGCGGCCGAAAAGCTGGATGCTGCCGGGCGGTAGGCGGGTCGGCAGACAGGAAACCTCGCGATTGAAAGCGTCGCAGGCCGGTCAAGCCGGCTCCATGCGGTGATGACGGCAGCCGATGTCCCCGGCGCCTGAGCGCGCCGGGGACATCGAACTTCAGGCGGGCAAAGGCACCAGCGGGTTGCCATGCATCGGATCGTCCTTCTTCGAGGCCAGCGCCTTCTGCAGGTCGATGCCCAGCGCCTTGGCCACGCCGGCGCCGTAGGCCGGATCGGCCGCGTGGCAGTTGCGGATGTGCCGGAACTTGATGAACTCCGGCGCATCGCCCATGGCGCGGCCGGTGTTGCCGAACAGGGCTTCCTTCTGCGCGGGCGTCATCAGCCGGAACAGCTTGCCGGGCTGCTCGAAGTAGATGTCATCGTCCTGGTGGTAGGACCAGAACTTCGCCTCGCCGGTGAGCCGCAGCGGCGGCTCCTCGAACTGCGGCTGCGCCTGCCACTGGCCGAAGCTGTTGGGCTCGTAGTGCGGCAGGTCGCCGTAATTGCCGTCCACGCGGCCCGTGCCGTCGCGGTGGTTGCTGTGTACCGGGCAGCGCGCCCTGTTCACCGGAATCTGCTGGTAGTTGGCACCCAGGCGGTAGCGCTGCGCATCGGCGTAGTTGAACAGCCGCGCCTGCAGCATGCGGTCCGGGCTGGCGCCGATGCCAGGCACCAGGTTGCTGGGAGCAAAGGCGACCTGCTCGACGTCGGCAAAGAAGTTTTCGGGGTTACGGTTCAGCTCGAACTCTCCCACCTCGATCAGCGGGTAGTCGCCCTTGTACCAGACCTTGGTCAGATCGAACGGGTGCAGACGGTACTTCTCGGCGTCGGCCTCGGGCATCACCTGGATGTACAGCTTCCACCTGGGGAACTCGCCGCGTTCGATGGCTTCGTAGAGATCCCGCTGGTGGCTCTCGCGATCCTTGCCGACCAGCGCCTCGGCCTCGGCGTCGGTCAGGTTCTTGATGCCTTGCTGCGTCCTGAAGTGCAGCTTCACCCAGAAGCGCTCGCCCCCGGCATTCCAGAAGCTGTAGGTGTGCGAGCTGAAGCCGTGCATGTGGCGGTAGCTGGCGGGGATGCCGCGATCGCTCATCACCACGGTGACCTGGTGCAGCGCCTCGGGCACCAGCGTCCAGTAGTCCCAGTTGTTGGTGGCGCTGCGCAGGTTGGTACGCGGGTCACGCTTGACGGCCTTGTTCAGGTCGGGGAACTGGCGCGGATCGCGGAAGAAGAACACCGGTGTGTTGTTCCCCACCATGTCCCAGTTGCCCTCTTCGGTGTAGAACTTCAGCGCGAAACCGCGGATGTCACGCTCGGCGTCGGCCGCGCCGCGCTCGCCGGCCACGGTGGTGAAGCGGGCGAACATCTCGGTCTTCTTGCCCACTTCGCTGAATATCTTCGCGCGGGTGTAGCGCGTAATGTCGTTGGTCACGGTGAAGGTGCCGAAGGCGCCGGAGCCCTTGGCGTGCATGCGGCGCTCGGGGATGACCTCGCGCACAAAGTTGGCGAGCTTCTCGTTCAGCCACACATCCTGGGCCAGCAGCGGGCCGCGCGGGCCGGCCGTCAGGCTGTCGCGGTTGGTGACGACGGGTGCGCCGAAATCGGTCGTCAGGTGGGTTACAGGACATTTCTTGGAATCATTGCTCATGGCAACTCCTGCTGATGAAAGTGCTCGGCGCCCCCCGTTTGGGAGTGGGTACCGGCATATTAGGAAAACCGGTCGAATAAAGGAATTCGAGCGGATAGTACTTTCAAACAGCTATCCCGATACGAGGTCTTGAGCGCATAGCGCACGTAACCGGATGAGGTTATGGCCATGCGATCGGTCGCCACGGGCGAGCGGCTTACGTAGCGGCGCAGGCGCTCGAGCTTCGTGCGCTGGTGCGACGCGATGTCCACGCCGGCGTGCAGCGAGAACCCGCCGGCCCATGTCGCGCCGCTGGGGTCGTCCGGCCACGCCGGCTGCCGGGCTGGCACGGTCTGCAGTGTGAACAGTTTCTGCCCGGCCCTCGGGCCAACGGCAATGCGGTATGTAATGGAGTGTCCGAGCAGGTCATCCAGCGGACCGCCTTCGCCATCCCCGAGAAGCCAGGCATTCTCCATGTCGCGCTCGGCCAGGCCGCGCCCCTCCAGCACGCGGCCGATGCGGGAGGCGGAACCGAAGCGCTGCACCAGCGTCACGGCACCAGTCGCGGCACTGGAGCGCGTGAGGCTGGTAAGCAAGGGACAAGGGAACGGGGTCAAGAGGAAAGGCCCTACCCGAAAAAGGCAAAAAAGGCTTCGCTGGTCGATCCACCGGGCCATAAAGAGCGGCAGGACCACCTAAAACCCGCAGCCTGAACTGTGCGCATACTGTGCGTAGAATGTGCTCCATCGACCATTCCTGAACAGAGCCGTCCCATGGCAGCCATCTTCACAGACGTGCTCGAATCAGTGCGCGAGCCCGGCACCTCGCGGCTCTCCGCGCCGGGCATCGCCAACATCCTCGGCATGCAGCAGCAGGATCTGGCCGAACTGGCAGGCGTCCACCGCAACACCCTGCGCACCCACCCCGAATCGCCCCGCCTGCAATCCGCGCTGCGCGACCTGATGCGGGTGCTGTCGGCCGCGACGGCCGTACAGCCAGACCCGCAGCGCGCCATCTTCCTGATCAAGAACGAACCTATTCCCGCATTCCGTCACAAGACCCTGCTGCAACTGGTGCAGGAAGGCCGGGCCGAGGATGCCGT
>CAUJIK010000036.1 GCA_963205255.1 Pseudomonadota bacterium
GCGAGTTCGTGCCGGTGCTGGCGCGTGCCGCCGTCGCCGCCGGTGTCGCGGGCGTGTTCATGGAGACCCATCCGCGGCCGGAGGCAGCGCTGTCGGATGGCCCCAATGCCTGGCCGCTGCCCAGAATGGAATCGCTGCTCACCACCCTGGTCGAGCTTGACCGCACCGTGAAATCCAGACCCTACGAGGAAGCCTGAAAATGAGCCGTATCGCCAACGTCGTCGGACGCGAAGTCATCGATTCGCGTGGCAATCCCACCGTCGAAGCCGACGTGTATCTGGCTTCGGGCGTGATGGGCAGGGCGGCAGTGCCTTCCGGCGCCTCGACCGGCACGCGCGAGGCGGTGGAACTGCGCGACGGCGACAAGTCGCGTTACCTCGGCAAGGGCGTGCGCAAGGCCGTGGGGCATGTGAACAACGAACTCAAGGCGGCCGTCACCGGCCTCGATGCCGCCGATCAGGCCGCTGTCGACCAGCGCATGATCGATCTGGACGGCACCGACAACAAGAGCCGGCTGGGCGCCAATGCGCTGCTGGCCGTGTCGCTGGCCACCGCGCAGGCCGCGGCCGCGGATGCGAAGCAGCCGCTGTTCCGCCACCTCGCTACACTGGGCAGCGACAAGGGCCGCAAGCCCGTGATGCCGGTGCCGATGATGAACATCATCAATGGTGGCGCGCATGCCGACAATTCGCTCGACGTGCAGGAGTTCATGATTCTGCCGGTGGGCGCGCCCAGCCTCTCCGAGGCGCTGCGCTACGGCGCCGAGATCTTCCACACACTGAAGAAGATCCTGCACGACCGTCACCTGGCCACTTCCGTGGGTGACGAGGGCGGCTTCGCCCCCAACCTGAAATCGAACGAGGAGGCGCTGGCCGTGATCACCGAAGCGGTGGACAAGGCCGGCTACAAGCTCGGCAAGGACATCTACCTCGGCCTCGACGTCGCCAGCAGCGAGTTCTACAAGGACGGCAAGTACCACCTCGAAGGCGAGGGGCGCAGCTTCGATTCCGCCGGTTTCGCCGACTACCTCGCCGGCCTCGTGTCCCGCTATCCCATCATCACCATCGAGGATGGCATGGCCGAGGGCGACTGGACGGGCTGGAAGGGTCTCACCGACAAGCTGGGCAGCAAGGTGCAGCTGGTGGGCGATGACCTGTTCGTCACCAACACGAAGATCCTCGCCGAGGGCATCGAGAAGCACATTGCCAATGCCATCCTGATCAAGGTCAACCAGATCGGCACGCTGAGCGAAACGCTGGCCGCCATCGAGATGGCGGAGAAGGCGAAGTACGCCTCCATCGTCTCGCATCGCTCGGGCGAGACCGAGGATGCCAGCATCGCCGACATCGCCGTCGCCACCGCGTCCACGCAGATCAAGACCGGCTCCATGTCGCGTTCGGATCGCGTGGCCAAGTACAACCAGCTGCTGCGCATCGAAGGGATGCTGGGCGCCGAGGCGGTGTATGCCGGCCGCGGCGCTTTTCCCTTCGGCCTGTAAGGCTGCGGGCTGAAGCATGAAGTGGCTGGTCGTGGCGTTGATGGTGGTGGTCCTGCTGGTGCAGTACCGCCTCTGGATGTCGCCCGACGGCGTGCGCGAAGTCATGCAGCTGCGCGAGGCCGTGGCCGTGCAGCGCACCCAGAACGAGGAGTTGATGCGCCGCAATCGCGAGCTTGCGGCCGAAGTGCGTGACCTCAAACAGGGCTACGTCGCGCTGGAGGAACGGGCGCGCGCCGACCTGGGCCTGATTGCGCGCGATGAGACCTACTATCAGGTCGTGCCCAGGACCGCGCCTGCCGCCACTGCGCCCGCGACCGTGCCGGACGCGGAAGTCTCGACGCGTACCGCGGCGCGCTGAAATCCGCATGCGTTACTGGTTGGTCATGCCGGCGGCCGGCAGCGGGCAGCGCTTCGGAGGTGATCTGCCCAAGCAATACCAGCTGCTGGCGGGGCGCGCCATCATCGAGTGGGCGCTGGCACCCTTCCTTGCCGACGCGCGCTGTGCCGGATTGTGCGTGGCGCTGGCGGCGGACGATGCGCGTTTCGCGCAGTTGCCGGCGACGTCCGACCCGCGGCTGCGCACGGTGCATGGCGGCGCGCAGCGCGCCGATTCCGTGGCGGCCGCGCTGGCCGGCTGCGGCGCGGGCGCGGAGGATTGGGTGCTGGTGCACGACGCGGCCCGTCCCTGTCTTGCCAGCGAGGAGCTGGAACGCCTGCTGGCCGCGGCATCACAGGGCGGCGAGGGCGCGCTGCTTGCCCTGCCATTGGCCGATACGCTCAAGCGCAGCGGCGAGGATGACCGCGTGCAACGCACCGAGCCACGCGAGCGGCTGTGGCGGGCGCTGACCCCGCAGATGTTTCGCGCCGGACGGTTGCTCGAGGCTCTCGAACTCGCCAGGGCGGCGGGCCAGGTTCCCACCGACGAGGCGCAGGCGGTGGAGGCCATGGGCGGCGCGCCCTTGCTGGTTGCCGGCTCGGCGCTCAACATCAAGGTGACTACGCCGGCTGATCTTGCGCTGGCGGAGGCAATCCTGCGCATGCGCGGGGGTGGGTGATGAAGCTGCGGGTGGGTTCCGGTTACGACGTGCACGCTTTTGCCGCGGGTGATCATGTGATGCTGGGCGGGCTGCGCATCGCGCACGACCATGGCGTGTTCGCGCACTCCGACGGCGACGTGCTGTTGCACGCCCTGTGCGATGCCTTGCTGGGCGCCGCGGGTCTGGGCGACATCGGTCAGCATTTTCCCGATTCGGATCCGCGCTGGCGGGGAGCCGACAGCAGCGGTTTCGTCTCGCATGTGCGCGCGTTGCTGAGCGCGCGCGGCTATCGGGTGTGCAATGCGGACCTGACGCTGGTCTGCGAGGCGCCGCGCATCGGCGCGCATCGCGATGCGATCCGCGAGCGTGTGGCGCAGTTGCTCGGCGTCGACGCCGACTGCGTTAACCTCAAGGCCACCACTACGGAAAAGATGGGATTCGAGGGGCGCCGCGAGGGCCTCGCGGCCCACGCCACCGTGCTGATCGCGGCCGACTGAGTTTCAGCGGCGATTGCCGGCGGGCGGACCATGGCGCGATTCCAGCAGCACCAGGCAGGCGCCGGTGCCGCCATCCACCTCGCGGGCGCTCGCAAAGGCCAGCACGGCGCAGATCCGCCGCAGGGAGTCGTTGACCATGGCGCGCAACACTGGGCCGCGCGTGCCGGAGCGCAGGCCCTTGCCGTGCACGATGCGCACCACGCGGCAGCCCTGGCCGATGGCTTCGGCAAGGAATGCGGCCAGCGCGGCGCGCGCCTGCGGCACGGTGAGGCCGTGCAGGTCCAGCTCCGAAGCCTGCGGAACATGACCTGGCTGACGCGCGGGCCGCGATAGAGGATTTCCTCGCCGCTCTCGATCACCGGCGCCAGCGGCGAGCGCAGGTCGGCAAGGCTGTCGGCCAGCACGGCCTTGCGCTCGGCGCGCGCAAAGCGGGCGCTGGGGCGTCGCGCGGGCGCGCCGCTGGCCGGCGTGCCCGCGACCGGCCGCAGGCGGCGCACGCCATGCATGGCCTGCCTGAAGGCCTCGCGGTCCTCGTCGCTTGCCATCGCCTCTCCAGGGCCAGCGGTATGACCCGTCATTCATAGTATATTTGCACCTTCGGATCCTTTCCGGTCTCACATGAAGATTCTGGTCAGCAATGACGACGGCTACCTCGCCGAGGGCCTCGTTCGGCTCAATGAAGCATTGCGCGGTTTCGCGCAAACCGTGGTGGTCGCGCCCGATCGCAATCGCAGCGGCGCCAGCAACTCGCTCACGCTCGATGTGCCGCTGCGCGTGTTCCAGGCCTCGCCCGATGTGCACTACGTGATGGGCGGCACACCCACCGATTGCGTGCACCTGGCCATCTCCGGCTACTTCGACTATGAGTTCGATCTGGTTTGTTCAGGGATAAACGACGGGGCGAACCTGGGCGACGACACGCTTTATTCCGGTACGGTGGCGGCGGCCATCGAAGGCCGCTTCCTGGGGCTGCCCACGGTGGCCTTCTCGCTGTGCATGGACCAGGACAGCGGCCGGCATTTCTCCACCGCCGCGCGTGTGGCCGAGACATTGATCGGCCGGCTGCTCGAAAGTCCGCTGGAGCGCGGATTCACGCTCAACGTGAATGTTCCGGATCTGCCCTACAGCCAGATCCGCGGCATCAAGGCCACGCGCCTGGGCGGCCGCCACCGTTCCAAGCCCATCGTGCCGGTGAGCGATCCGAAAGGACGCCGCATGTACTGGATCGGACCGCCGGGCGAGGGGCAGGACGCCGGGCCCGGCACCGATTTCGATGCGATCGCCAACGGCTACGTCTCGGTGACGCCATTGCAGATCGACCTCACGCGGCATCAGGCGCTGCCGCTCATTTCCGACTGGCTGAAACCTCTGACGTGAGCACTCCCCGCCCCAACCACGCCGGCATCGGCATGACCTCGGCGCGCACCCGGGACCGCCTGGTGCAGCGCCTGCGCGATCAGGGCATCACCAATCTCAGTGTGCTGGAGCGCATCCGCAACCTGCCGCGGCATATCTTCGTCGACGAGGCGCTGGCGAGCCGCGCCTATGAAGACACGGCGCTGCCCATCGGCTGGGGCCAGACCATCTCGCAGCCCTACATCGTCGCCCGCATGACCGAGGCGCTGCTGGCCGGAGGCATGCCGGAGAAGGTGCTGGAGGTGGGTTTCGGTTGTGGATACCAGACCGCCGTGCTGGCTCCCTTTGCGCAGCGCATCTATTCCATCGAGCGCATCGAGCCGCTGGTGAAGCGCGCGCGCGCGCGGCTCAAGGAGCTCGAGATCCGCAACGTGAAGCTCAAGCACGGCGATGGCATGAAGGGCTGGCCCACGCAGGCGCCTTTCGACGGCATCCTCGTCGCGGCGGCGCCACTGACACTGCCCGAGGCATTGGTGAAGCAGCTGGCGCCGGGCGGACGCCTGATCGTTCCCGTCGGTCCCGAGGGGCAGCAGCAGCTGCTGCGCCTGACGCGCCGCGAAAGCGGCATTCACCGCGAAGTGCTGGGTCCGGTGTCTTTCGTACCGCTGCTGGCGGGGCTCGGTTAAACCCTTTCGCGCAGGCGACCGACGTCGTCAGGCTGGCCGGTCGTGCTGCTGCCAGGCCGCTCAGGAACTTCTCCTTTGCCTTTGGATCCAGCCGGCGCCGCACGCTGCTGGCGCGGGCCGTGCGTCGGGATGATGCGCAAGGCAGGTTCGCAAGCGCGTGGAGCCTTGATCAGAGCGGCGGCGGCCGGATTTCCCGCTGGCACACGATTTGCTTTCTATTTGCTCAGGACTGGCGCAAGCGCCGGTCCGCGGAGCGCCGGTCCCCCTGGTCTTCGCAAACTCGGGCGCCGCAACGGCGACGTTGCGGCGCCATTTTTTTCGTGACCAGGGTCGTTTCAGATATCGGGACTGCTGCTAGTTGGTCGCGGCCCCGGCGCTCCCGGAGGGGAGCGAATAGGTGTAGCTGAAGGTCCATTCGGCGCTCTTCCCTGGCGCGAGGTCGATCTTCACCCGGGGTTCGACCGCGACGGTGCGGACCATCGACCAAAGCATGGCGCGCAACAGCGGATAGGTGCTGGTGACATGGTAGCCGGCGCCTTGCGCATTCGTGACCGAGAAGTCGTAGCTGTCCGTCTCCGGCGTGGCGCTGGTCAGAGCATTGGAGAATCGCTCTTCACCAACCAGGGCCCGCTTGTAGGTCAGGGTGTTGCCGCTCACCTCGGCGGTGTTCGCCGCTGGCGTGTTGGCGGCGATCGCGTGGCCTGCACTCACTTTCAGGCCCGGCCCGGTCGGCGCACCACCCAGAGTAAGGAAGTTGTGGTTGAAGGTTTCGGTGACGAATGGCTTCGTCCCCGTATTGGTCAGGCTGCACCGCAACTCCATCACCGGCCTGCCGGGAACCAGGTGCACCACCTTGCGGTAGATGAAGCCGTAACCGCTGGCCGGGTCCGATACCGTCTGCGTCATTTCGACCTGCTGGCCGGTCGTCTTCACCTCCCACTTGCCGTGGTCGATGATCTCGTAGGAACGATACTGGCTGTAAGGCTGATCGTCGGGCTTGCGCATGACGCCCACTCCGACCTTGACGAACGTGCCACCCACGGCTGCGTCCTGGAAACCCACCGCGTCATAGGCGTCGACAGGCCCCACCGCGGAGGTCTGCGGGCCGGCGACGACCTTGCCCTGGTGGAAGACGAAGTCGCGGATATTGGGGGCCTTCTGATCGAACCAGAGGCCGTAATATTCCTGGCCGCCGTAGGTCAGGCTGGCGATGACGCCCGCCCAGTCGAAGCGGGTGCCGCGATAGAAGCCTTTGTCCTTGTCCGGCAGGGCGATGGTGGCATCGAGCACGCCGTTGCTGATCATCGCGCTGGGCGCCGCGGCCAGCGTGTCGGCCGCGGAGGTGATGTTCACCGGATCGGGATCGGGCGGCGGTGCCGGGCGCGAGGGCGCCGGCGTCTGGGCAATGGCAAGGGTGGAGATGAGCATCAAGCCCATCAATAAATTGGCTTCTGTCATCCTCATTCTTCAGCCTTCATCTTGATAGGCCAGCAGCCACTCGGCGCTGCGCTTGTAGGATTCAAGGATGGTCAGCTCCGATCTCTCAAGAGATGCGCCATCCAGCGTGCTCGCGCTGTACGCGCCGACTTCCGCAATGCAGCTCTCGACTTTTGCCTGTCGCGCCAGTTGGAAGATCTGCTTCCAGTCGAGAATTCCGCTGCCGACCGGAACCGCGGCCTTGCCCGGCATGAAGTCCTTCGCGTGAAACGAGAAGTAGCGGTTGTTGTACTTGCGGAAGTACTCGACCGCGTCACCGCCGCCAAACGTCAGATTGCCGACATCGATCTGGAAGCGGACTATCGAAGGGTCGGTGTATGCCATCAGCAGATCCCAGGGAATATCGCCTTGCGGGGTTCTGATCAGTTCGATCTCGTGGTTGTGATAAGCCATGGTCAGACCGGCGCGTTTCGATGCGGCACCGAACCGATTGAGGTCTTCGGCCATGGTTCTCCAGTCGTCAGAGGTGGTCATCTTCGGCCGCGGTCCACAGATCACGTGGCGCACGCCCAGTGCTTTGGCGTAATCCACGGTCGGGCCCAGGCTGCTGTTCCACGCCGCGTAACCGAAGTGGCAGACGCTGCAGTCGAGGCCGACCCGCGTGAGCTCGGCGCGCAGTTCCTTGCCGGTACGCGTGGCGTACGGATTCATCGCGACCATGTCGATGATCTTGTAGCCCATCGCCACCATCTGCCGCAGGGTGCCGTCCCAGTCCTGATGCAGGTCGGGGATGATCTCGAAGGCCTGAAAACCCAGGGGAATGTCGCCCAGGGCAGTGGCGGCGCCACCCAGAGACATCTTCGACATCATGGCCACTCCGGCCATGGCGGCGCCACCGCGGTGCAGAAATTCCCGTCGAGAAAAATTCATGCATGCTCTCCCGTAGGTGAGGCTAGTGCGATTCCTTCGGCGTCTGGTTGAAGAAGACAAACGTTCCACTGGATCCGGACGTGACGAAGTCAATGGTGCCGTCCTTGTTCAGATCCCCCGTCGCAATGTGGGAGCCGACTCCGGAGCGGTTGTGCACAAGTTCGGGCACGAACTCGGCGCCGCCCGGCGCCCGCGGATTGCGCACGACCTTGTAGACATAGACCACGGGCATTCCCCAGTTGTCGGGATCGACATACTGGAAATGCGAATGGTGGCGCTTGCCGGTGATCATGTCGGGAACGCCGTCGCCGTTGATATCGGCGAATGCAACGGCATGCGGCTGAGTGAACCACACGCTACCCGCGTTGTCGTCGAACACGCTGTCCATGATCGTGTGCTGCACGAACGTGATCCCGCCGTCCGCGCCGCGCTTCTGCTCATGCCACGCAAGACCGAAGCCATGTGCTTCGAGCGCGGTAACGATGTCGTTCAGGCCGTCGCCGTTGACGTCGTAGATGCCCATCTCGGCCCCGCCCGCGCCACCTTGCGACGCACCCCAGCGCGCGAACGCCACCGGATGCCACTTCCACAGCGTTCCGGCCGGAGTGTTTTTCGGCGGCTGCTGCCACCAGCCATAGGCGGTGACAAAGTCCGTCAGGCTGTCGCCATCGATGTCGCCGATTCCCATGCCATGGCTGATATTCACGCCCCACGGTCCCGGCTCCGAGATCGTCGTGACTTTCCATGGGCCCGTGGGATTCGCCGGATCCGGCGAGGAGTAACGCAGTGTGTTCTGGCCGGTATGGATGAGTTCGGGTTTGCCGTCGCCGTCAATGTCCCGCAACAGCGTTTCCTCGTTCCCGATGACGCCTTCCGGCGGATTCATCACGACGTATGAATCCCAGCGGCGGTTCTCGCCCCTCGGGTTGACGTGGAGCGTGCCGACGCCGTTGCCGGCATTCCCCGCTATGTTCAGGATGTCGGGCCACCCATCGCCTGTCCAGTCGTGCGCCAGCTGCACCATGGACGCGATCGGCCATTCACTCGTCGGGTTGTAGGTGGTGCCGGAGTAGAACTGGTGACCGACGGTGAAATCCGGCCCGAAATAGACATACGGGCCCGCAATGACGTCCATGTGTCCGTCACGGTTGATGTCGGCAATGGCGGCGGAGTACGAATAGTAGAACTCGCTCAAGCGCTGCACGCGGAAGTTCGCTGATGTTTTCTCGGCGTCGAATGGACGTGCATTGAGGTCGGCATAGGCCAGGGTCTTGAATGTCGCCGGCGCGGTGCCGCCGACATACAGTGCAATCGGACCGTACTTGCCGAATGCGTCTTGCACCGGATTTCTGCCGCCGCCGAGCGATCCGCCGTTCAGGCGAAGCGTAAGCGTATTGTCGGTGAGCGTGATGTCCACGGCGTTGGTCTGACCCGGGAGATACGTGCTCGCAGGCCGGCCCATCAGACCAGGAAGATGGACACCGGCCGGGAGCTGGGGTGGGCCGCTGCCGCCGCCAGCACCTGCTGGAGCTGCGCCCGCGGCCCCACTCGCGCGCGCGGCGGCAGCGAGGTCCGCCAGCGACTCGCGTGAGGTTTCGCGGCCTTGCGCGTCGAGGGTCACCGCGTACGAAATCGTGTCATCTTCGGTCAGCGACACGAACACGCCTTTCATTCCGCTGTCTGGCGTCTTTTCGGCGCGCAGCAGGACGCCTGCCTTGCAGCCCGCAGAGCAGGACAGCGTGGTGTGAACCGCAACGTCCTGGAAGGACGTGTCCAGCACCAGCCAGCCGCCGGTGAGCTGCTTCGGCATGCCGATGATGTCGCCGTCCTGCGCACGCCAGCTTGCGCCTTGGCCTAGCGGTGTCCATCCGGAAAGCGTCGAGCCTTTGAAGACTGCATCCGGTCTGAATGTCGGGCCGGCCGCCGCGGCTGCGCCGATCAAGAGGAGTGTGAAGGAGAGTATGGGAGTTGTGCACTTGGCCATCCGGACTCCTTTGCTGCTCTGCAGCGCGGATAGTTCATTGCCATCCAACGCGGGTACCCGATGCGATTGGGCATCGGGGAGTATTTTAATGTATTATTCGATTATTATTCGAAATGAATTTTTTATTCCAGTCTCTGGGGGGATCATGAATTGCAAAACCGGCGCCCTGAGTTTGTCCGCCGTCTTGCTGTATGGCGCGGCCGTGACGGCTCTGGCCGAACCGCTGTCGCCGGAATTCAAGTCACTGTTCGATGGGCGCAGCATGAGCGCGTTCACGCCGGTCGGCCCCGCCAGATGGACTGTGGCTTCAGGCGAGATCGCCTCCAGCGGCGGTGCGGGCTGGCTGCAGATGAAGGACGCCTGGCAGGACGGGCGCATCAAGTTCCGGTTCCGTTGTGATAGCGCCTGCGACACGGGCATCCTGATCCGCGCCCGGACTGTCGACGGGGCCACCGAAGGCGTCTACATGTCGCTGGCGCCGGCTGATGCCGGGGTGACCTCTGCCGTAACGGTCGACGCCAACGGCACGATCCTCAGCAAGCGTGATCCCGAGCGCTATTCGCTGCCCCCGCGCCCCTCAACCTTCGCCGACATCTCCAGGGAGGTGACGCCGGGCGCGCCTCCGGCGCCTGCTGCCGGCGGTGGCGGTGGCGGTGGCGGTGGCGGCGGCGGTGCCCCGCAAGCGTCCATATCTCTCAAGGCCAACGACTGGAACTACGTCACCTTCGCCATTCGTGATGGCGCGGTCTCGGCGGCCATCAACGGCAGGAACGTCAACACCGGCCAGCCCATGAAGGGCATCAGCAGCTTCGGCAATGCGCAGATCAAGGCCGCACCGGGCTTGCGCCTCAAGGACCTGGCGTTCGAGGACTACATCGTCCGCACCGAGCCCAGCGGCAAGGTCGGCGACGGCTTCGCCATGCAGCGCCTGTCGGAGCTGTACTACGGCGAGAGCGCCGCCATCGCCGACATCAATCGCGACGGACACATGGACATCATCGCCGGCCCGCTCTGGTTCGAGGGCCCGGATTTGCGCACGTCGCACGAATTCACCACGACCGTCAGCGGCAATATCGGCTGGAGCTATACGGAGTTCGGCGGCACGGAGGTTGCCGACTGGAACGGCGACGGCTGGCCCGATCTGCTGCAGCAGGAGATCAACAGAAGCTTCCCCGTCTATCTCTACATCAATCCCCGTGGCGAGAACCGCCATTGGGATCGCCATCTGGTGGTTCCGTACACGCGCAGCGAAACCCACATGACCTGCGACCTGTTCAACGATGGTCGCAAGGTGCTCGTGGCCTCGGTCAATGGTCGACTGGGGTGGCTGTTTCCGGCGGATGATGACCCGACCAGGCTGTGGACGTTCCACTCGATATCGGAGACCGGGGCGGGCAGCCAGCGTCCGGGGCCGACCCAGCACGGCCTGGGCTGCGGCGACATCAACGGCGACGGTCGCATGGACGTCATCAGCGGCAACGGCTGGTGGGAGCAGCCCGCTGCGGTGACCGACGACCCCTGGGTTTTTCATTCGGCTCCGTTCGATGTCTACACCGATCGCGCCGACGGTGGCGGCGGCGCCGAAATGCACGCCTACGACGTCAACGGTGATGGGCGCGCCGACGTTGTCAGTGCGTTGCGCGGGCACGGCTATGGGCTGGCCTGGTATGAGCAGACCGCCGGCGGCGGCTGGGAGCGCCACATGATCATGAACTCGCCCGACAAGGCGGGGCCCGAGGACACGATCGCGCCGTTCTCCGAACTGCATGTGGTGCATCTGGTCGACATGGACGGTGATGGCCTCAAGGACATCATCACCGGCAAGCGCTGGTGGTCGCATGGCGATCTGTATCGCGAGGAAGGCTTTCAGGCCCCTCCGGTGCTCTACTGGTTCAAGCTCAGCCGGGATGGAGGCAAGGTCACCTTCACGCCCCACCTGATCCACGACAACTCAGGCATCGGCACCGATTTCGCGGTCGGAGACGTCAACGGCGACAACAGGCCGGACATCGTCACCAACGCGCGTCACGGCGCATTCCTGTTCCTGAACGCCATGGACGCGGCGAAGCAGTAGGCGGAGTTCAACGGCTACAACCTGGGGGTGAGTATGAATCGTCACACGGTATGGCAGGCTGTCCGCCCGGTCATTGTACTGGCGCTTCCCGCCGCGTTCATCCCGGGTTGCTCGCCTTCGTCTCCTGGTCCGTCAACCGCGCAGCCGCCCGCGCCGGTGGTCGATGCGATCGCGATACAGTCGCCGGCGGTCTTCGACGGGGCGACTCTCAGCGGCTGGCAGCCGGTGGGCGGTGCCGACTGGCGTGTCGAGAATGGCGTCATCGTCGGCACGGTCAAGACCGGCACAGGCTGGCTGGTCCTCGACAGCGTCTACGGCGATACCGGCGTGACGATGGAGTTCGAGTGTGACGGCTGTGAGCCGGGCATCATGATTCGCGCGGAGCAGCAGGGTGGGAGCACGAGCGGCGTCCTGCTGGAGCTCGCGGGGCCCACGGCGGGCCAGCTGTTCCGCACTGAATTCGATGCTCAGGGTCGGGAGCTCGCGCGCAAGGCCATGCCGCGTTATACGGCGCAGGTCATCTCGGAAGGCCCCAACTATCTCACCACCGGCGGCTGCGCCCCCGTGCCTTGCGCGGGCATCAAGGATGCGCATGGCGGCGGCGCCGGCAGCCCTGGATCGATCGTCGCGCAGAGCGCCTACGGTGTCCGTGCCGGTGCGAACAAGGCGTTCTTCTCGTCGGGCGGTGATGTGCTGTCCGGCAACTACAACGGCACGCGGTTGCCGAACACGGTGATGGATGGCGGTCGGAAATATGGCCGGATTGCGCTGCGCGCGGCCGGGCCGGCCGGCGCCACGGTGCGCATCAATCTGATCACCGTGCGCGATCACACCACGCGGGTGGCGGGCCTCGCGCTGGAAAAGACAGGTCCCGGATTCCGCACGCACTTGCTGAGCGACATCTTCTACGCCGAAGGAGTGGCCGTCGGCGACATCAACCGGGATGGGCACCAGGACATCGTGGCCGGGCCGTTCTACTACCTTGGCCCGGATTTCGTCGAAGCGCGCGAAATCTATCCGGCGGCGACGATCAATATCGCCGGTGCCGAGTACCCCGGTTCGCACCCCCAGTCGCAGGTCGGGCAGATCACTCACGGCTCCTACCCGCCTTCGTTCATGGACTGGGTATACGATTTCAACGGTGACGGCTGGCCCGATATCTTCAAGGTAATGGCCTTCGGTCCGCGGCCGACATTCTCCGGTCACATCTGGATCAACCCGAAGGGTGAGCGGCGCAACTGGGACAATTACCAGGTCGTGCCGCTCATCACCAACGAGGCGAACCAGTTCGTTGATGTGGATGGCGACGGTCGTCCCGAACTGACCATGCAGCTGGCCACGCGGTCGAACTGGTCCGACGCCCAGATGGGTTACTCCAAGGCGGACTGGTCCGATCCGCTGAAGCCGTGGACATTTGTCCCCGTGTCGGAGAAGGGCACCTGGAGTGGCCATGGCCTGGCGACGGGCGACGTCAATGGCGATGGTCGCCTCGACCTCGTGTCGCCACTGGGCTGGTTCGAGCACCCCGAGAATCCCGGCGACGGCCTCTGGACGTATCACCCGGCGCGGTTCGGCAACGGCGGCGCGGACATCTTCGTGTACGACGTCAACGGCGACGGGCTCAACGACATCATCACCAGCCTGGCCGCGCACGGCCCGGGCCTCTCCTGGTTCGGGCAGCAGCAGGACGGCAGTTTCGTCGAGCACCAGATCATGCGCGCGCCGGCCGACCGGCAGTCGCAGGACGAGGTGGCGTTCACCGAACTGCACGCCTTGACGCTCGAGGACATCGACGGTGACGGCCTCAAGGACATCGTGACCGGCAAACGCTGGTACTCGCACGGCTACCGCTACGATGACGAGAATGATGTCGACGATCCGGCGGTGCTGTACTGGTTCCGGCTCACTCGCGGGCCGGACGGTGCGGTGAACTACACGCCGCACCTGATCCACAATCGATCCGGCGTCGGTGTCCAGGTCGTAACGGCCGATGTGAACGGCGACGGCAGGCCGGAGGTGCTGACATCGGCCCGCAAGGGTACGTTCGTCTTCTTCAACGCCGTGCAGTAGCCCTCAGTGGCGTGACAACGATGGCGCATGCCGGGCGGGAGTCCCTGACCCGGGAGGGCTAGTCTGAAACGCTTGCCCAGGTCAAGACCTTGCGGGGGGCATTGAAAGATGCTTCCATGATGCCGCTTAGCGACAGGCCTACAGGGCGAAGGCACAGAGGTGGACGGCTGGGGACGGGCACAACTAGAACAAAAAACCGATCGATACAAAAGCAAGTAAAAGCGCTTGCCAATTATTCGAGTCTGTCAGCTCCGAATGACTGGTTGCTTGAGCGAATCTTTAGTCCTTTCTCCTCTGTGTCTTCCTCCTGTAGGCCTGTCGCGCCGCGTCACGGCGCGACCGGCCGTCGTCTTTGAGCGGCCCATTAGGGGGCCCACGCCGCCGCCCCCGCCTCAGGCTTAATGATTTCCCGCAGCTCCACGTCGAAGACCAGGGTCGCGCCACCGCGCATCTGCGGCGGACGGCCTTCGTCACCGTAGGCAAGTTCCGGCGGGCAGGTCAGCTGCGCCTTGCCACCCACCTTCATCAGCTGCACGGCCTCGGTCCAGCAGGGAATCACACCCGACAGAGGGAACGTTGCCGGCTCACCGCGCTCCACCGAGCTGTCGAACACCTTGCCGTCGGTGAACTTGCCCGTGTAGTGCACTTTGACCACATCGCTGGCGGTGGGCGTGTCGCCGCTGCCGGCCTGCACGGTCTTGATTACCAGGCCGCTCTCGGTCTTGACCGCGTCCTTTTCGGTCGCAGCCTTCGCGAGGTAAGTGCTGCCGGTGGTCTTTTCCTTCTCCGTCGCGGCCGCTGTGCGCTGGGTCTGCAGTTCCTGCAGCCTCGGGATGACGGCGTCCAGGTCGCTGTCTCCGAGCTTGGATTTGTCGCGGGCGCCGTCGCTCACGCCGGCCTTGACCATCTCGAGCTCCTTGTCGGAAAAATTGAAGCTCTGGATGTTGCGCGAGAGGATCACGCCGAGCGCATACAGCGCCTTTTCGTCGTCGGTCTTGGGCGTGGGCTGCGCCGCCTGGGCGCAACCGGCCAGGCCGGCAACGGCGGCAATGAGGACTATGGTCTTGGCACGCATGCGAACCCCGCGGGTGGGAAAATGAAGGGGCGCTAGTTTAGCCCTCCCACCATGCGGCCACCTGCGTTTCGGGCCCAATGGTCGCCGATCGGCGACTTCCGCTTTGTTTAGGGAAACAGCATCGCGGCGACGGCGCGGTCTTCGCCTGCCAGCACATTGAAGGTGCGGCAGGCGGCGCCCAGGTCCATCACCTCCAGGGCGATGCCGCGAGCGGTGCACTGGCGGCGCAGCTCCCTCCAGCGGGCCGGATCGGGGGGTGTGTGGCCGAGCAATGCAATGCGCGGCTCCAGGGACCACAGGGTTTCCAGGTCTGCCGTGGCCAGCGCGTCGATGCCGGGGATCCAGGAGGTGACCAGCTGCGTGGCGCTGAGCAGACAGGGCGCGCGCACCACATGGCCGCTGATCATGATGGCGCCATCGCCATGGCCGGTGATCAGCTGCTGGGGTCTGATGGTCTGCTCGTGGAGTTTCATCACCGCTACCATACGCGATGTGACCCTGCATGTAGTCATCCCCGGACTGTCGGCCGCCGCCGCGGACAGCGCCGAAGCTTCCCGGCTGTTGCCCGAACTGCGGCGGCTGCTGGACTGTGCCCGCGGCAGGGTGGATGAGCCGGACTGGCGCGCCGCGCTGCTGCGGGAGCTGTCACCAGCGGGCGGTGCGTTGCCCGCGCCGGCAAGCGTGGCCGCGATGGCGCTGCCACCCGATGTGCCGGCCGCAGCGGTGTGGTTCGCACAGCCCGTGCACCAGATCGCGGGCATGAGCCGCGTGCATCTGCATCCCCAGGGGGTGCTGCAGCTGCGGCCGGAGGAGTGCGGTCAGATTGCCGCGGCCTTCAATCGCGATCTGGGTGGCGCCGGCACATTGCATGCGCTGGGCGATGGATTGCTGCTGGCGACGAGTGATTCCGCGAACGCGCAATGTGACCGGACCTCGGGCGAAGAGGATCCGCTTCACTGGTGTGGGCGAGAGCTGTCGCCGGAATTCCCGCGGTTGCCGCCCGCGCTGCGCCGGCTGGCGGCCGAGACCGAGATGTGGCTGCACGAATTGCCTGTGAATGTCGGGCGGACAAGGCGCGGCCTTCTGCCGGTCACACGCCTGTGGCTGTGGGGTGGTGCGTCGTGCCTGCCGCGCAATGCGGTCGCCGCTGCGCCTGGGTGGGCGGCGGCGGGAACGGATCCGCTGCTGCACGGCCTCGCGGCGATGGGTGTGTGTCATGAGCCGCGCGCGGCTTCGGGTCTTGCGCAGTGGGCTCCGGGTGAGCGCGGTGTCGCAGTGCTCACTGTTCCTGCGGAGGAGGGGCAGGCCGGACTGCAGGCATTGGATACGCAGTGGTTTGCTCCGCTGCGCGAGGCGCTGGAGCAATGCCACCACGAGCAGATCGTGCTGCGCCTGGGTGCTTCGCGCTGGCAGTTGCGCAGGCCGGGTTGGCTGCGCCGCTGGCGCCGCGCGCTGGGCGCGGGCTCGACCCGCGCGGCGGCGGCACGATGAGCGCCGCCGCCATGCCGCCACCGCGCATCCGGGTGCGTGAATGCGCAGGCTCCGGTGAGACACAGAAGCTGCCTCTGCTGCGGCGGATATTCGCGGCCCGTGGCGTGGACGGCGATGCCGGGCCGGGTTTCGATCTGGCGGGGCTGCTGCCGGTGCGCTCGCTGCCCGGCACCGAATCGGCCGCGCAATTGCTGCTGGCACATCGCCAGCGGCGGGTGCTGGTGGTCGGTGATTTCGATGTGGATGGCGCCACCAGCACCGCGCTGCTGCTGCGCGGCCTGCGCAGTTTCGGATTCGCGCATGTGGATTTCGCGGTGCCCGACCGTTTCCGCTTCGGCTATGGATTGCAGCCGGCCATCGTCGAGCATGTGCTGCCGCGCGCGCCCAGCCTCATCGTCACCGTCGACAATGGCGTCGCCAGCCTCGAAGGCGTGGCGCGCGCCAGGGAACTGGGCATCGACGTGCTGGTCACCGATCACCATCTGCCCGGCGCCACCTTGCCCGATGCCCAGGTGATCGTGAATCCCAACCTCGCGGACAGCCCCTTCGGCAGTCGCGCGCTGGCAGGGGTGGGCGTGGCCTTCTATGTGCTGGCCGCGTTGCGCCGGCTGATGCAGGAGCAGGGCCTGCTGCCCGCCGGTGCGCTGCCGCTGGCGCAACTGCTGGACCTGGTGGCGCTGGGCACGGTCGCCGACATGGTGCCGCTGGATGCCAACAACCGCATCCTGGTCGCGCAGGGGTTGCGCCGCATTCGTGCCGGGCAATGCGTGCCCGGCATCCGCGCTCTGCTGGCTCTGGGCCAGCGCGAGCTGGCGCATGTCGTGCCCAGTGATCTGGGCTTTGCCGTGGCGCCGCGGCTCAATGCGGCCGGCCGTCTGGAAGACATGAGCCTGGGGATACAGTGTCTGCTGGAAGACGACGCGGCCCATGTGGCACAGCTCGCCTCCGAGCTGGATGCGCTGAACCGCCAGCGCCGCGAGATCGAATCGCAGATGCAGGGTCAGGCACTGGCGGCGGTGCGGGGGCTGGTCGGCAGGCTTGCTCAAGAGTCGCGTCATGCCGGCGTATGTCTCTACGATCCGGGCTGGCATCAGGGTGTGGTGGGTCTGGTCGCCGGGCGCGTGAAGGACCGGTTGGCGCGGCCCGTGGTGGCCTTCGCGCCCATCGATGAGGGCGCGAGACTGCGCGGTTCGGCGCGTTCGGTGCCCGGCGTGCACATCCGCGATGTGTTCGAGGCCATCGCCACGCGCGAGCCGGATCTCATCGAACGCTTCGGCGGTCACGCGCTGGCGGCGGGCATCACCCTGCCGGCGCAGTCGCTGGACCGCTTTGCGCGTGCCTTCGAAGCCGAGGTGGCTCACTGGCTGCGCGAAGCGGCCTTCGAGCCGGCGATCTGGACCGATGGAGCGCTGGAGGATGAGGAGCTGACGCTGGCCACGGCGCGGCTGCTGCGCGATGCGGCGCCCTGGGGGCAGGCGTTTCCGGAGCCCAGCTTCGATGGCGAGTTCGACATCGAGAGCAGCCGCGTGCTGGGCGAAAGGCATGTGAAATTCTGGCTGCGGCCGGCCGGCTCGAGGCTGCGGCTGGACGCCATTGCCTTCAACCTGCTGGACCCGGAGCAGCAGCGCGAGGTGCCTGCCGGCCGGGTGCGCGCCGTGTACCGGCTGGATGTGAACCACTATCAGGGGCAGCAGCGCCTGCAGCTCATCATCGAGCACCTGCGGCAGGGCTGAAAGCTCCCGCGCCTGATAAAATGCGGGGTCAACCCCGATATGCGCACCGCGCTGGAACGACCGATGGCATTTGAAACCGGACAGCTGAAGAAATCCCTCCGTGATCTCGAGGAGCGTTGCGCGACGCTCAGGGGGTTCCTTTGACTACGACGGCAAGAAGGAACGGCTCGAGGAAGTCAGCCGCGAGCTGGAACTGCCCGATGTGTGGAACCAGCCCGAGCGCGCCCAGGAGCTGGGGCGCGAACGCTCGCGCCTGACGGCGGATCTCGAACAGCTCGACGCGGCGCGCAGTGGGCTTGCCAATGCCAGCGAGTTGCTGGAGCTGGCCGAGGCCGAGGATGACGAGGCCGCGATGGTCGATATCGACAAGGAGCTGCCGCAGCTGGAAGCACGGGTGCGGGAGCTCGAGTTTCGCCGCATGTTCCGTGGCGAGATGGATCCGCATAGCGCATATCTGGACATCCAGGCCGGCGCCGGCGGCACCGAGGCCCAGGACTGGGCGCAGATGCTGATGCGCATGTATCTGCGCTGGGGCGCCGCGCGTGGTTTCAAGACCGAGGTGCTCGATTCCAGTCCCGGCGATGTCGCGGGCATCAAGAGCGCTTCCATCGCGTTCGAGGGCGACTATGCCTATGGCTGGCTGCGCACCGAGACCGGCGTGCATCGCCTGGTGCGCAAGAGCCCCTTCGATTCGGGCAACCGCCGCCACACTTCATTCGCCTCGGTGTTCATCTCGCCGCAGATCGACGATGACATCAGCATCGAAGTGAATCCCGCCGACGTGGAGATGGAGGTGTATCGTTCGAGCGGCGCCGGCGGCCAGCACGTCAACAAGACCGAATCGGCGGTGCGCCTGCGGCATGGACCCTCGGGTATCGTCGTGGCCTGCCAGACCGAGCGCAGCCAGCACAAGAACCGTTCCACGGCGATGAAGATGCTCAAGGCCAAGCTCTACGAGCTGGAAGTGAACAAGCGCAATGCGGCGGCGGCGGTGCTGGAGGAATCCAAATCCGACGTGAGCTGGGGCAACCAGATCCGCTCCTATGTGCTCGACCAGTCGCGCATCAAGGATCTGCGCACCAACGTTGAAGTGGGCGCCACCGACAAGGTGCTGGATGGCGACCTGGATCCATTCATGGAAGCGAGCCTCAAGGCGGGACTGTAAGGCATGAGCGAAGAAAAACAGGAGCAGACTCCAACGCTTCGCGAGACGTTGGAACAGGCTTACGATGAGAATCACCTCATTGCCGAGCGGCGCGCGAAGCTGGCGGCGATCCGCGCGCAGGGCGTGGCGTTTCCCAACGACTTTCGCCGCACTCACCATGCCGGAGAGCTGCAATCTGCTCATACCCAGAGCACTGCCGAGCATCTGGAGCAGGCCGGCATCGCGGTGAAGGTGGCCGGGCGCATGATGGCCAAGCGCATCATGGGCAAGGCGAGCTTCGCGCAGATCGCCGATCCTTCCGGGCGCATCCAGCTGTTCCTGCAGGCCGCGGCGTTGCCCGGCGTTTACGATGAATTCAAGGGCTGGGACGTGGGCGACACCGTGGCCGCCGAGGGCACGCTGTTCCGCACCCGCACCGGCGAGCTGTCGGTGAAGGTCGGCGCGCTGCGTCTGCTCGCCAAGTCGCTGCGGCCGCTGCCGGACAAATGGCATGGCCTTGCGGATGTGGATACCCGCTATCGCCAGCGCTACGTGGACCTCATCGTCAACGAGGATTCGCGCCGTGTGTTCGAAGCGCGCACGCGGCTGGTCCGCCGCCTGCGCACCGAGCTGGACCAGCGCGGCTTCATGGAAGTGGAGACGCCGATGATGCAGCCCATCCCGGGCGGCGCCACGGCGCGTCCCTTCGTCACCCATCACAATGCGCTGGACATGCAGATGTACCTGCGCATCGCGCCGGAGCTGTATCTCAAGCGTCTGGTGGTGGGCGGATTCGAGAAGGTCTACGAGATCAACCGCAACTTCCGCAACGAGGGGCTGTCCACGCGCCACAACCCCGAGTTCACCATGATGGAGCTGTATTGGGCCTATGCCGATTACCGCGACCTCATGGACCTCACCGAGGAGCTGGTCATCGCGCTGGTGGATGTGGTGCAGCCCGGCGCGCGCACGCTCAGCTATCAGGGGCGTGAGTACAACCTCGCGCGGCCATTCCGGCGCGTGACCATGCAGGAGGCCATCCTGCAGAACAATCCCGGCATCGATGCGGCGCGCCTGCGCGACGTGGACTATCTGCGCCAGTGGTGCGCGCGGATCGGCGCGAAGTTCGATACCCGGGATGGCGCCGGCAAGCTGCAGGTGGCGATCTTCGACCACACCGTGGAGCACACGCTGCACGATCCCACTTTCATCCACGCCTATCCGGCCGAGGTTTCGCCGCTGTCGCGCGCCTGCGATGCCGATCCTTTCCTCACCGACCGCTTCGAGTTTTTCCTCGCCGGCCGCGAGCTGGCCAATGGTTTCTCCGAGCTCAACGATCCGGAGGATCAGGCGGCGCGTTTCCAGGCGCAGGTTGCATTGAAGGACGCCGGCGACGATGAGGCCATGTTCTACGATGCCGACTACATCCGCGCGCTGGAATACGGCATGCCGCCCACGGCGGGTCTGGGCATCGGCGTCGATCGGCTGGTGATGTTCCTCACCGACCAGGCGGCGATCCGCGACGTGTTGCTGTTTCCGCAGGTGCGTCCGGAGAGCGGGGCTTGACCGACCGGGCGACGCGCGCGCTTCCGATCGGCGTATTCGATTCGGGAGTCGGTGGACTGACGGTGCTGGCGGCGCTGCGCGCGCGCCTGCCGGAAGAGGATTTCCTCTACCTCGGTGATACCGCGCGGCTGCCCTATGGCACCAAGACGGCTGGCACGGTGGAGCGCTATGCGCTGCAGGCCGTGGAGGCATTGGTGGCGCGCGGCGTGAAGGCCGTGGTTGTGGCCTGCAACACTGCATCGGCGGCGGCATTGCCGGCGCTGCGGCAACGCTTCGACGACCTGCCGGTGATCGGCGTGATAGAGCCCGGCGCGGTGGCGGCGGTGCAGGCCAGCCGCAGCGGCCACATCGCCGTGCTGGCCACGGAAAGCACGGTTCGCGGCGGTGCTTACCAGCGCGCCATCACCGGGCTGCGGCAGGCGCGGGTCAGCGCCGTTGCGGCCAGCCTGTTCGTGGCGCTGGCGGAGGAAGGCTGGGTGCGCGGCCCCATCGTCGAGGCGGTGGCGCGGCGGTATATCGAGCCGCTGTTCGGCGATACCGCCTATGCGCCCGACACGCTGGTGCTGGGATGCACGCATTTTCCGCCATTGCTCGGTGCCATCCGTCTCGCGGCGGGCGCGGATGTGGTCATCGTCGATTCGGCCGAGACCACGGCGCGCGCATTGCAGGAGTTGCTGACCGGGAAGCATTTGCTGCATGAGGCATCGATGGGAACGCGGCCCGGGCAGCTGCGCTTCCTGGTCACCGACGGCGAGGAGCGCTTCCTGCACACCGGGCCTCTGTTCCTCAACGCGCCCATCGATAACTCGCGGCTGGAACGCATCGACCTCAACGCGCGGTCCGTCAGCGCGTAGGCGGCACGATCACCGACTCGACCGGCCGGCGCAGCGACGCCGGCATGCGCGGCCCGCGGCCCACACGCACCAGAAGGTGGGGCGATGCTGGCCCAGGCCGAGGAAACTGGCGAACTGCCGTCGCAGCGCGGCCACTTCCACCGGCTGGTTGATGAAGGCCGTGCGCAGGTCCAGTGCGGCGGCCTGCAGCGCGGCGCAGCGTCACAGGTAGGGCAGCGACAAAGGGGTTGCGGCGAGCAGCGGACCCTGGGTGTCTGCCGGCGTGCCGGGGGAGGGTTCGTGCGCATCCGTTGCCAGAGGCGCGACGGCCAGGAATTCCTGCCCGCCGGCAGGAGTGACGGCGGCCATCACCACCTGCGCGCCGCGTCCGTCGGCGAGTTGCACGCGGGCGCCGGGTTCCAGCGGCGTCGCGGAAGCCGTGACGAAGCGCTGCATGCGCCGTTTCACCTGTCCGCGGTAATGCGCGCGGGCGATGATTTCCTGCCCGGTATAGCAGCCCTTGTTGAAGGAGATGCCGTCCAGCAGATCGAGGTTCAGCATCTGCGCGACGAACAGACCGGAGGTGGCGGTGAGGATTTCCGGCAATCCCGAAGCAATGTCGGCAAGGCGCCAGCTGTTGCGATCGGACGGCGTGCCGGACGGCGCCGGTTCGCTGCGCGGCGCGATGAGCAGCTGGCGCTGGCCCTGCGCATCGAGAGGAACATGCAATCCTGCGCCTGCGCCTGCGCCTGCGCCTTGCGCCGCGCTGCCGCCTGCGAGTCCGTAGACGCGCCAACCGGACGAGGCATCCGTGACGCGCACCTTGGCGCGCAGCACATAGCGCGACAGCAGGCCGAGCACGTCCTGCGACAGCTGCGCCGGCAACACCATCAGCACCTGTTCCGTCCCGGGTTGCAACAGCCGCAGCACCGCAAGGCATCGTCCCTGCGGATTGTGCAGCCCGGCCAGCAGATAGCCGCGCTCGGCGAGCAACCGCAGATCCTGCGAGAGCTGTCCCTGGAGGAAGCGCACGGTGTCGGGTCCGCGTGCCTCCAGCACCGTCAGGTCATCCAGTGGTGTGAGTAGGTTCACCGACATGAGGATTCAAGTGTGCGGCATTCCCGCAATCTTTGCTCGCGCAACGTCAGTCAGTGGCGGGATACGACTTCTTCGGCGTGAGACTCGTGTCTTGTTTTGCCAGTTCACGACTATCCATAATCTGCCCAGCCCGCCATCGTTTGTTTCGGACGGGTAGATAGGGAGATCTGGAGTGCTGAAAGGGACTTTGTGGTCGGCAGCTGTCCGCGGCTTCCGGCACAGCTGGCGCAAGACGCTGCTATCGCTTTTCGTTTTCGGATTCACCGCACCGTTCGCGTGGTCAGTCGACCTGGTCCTGGTCGACGTTTCCGATACGGGTTATGACCCTGTGCCTGCGGGGGCTCCGGTGGTTTATTCCATCACCCTCGAAAACGGCGCTCCGGATACTTCCTCGCCTGCCACCAGCATCTTCGATCTGCCGGCCGGTTCCAGCGCGGCATCGCTGCCGGCGTTTTGCGCTGCCGATGGCGGCGTGCCGACGCGCGTCGTCTGCAACCACGGTCCGCTGACGGGCGGCGCGCCGCCGATTTCTTTCCAGATCGGCATCGACACATCGGGCATGCCGCCCGGCACGATCGCCGTGCGTGGCGCGCTGGGTTTTCAGGCCGCCACGCCATCTGCCGCCACGCCAGTCAGCGGCCTGACGCTGGGCGATGACTTCTTTGCCACTGACAGCAACGCCGTCAACAACCTGCGCAACCAGCAGACCACGCTGCAGAATGCCGGCGATCTGCGGGTCGTGAAGGCCGCATCGCCAGACCCGGTCACTGGCGGCGGTGAAGTCACCTATACGCTCACCGTCACCAACGACGGTCCCAGCATCTCGACGAATTTCCGTGTGGTCGATTCGCTGCCCGCGGCGGCGAGCTATGTCTCGGGCAGTTTCAGCGGCGCGGGCTGGACCTTCAACTCCGGCACCACCACGGCCACCCATGCCGGCTCCCTGAACGTGGGAGCGAGCACCAGTTTCAGCTTCCGTGCGCGCGTGAACGCCGGCACCGGCACCATCATCAATGCGGCCATCGTCGAAGCGATCGGCACGCCGGACCCCAATACGGGCAACAACCAGGCGCAGATCGAGACACCGGTAACTCCGGGAGCGGATCTCACCGTCGCCAAGGCGGTGTCGCCGTCACCCGCAATTGCCGGTGGATCGGTCACATTCACGCTCACGGCACGCAATCTCGGACCCAGCCTGGCACAGGGCGTGACCCTCGTCGATGCTCTGCCCGCGGGCTTCGTGATCACCGGCGGCGACGTGCCTGCCGGCTGGAGCTGCTCCAACGCCGCGGCGGATACCGTACGCAACTGCAGCCGCAGCGGCGGCGACATGCAGCCCGGCGCGGTGGAAGTCATCACCATTGAGGCCACGGTGCCGGCCACTGGCGCGAACAGCAGCGGCGATGTCACCAACACGGCCACTATCGCCTCGGCGACGGCAGACCCCAATGGTCCGCTGCAGGGCACCAACAACAACAACGGCAGCGCCGTCTTCACGGTGCTGGCCGATGGTTCCGACCTGACGCTTTCCAAGACCAAGCAGCCGGCGCTGGTCGCAGTGTGGGACGCCGTCGGACCGGATACCGACAGCCGCATGACCTCGACGATCGGGGTGCGCAACCTGGGGCCGCGCGTGGCTACCGGGCAGGTGCAGGTGGTGGACGAGCTCGCTCCTGGAGAGGAGTTCGTTTCCGCCAGCGGATCGTCCTGGAGTTGTTCGGTGGACGTGCCCTACGCGGTTCCGCCGGCGCGTCAGAGGGTGACCTGCGACCTGCAGGCCGGCGCATTGCCGCTGGCGGTCGATGCGAATGCCCCGGCATTGCAGCTCATCACGCGTGCGCGCGCCGCCGGCACGCTCACTAACACCGCCTGCACCGGTGGTTCGGGTGGATCGCTGGAGCCCACTACGGGCGGCGGCATCAATGTGGACCCCGAGACCGGCAACGATTGCAGCGGCGCCGGCATACGCACCACCGACGAGCGTGCTGATCTGGGCATCACCAAGCGCACCAATGGCGTGGGCAATGCCGACAACGTGCTGACGATCAGCGACACGGCCGTCGAATACACCCTCGAAGTGACCAACAGCGGTGATGCCACTACCGGCGTCGTGGTCAACGACACCGTGCCAGGCTATGTGCCTGGCCGCACCATCGTTACAACGCCCACGGTTCCGGCTGGGTGGAACTGCAGCGTGTCCGGCGCGTCGGTGGTTTGCCGCTCCGGCGCCACGCCGCTGGTCAATGGCGCCACCGCCACGATAGTGGTGCGCGCGCAGCGTCCGCTGTTCGACAGCACGGGGCTCGGTCCCGGCACTTGCGGGGGCCTCGCGACTGACAATGCTTTCTGCAATACCGCCGGTGTGGGCGTCGACGCCGCCGTGCCCGGATCGGTGGGCGAGATCAACACGGCCAACAACAGCGCATCGGACTGGATGCAGGTGGAGCGTGTCGCCAACATGCGCACCACCGGCAAGGTCATCACTTCCTCGGCCACCGGTCAGGCGGGCGTCAACACCTCCTACCGCATGGACTATCAGAATGAGGGGCCGTCGACGGTGCCGGGCGTGGTGTTCCGCGACGTGTTCACGCTGCCGGCCAACGATGCCGGCTTCGTGCTGCTGAGCGCCGTGCGCAGCGGCGGCGGCACCACGGCCTGTACGGCGACGGCCGGAGCGGGTGTGGCGAGCACGCCGGCGCCGGGTGGCATGTCCTATTCCAATCCCACCGATGGCTCGGCCACAGTCACCATCCAGTGCGCGCCGCTTTCCCTGGTCAATCAGCAGACCGAAGCGCTGACCGTGGTGATCCGGCCCAATGTGAATGCCATCAACAGCGGCCGCACCTTCGACAACATCGCGGATTTCTTCTTCGACCGCAATGGCGACGGCGTCGCCGACCCGGCCATCGGCAGTGATGCCAACGGCAACTTCAATTTCAACATCGACACCAGCGCCGCGGACGATACGCGCAGCGCATCGCTGCCCTTCGTCTCGGGCGTGGTGGACCTCCTCACGAACAAGGAGGACGTGGGCTTTCCCGGGGGCGTGGACCCGCTGGGCTTCGATGCCATCGATCTTTCGCAGAACCTCATCACCTATCGTGTCAGTGTGCACAACAGCGGTCCGTCGCTGGCCACCAATGTGCGCATCGCCGATGTCATCACGCCGCAGGCTGGACGCACGGTGCGCTTCATGGGCTCGTCGACGACGCCGGGCGGCACCTATGCGATGGATGACTGCACGATAACGGCGGGCAGCAACCCCACCGTCGGCGCTGCGCTGACGCTGGACTGCGTGATGCCGGGCGCGGGTTTCAGTGGCAGCAATCTGCCCGGCGTGATCGCGCCGAACCAGAGCAGCACGCTGTACCTGCGCTACCGCTACGAGACGCCTCCGGGCGCCTCGGGAGATACGCTGGCGAACAGCGCCACAGCCAGCGCCAACGAGACCGACAGCAATCCTGACAACGACACGGCGGATCAGGAAACCACCATCCGCGCGCGCGCCGATCTTGCGGTGTCCAAGACCATGGTTACGCAGGCGCCCGGCAGCGATCCGGCCGCGGCGCTGCCGCCTTCGGTGGCGAGCGTGACGCTGCGCCAGCCGTTCTATTACGTGATCGAAGTGGTCAACAACGGTCCCGGCGCCAGTCTGTCGCGCGACCGCGGCGGCAGCGGCCCATTGAACGGTGCCGGCACCGTGGTGACCGACACGCTGCCCGCGGGCGTCGTGGTCACGGGCACGGTCACCTGGCAGAAGATCGGACCCGATCCCGGCGGCGATGAGCAGCCGGCCGGCACGGGCAGCTGCGTACTTGCTGGCGTTGTGCTCACCTGCAACCTGGGCGACGTCACTGTCACTGGCCAAGTGCGCATCCTGGTTCCGGCGCGCTGGGACAGCTACCCCACGGGCGGTACCAGCAACAACACTGCCGCCGTGACCACGGAGCAGTTCGACCCGATTCCGGGCAACAACTCCACGACGGTGCCGCTCGCCGTCACGCGTTCATCGCTGGTCGGTGTGGTGTTCGAGGATCGCAATCGTGCGGGCGCCGATGGCGGCACGCGCCAGACGCCCGCCGAGCCTGGCATTGGCGGCGTGACGCTCACGCTGACCGGCACGGATGCTTATGGCAATCCGGTGAACCGCACCGCGACCACGGGCGCGAATGGCAGCTACAGCTTCGACAACCTCGCGCCTTCGGATGCCACGGGCTACACGCTCACGCAGACCCAGCCTGTGGGCTACGTCAACAGCCCCGCGGCGCCTCCCGCCGCGGGACCTGACGCGCCCACGCTGGGCGGCATCTATGCCGCCGGCGCGCCGGACTCCAGTTATGCCGGCATCGTCGTCGGCGGCGCGGACAGCGGCACGGCCTACAACTTCCCTGAAGTGCGCCGGCCGTCGCTGTCGGGCTTCGTGTACGTGGACGGCAACTTCAACAATGTGCGCAATGCAGGTGATGCCGCCATTGCCGGCGCCGTCATCGAATTGCTCGATGCCGCGGATGGTTCGGTGCTGACCACCGCCACCACGGATGCTGCCGGCGCCTACACCTTCAGCGATCTCGATCCGCTGCGCACCTATACGCTGCGCGAGGCACTGCCTGCCGGCACGTACCAGAACCGCCCGACGGCGGTGAATCCAGGCCTCATCGGCGGCGCGGCCTGCGCCAGCGGCTGCACGGCGGGCACCGGCGTGAGTGCGGATGCCGCCACCACCGACCGCATCAGCAACATCGATCTTTCCGCCGGCACCGACGGCACTGCGTTCAACTTCGGCGAGGACGCGATCACGGGCATCGCCGGCAGCGTCTATGTCGATCGCAATGGCAATGGCGACTTCGATGCCGGCGATGCGGGCAACGCACATTCGGCGGCTAATGGCGGTCTGACGAACATCACCGTCACGCTGACCGGCGCGGGCTCCGACGGGATCTTCGGCAATGGCGATGATCCGGCGCCCATAGTGGTGCAGAGCGATGCCAATGGCGCCTATGCGTTCACGGACATCGTCGCGGGCCAGAACTACCGCGTGACCATGACGCCGCCGGACGGTTACGGCGCGGGCGCGGAGAACCCCGGCAGTGTCATCACCATCACCGGCCTGCCGCCCAGCGGCTCGTCGGGCAATGATTTCGGCCGCACGCTGGCCTCGATCGCGGGCCAGGTGTTCGAGGATTTCTCGGCCACCACCGCCAACAACAACAACGGCAGCTTCGATGCCGGCGAGAACGCCATCGCCGATGTCACGCTGACGCTGACCGGCACCGACCTTGCCGGCAATGCCGTGAACCTCAGCGTGCAGACCAACGCTTCCGGAAACTACATCTTCCGCGATCTGCTGCCGCCGCAGGCCGGCACCACCTACACGCTGACCGAAACCCAGCCGGCCGGCTACATCGATGGCCGCCATACGGCAGGCAATGCCGCGACGCCAGGCAGTGCCGCGACGTCGAATGTCATCGACGGCATTGCGCCGTCCGCGGGCCAGGCGGCCACCGGTTATCTGTTCGGCGAGCTGGCCAATGTGCTCATCAGCGGCGTGGTCTATCTGGACCGTGGTGATGATGGCGATCGTGATGTGGGTGACACCGGCGTGCCGGGCGTCACCGTGACCATCGAGGGCGCGGGCCCGGATGGCGTGTTCGGCACCGGCGATGATCCGGCGCCCGTGACGCTGACCACCAATGCCAGTGGCGGCTACAGCTACGGCGGCGGTGTAACGGGACAGAACTACCGCATCGTGACCACATTGCCCACGGGCCTCGCGCGCGCACAGGAGAACAACTCCGGCACCTACGCGCTGACGAACCTGCCTGCCGCGGGCGCCGAGGTGGATTTCGGTCTGCTCGCCGGCAGCGTGTCGGGCCATGTCTGGCTCGATGCGGACAACGACGGTGTGCGTGATGCGGGCGAGAACGGCATCGCCGGCGTCACGGTGAGCCTGCCTGCCGGCACGCTGGATGTGTTCGGCAACGTCGTGCCCTCCGCGGTCACGGATGCCAATGGCCTCTATCGCTTCGACAACCTGCCTGCCGGCAACTACACGGTCACGCAGCAGGCTGAACAGCCGCTGGTCTCGGGCCAACCCACCTTGAACGGCATCACCGTGGCCGGCACTGTCGGCGGAGTGAGCATCGGCGTTGCCACGCCTGTGACCACCGTTCCGAGCGTGATCTCCGACATTGTGCTGCCCGCGGGCGGTGCTTCGGTGGACAACAACTTCGGTGAGGTGTTTGGCGTCGCGCTGTCCGGCCGCGTGTTCTACGACACCAATGACGATGGCACGCCGGGCGGCGCCGAGCCGGGCATCGAAGTCGTCACCATCACGCTGACGGGCACGGACGATAGCGGCGCGGCCGTGTCGTTGACCACGACCACCGATGCGGGCGGCAACTTCAGCTTCGCGGGATTGCGGCCGGGCATCTACGATCTGACCCAGCCGGACCAGCCGGCGGGCACGAACAACGGCCAGACCACGGCCGGCACGGTGGGTGCCGTGACTTCCGGCACGGCTACGCCGGTTGCCACCACTCCCAGTGCGATCACTGCCATCAATCTGCTGACGCCGGGCAGCACCTCGGTGAACAACCTGTTCGGCGAGATTCCCGCCGGCGCGATTTCCGGGCGTGTCTACAACGACGGCAACAACAACGGTCTCATCGACAACGCGGAGACCGGCATTGCCGGCGTGCAGCTGGTGCTGACCGGCACCAACGAACTGGGGCAGGTGGTGAATCTCACCACGATCACCGACGCGGATGGCAACTACCGCTTCGAGGACCTGCGTCCCGGCACCTACAAGGTGACACAGCCCGACCAGCCGCCGGCGACGCTCAATGGCATCACCACGGCTGGCACCATCGGCGGCGCCACGGTGGGCACGGCAACGCCCGTGACCGAAGCGACCTCGGCCATCAGCGGCATCGTGCTGTCCCACGGTTCGCAGTCGGTGGACAACAACTTCGGCGAGATCGGCGATTCGCCCGACATGGTGGTCGGCAAGACCGCGACGCCGGCCGCCTTCACCGCCAACAACATCGGCAGCTATCTGATCCGCGTGCGCAATGCAGGGCAGCAGCCCAGCAATGCGCCGTACACGGTGGAGGACCGCCTGCCGGCGGGCCTGACTCTGGTGGAAACGCCGTCCGGTAACGGCTGGATCTGCGAGGGCACGATCGGCGACAGCCAATTCCGCTGCACCAGCAGCACGGTGGTCGCGCCCGGCGCGGCCTCCGACGATGGCATCGTGGCGCGGGTGCGCGTCGCGGCTTCCGCCGCCGCGGCGTCGCCGGTGGACAATGCCGTGCTGGTTTCCGGCGGCGGCGAGAACAGCTTCCGCGAGCCCAGTGCGGCCGAGCGCGCCGCTTTCGAGGGCAATACTGCGGACCTGCCGGTGTGCGCGCCGGCGATCACCCACAACGCCTGCCGCCTGCCCACGCCGGTGCAGCTGTCGGCTTCGGTGTCCGGCACGGTGTGGATGGATCAGGGCAGTGACTTCGGTCTGCTCGATGGCGGCGATCGCCGGTTGTCGGGCTGGGTGGTCGAAGCGGTGGATGCCGCGGGGCAGGTGGTCGGTACGGCCATCACCGGCACCGATGGCCGCTACAGCATCGCCGACCAGATTCCGAGCGTGCCGCTGCGCATCCGCTTCCGTGATCCGTCTTCGGGCGTGATCATGGGTTCGCCGGTGAGCGGCGAGACCGGCGCGCCGCCTGTGGCCTGCGATGAGGTCACTGCCATCGCCAATGGCACGGCCAGCTCCTGTCGCAGCACCGATGGTGGCATCACGCATCTGGCGGTGGTGCTGGCGGCTGGCGAGAACCTCGCCGAGCAGAGCCTGCCGCTGAATCCCGGCGGTGTGGTTTACGACTCCGTGACTCGCGGACCGTTGCCCGGTTCGCGCGTGACGCTCACACCCGTGGGCAGCTGCGCCGGCTATCTGCCGGACCAGCACCTGCTCAATGTCGCCGGTGGCGGCTACACGGTGCAGGGCATGTCGGTGTCGATGACGGTGGGTGCGGAGGGCGTGTACCAGTTCCTGATGGGGCCGGATGCGCCGCCTTCGTGCCGCTTCGAGATCTCGGTGACGCCGCCGGCCGGCTACACCTTCCAGTCCACGATGATTCCCGCGCAGGACGGTGGCTTCGCGTCGCCGTCCACGCCGGGTGTGGGCTATCCGGTGCTGCCGGGCGCCGTGGCGCCGACGGCGCCGGCCGGTTCCGGCACCACGTACTACCTGGAACTGGACATGGGTTCGGCCGTGGCAGTGCCGGTGCACAACCACATCCCGCTGGATCCGCAAGTGGCGCCGGGCCTCGCCATCACCAAGACCGGTGACCGGCGCACGGTGGAAGTGGGCGATACGCTGCTCTACACCATCGTGCTGCGGCAGATCGCGGGCGGCGCGCTGCCGGCGGTCAATGTGATCGACCGCCTGCCGCATGGCTTCACCTACATCAATGGTTCCGCGCGCGTGGACGGCGCGGCCATTGCCGCGCCGCTGGGCAGCCCCGGCCCGACGCTGGTGTTTGATGTGGGCACGCTGGCCGCGAACACGCAGAAGACGCTGACCTACCGCGTGCGCGTGGGCGTCGGCAGCCAGCAGGGCGATGGCATCAACCGTGCCCGCGCGCATGGCTGCGCCATGGCCAGCGGCTGCGTCGATCCGGCGACGCTCGCGCCTCTGCCAAGCGGCGTGGTCGCATCGAATCTGGCCGAGTACCGCGTGATCGTCAGCGGTGGCGTGTTCGCGGTGGAAGCCTGCGTGCTGGGCAAGATCTTCGTGGACTGCAACGGCAACCATGTGCAGGACGAAGAAGAGCTGGGCATCCCTGGCGTGCGCATGTACATCGAGGATGGAACCTGGATGATCAGCGACTCCGAAGGCAAGTACAGCTACTGCGGCCTCTCGCCGCAGAGCCATACGATGAAGGTGGATCCGTCGACGCTGCCACGCGGCGCGCGTCTGACCACCAGCAGCAACCGCAATCTGGGCGATGCCGACAGCCTGTTACTGGACCTCAAGAACGGCGAACTGCATCGGGCTGATTTCATCGTTGGCAGCTGCTCGAATCCGGTGCTCGAACAGGTGAAGGCGCGGCGCACGCAGGGCGAGGTGCGCGCACCCGAGACCGAACCGGGCCAGGGAGCACTGCGCTTCGAGAGCAAGCCGCTGCGCGCGCCGCAGCAGGCCACCGACAGCGCCAACCAGCGGCCCATCGTCGAGCCGAGGGCCACTGCCAATGATGCCGCCGCTTCACGGGAGGTGCAGCCATGAGCCGCACGACCCTGCGTACCGCGGTGGCGGTGTCCCTGGCCGTAGCCAGCGCGCTCGCCTCGGCACAGAACGTTTCCTATGAGCGGCGTTTTACGCCGGTGCTGGGTGCGGGCGATCCCCTGTATCCGCAGACACCGCAATCGCCCACGCGCGCGCCGCAGGTGCTCGAAGCCGAGTCCGGCGGCGTGGACTATCGCGCCAACCGCGCGGTGGACCGTGTGGTGGTGGAAGTGGACCGTGACGGCGTTGCCGCCGACGGCCAGTCACCAGTGCGGGTGGTGGTGCAATTGTTCGACGAGCAAGGCAAGGCGCTTGCCGGTGAAGCCTTCGTCACGGTGGAGCATAGCGGTGGGCGTCTGCGCCTGCCGGGCGCGGCCACCGACGAGATGGGCCCGGGCCGGTTCGATGCCGACCGTGCCACCAGCGGCGTGCAGCTGCCGGCGCGCAATGGGCGCGCCGAGTTCGAGCTGCTGGCGCCGCATGAGCCGCAGGATGTGCTGCTGCGCGTGACCTCGGGAGCGCATGCCGCGCAGGGCGTGATCAGTTTCGTGCCGGAGATGCGCGAGCTGCTGGCCACGGGCCTCATCGAGGGCGTGAT